>JANJTQ010000245.1 GCA_024711005.1 Opitutaceae bacterium | reverse complement strand
GCGGAGATGAGCGCCATCCCCGAGTTGAGGGGGACCTGGATGTTCACGCTGGCGAGCCTGGAACGGTATCAGTTTATCGGCGGGCCGTGGTTTAACTCGCTCTATACGATTTCCGAGCCGCTGCTCTGGCTTGGCACCGACCCGGTGTTGCTGGATGCGCTTATGCAGGAGCGTATCAACGGACATCGCACGCGTGGCGGGTTCCAGCCGATTGCGGATGAGATCCGCACACTGGAGTTCGCGTCCATCTTGGGTGTTGGCTCGCGCAAGACTTCGGACGCGAAATTCGTCTACGTGGGGAATTGATGCAAAATCCCCTTGTCTCACTCCACGTCATGCGCCCATTTCTAGCCCTGTAATCTTATGTCCGACGCGTATCTGCCGCTTCTCATTCAACTCATTCTGGCCACCGGCCTGGCCGGATTGATTGTTGGCGTGAGCCATTTGCTCGGCGAACGACGCAAGCGGGACACTGCGATTACCGACACGGCCTACGAGTGCGGCGTGAAGGCCGACGGCCTTGTGCACACGCGTTTTTCGGTGAAGTTCTACGTCACCGCGATGCTGTTCATCCTCTTCGACATCGAGGTTGTTTTCCTGATTCCGTGGGCGTTTATATATCGCGATTTTCTCGCCAACAATTTGTCGATTCTCGGACCGGTTCTCTTTTTCCTCGGCGTGTTGGTCCTTGGCCTTTTCTACGAAGTGAAGAAGGGCGCTCTTGAGTGGGAGAAGTGACCCCGGGGTCGCGGCTTGATCGAGGCGAATCCCGATGAAACTCGATAAGATCATCGCCCGGAGCCGCATTATCGATTTGCGGAGCACGGACATGAAGGGCGCTCTGACCGAGCTCCTTGCGGTGTCCGCCAGTAAATTCCCCGATCTTCGGCAAGATGCGTTGCTGCGCGGTCTGATGCAGCGTGAAAGCACGATGACGACCTACCTCGGTGCAGGTGTCGCCCTGCCTCACGTTCGCGTGAAGATGAGCCGTCGCTACATTCTTGCCATTGGGCGCAGTCGCGAAGGCATCCACAACGAGAACACCGTCGACGAAGAGAAGATCCATCTGATCTTCATGTTGCTGGCCGACGAAAAGGCGCGCGATTACCTGCAGTTGCTCGCCTCGATCGCCCGATTGCTGAAGGACGAGGATCTTGTGCGCGCCGTCTTGCAGGCGCCCACGACCGGCGATGTATTTGATCGGCTGGTGGCCGGGTTCGGCGGTATTCTGGCGAAGCCGGTTCAGGCCCAGCAGAATCGTATCAATCGCCTCATGATCCATGAAGCCGATCGGGTGGCCAAGGGCGCGGCCTGCGGTGCCATCATGGTATTTGGCGACACCTTTGTCGGAGGGATCGAGCCGGGTGCGTGGTTTCCCAAGAGCAAGACCATCCTCGTGACGCGAAACCTCGTGGAGCTGGATGATGACGATGACGAGGACGGGCATTTTGCCGGCGTCATCCAAGTGCGGTCCTACTCCGCGGGGCGTCTTGCCCAGCTGCGCAGCGCGATGTTCGTGGCCCTGACGCGCGGGATGATTTCTTTCAGCGATCGGGTGTGCTGCGTGGGCGGAATCGCGGGCAGCAACCAATTTGACACCGTCGTGATCGTCGACGTTGAACGCGAGTTCCAGACGCTGCTCACCGGCCATGCAGATCTGATGCCCGACGACGTGAAGCCCGAGGTGCTTGAGCGGGTGATCGCCATTGCCACCGAGCTGGCTGTTGAAGGGCGGGAGGGGAGGCCTGTCGGATGTCTCTTTGTGTTGGGCGACGCTCCCAAGGTGGAAAAACTCATCAAGCCTCTCGTTTTGAATCCGTTCTACGGATACAAAGAGGAGGACCGCAACATCCTGAATCCTTTTATGGACGAGACGGTGAAGGAGTTTTCCTCCATTGACGGTGCGTTCATCATCCGGGGCGACGGTGTCGTGTCCTCGGCGGGCAGTCTGATCCAGGCGGCGGATAGCGACCACATCCTGCCAAGCGGCTTGGGCAGCCGGCATGCAGCGGCAGCCGCGATTTCAGTGGCGACGGAGTGCATCTCCATCGTCGTCTCCTCAAGCTCCGGTCAAGTGACGCTCTTTCGCCGTGGAGTGATGTTGCCGCTCACGGAAAAAAAATTGGGCGCCGCCGGTTGATGCGAATAGGGCGGTAGCTTTACATCTGTACCGCCATGTGATCGGAGGGAATTCGATTATCGATTAAAGCGTTTGCTCGTTACCAAGGGCGCGAGCGCATCGAAGCGGAGGTGCGTCCCGGCTGTTGTCTCGGTGTTGGTTTCGCGAACGGGGTGTCAGCTCGCAGCCAATGCGGATTGCGCCATGTAGGTGCGCTCCGTTTGTTCGACGACCGCGCCGATATGTTCAACCTCAACGCTGTGCGCCACCGCGTGGTTGTGCAGGACGTTCCAAGCGTTGCGCACGTAGGTCGCGGTGCGTCCGGTCTGCTGGTGGGTGGACTCGCGCATGCGTTCACGCAAGATGACCATTTCTCGGTTGATCAGATCTTCAACGGCGGCGATCACGCGATTGAATTCAATCTGCGCGCTCATGGGCGGAAGACTGGAAATCTGTGCGACGACGGATGCATACGGTTCTTGCTCCAGCCGGGGCATCGGATCATTGAAAACGGTTTTACCTAGAAGGCTGTCGTGTTCCTTGGCGATCTTGTTAGTCGCGGCGATTTCCGCCTCGACCTTGAGGGCGAGGGTATGGGCTTGGTTGATCGCTTCGTAGGTGCCGGGAGAGAATACTTCGCGGACTCGATCATAGCCAGCCGGGGCCATGTTGCGGGCGGTCCCGAGAATCTTAAGGAATGCCTGTGCTTGTTCCGTCGCGCGCGTGAGCGCATTCTCCCAGTCCTCCGCGAAGCGCGCGGCCGCCAGTCCCAGTTGATACTCCTCGCAATACGCGGCCAGCCACTTCTCCAGCATTTCCTCGGAACAGGCGCGAAGGTGATCGGAGAGCCGTTTGTTCAACGCCAAGGCCCGATCGAAAACCTCCAAGTCCGCCGTGGTGTTGTTGGTTGCGGCAAGAAACGCTTCTCGCGTTCCCTTGGGCCGCAAAAAAAGAAAGGGGGGCTGACTCGCTCGCATCGTCTGGAGCCGGGACTCCTGCTCGCGACGGCTCTGTTCAAGTGCCCGCGCGCTGTGTTCCAGATATGCACCACGAACAAGGATGTCTTCCAACGCACTGGGGATCTTGTGCACGGCTTCGGCTAGATTAAATGAGCGCATAGCATCTATAGGGTTAGCAGCCAGTAGTATTCCCGCCATAAAATAGGTATTAACCCCCAAGTGAACCTTAATCTCTTATATTAACAAAGTGCACTTTTATGGCGATAAATTGCCGCGTGGGTTTTGCTGCGGACGTTAGGGGAATCCCTGAAAACCGCCCCGCAAGGTTGACGCATATCGGGGCCTATCTCACGTTTCCCGCTCACCTTCCATCACACGAACCAAACCCCATCCAACATGGCTTACGAACTTCCTAAACTGGCTTACGCCTACGACGCCCTCGTTCCGCATATCGATGCTAAAACGATGGAAATCCATCATTCCAAGCATCACCAAGCGTATATTACCAACGTCAACAAGGCTCTCGCCGACGCTGGTGTGACCGCGCCCGAGTGCGTGTGCGACCTGATCTCCGACCTGTCCAAGGTGCCGGAGTCAATCCGCACCGCCGTCCGCAACAATGGAGGCGGACATGCCAACCACGCGTTCTTCTGGAAGATCATCGGACCAGGAAAGGGCGGCACGCCGAAGGGAAAACTGGCCGAGGCAATCAACACCACCTTCGGCAGCTTCGACAAATTCAAGGAAGAGTTCTCCAAAGCGGGTGCGACCCGGTTTGGTTCCGGTTGGGCGTGGCTCGTCGTCACGGCGGACAAGAAGCTTTCCGTTGGGTCCACCGCCAATCAGGACAGCCCTGTGATGGGCAAAGCGGTCGCCGGTATTGAGGGCAAGCCGGTCATCGGCCTAGATGTTTGGGAGCACGCCTATTATCTGAATTACCAAAATCGCCGTCCCGACTACATCGCGGCTTTCTGGAACGTCGTCGACTGGGACGCCGCCGAAGAGAAATACCTCAAGGCGATCGCCTGAGTACGAGGCGACCGCCCCGATCCTTCCCGTCCGACAAAAAGCCGCACCGGATTCTCCGGTGCGGCTTTTTTATGTGAATCGTTTCTAAACGGTGATCTTGCTCGTTTTGATCTCCGTTGCGGGAGGTGGGTGACCGGGATGTCTTTCGTGTGGCCCGGTGCGAACTTACCGCAACCACACGCTCGCCTGCGAGGTCTGGCGGAGTTCGGCGGGGCTCAGCCGGGTTCTCTTTCCGGTTTCTGTATCGAGAATATAAATACTGCGACTGTTCGCGGCGCGTTCCGTGTAGACGAGGTGGCGTCCGTCCGCCAGCCAGGAGGGTTCGACTGCGTCCGCCGGCGCCTTTGAAACGACCTTGGCGGGGCCTCGTTTGGCCAGATCGTGGACCGCGATTTTGAAGCTGCGTCCGATGAGCGTGGTGAAGGCGATTTTATTGGGATCGCCGGCGCTCCAGTCCGGCTCGGCGCAATAACCGCTGATGTTCGTCGGGACGCGCTGGGGACGACCGCCGGCGGCCGGCATGATGTAGAGCTGCGGGCCGCCCGCCGCGTCCGACGTGTAGATGAGCCGCGAACCGTCGGGGGACCATGCGGGAGAGGCTTCCACCGTGGGGGTTTGCGTGCGGCGTTTGATGCCTCGTCCTTGGGCGTTGCTGACGTAGATCTCCGGGTTCCCTTGGCCGGAAAGCACCATGGCGACTTGAGATCCGTTCGGGCTGAACCGTGCGCCGCTGTTAGTGCCTTTCAGGCTGACGAAGACCGAGCGCTGCAGGCTGTGCACATCGATCTGGAAGATATCGGGAAAACCTGATTTGTAGAAGCTCGTGTAGAGGATCTTGCCGCCATCCGGCGACCAACGCGGGGTGATTGCATGGGCGTTGTCCTTGGTGATCTGCCGAACCTCGCCGAAGAACAAGTCACCGGTGAACACCTCGGATTTGCCTGAATACTCGCTGATGAACGCGAGGCGGGAGGCGAAGAAACCTTTGAGCCCGGAGGTGGCGGTGACCGCTGCGTCCGCGGCCCGAAGCAATGCGTTACGTGTGCTGGTGCCCTGTACGACTTGGTTCAGTGTCACGGTGCCGCCCTTGGTCACGGTCACCTGAACTTGATTGGTCGCGACGGGCGCGAACTTGATGGTGAAGCTGCCGCCGCTGGCCACCCGACGGTACCGGCCGTGAGCATTGAAGGCGAGATTGGCGAGGTTGTTCAGCTCGGGCGTCGTGCCTGAAACGGTCACGGAGATGGTTTTGCTGTCGCTGTGGAAGATAATGTCAGGCAGATCGCGAACATTAGTCTGGGCGAATGTCGGAACAGCTGCGCAAAGCGCGGCGAGGGCAAGCAGGCGAAACAATTTGTGCATGGCGGAAAGGGACGGGATAGTTGCTGGTCGGCAGGGCATTTCTATTTACACGCCCATCCTCCTTAACAACGTAAAATCTCCCGCGTTCCCAACTTTCTACCAACCGTGACTCCCGACGACATCAAGACAGCTCTTAAGCAAGTGAAGTATCCTGGATTCAGCCGTGACATCGTGTCGTTCGGTTTGGTCCGTTCGGCTGTGCTCGACGGAGACATCGCCAAGGTTTCTCTCGCGCTCACCACGTCCGATCCGAAGGTCCCGCTGCACATTAAGCAGGAGGTCGACAAGTGCCTGCGTGCTCTCCCCGGTGTGAAATCCACCGTGATCGACGTGGCGGTGGCTCAAGCCCCTCGTCCTTCGTCGGCTCCCGGCGGAAATCTCGGTGGAAACGCCGCCGCTCCGAAAACCATCAAATACGCGGTCGCCATTGCATCCGGCAAGGGTGGTGTCGGCAAGAGTACGTTCGCCGTCAATCTCGCCTGCGCGCTGTCACAGTTGCTCACCGCACAAGGCCGTCCCGGTCGCGTAGGGCTCATGGACTGCGACATCTACGGACCTTCCGTGCCGCTCATGATCGGTCTCGACGGTCGTCCTCAAGTTGAAGGCGACAACCTCCTGCCGATGGAGAAACATGGTGTTAAAGTCATGAGCATGGGTTTTCTCGTGGACGACAATACGCCTGTTGTCTGGCGCGGTCCGATGATCATGAAGACGATCCAGCAATTCGTTCAAAACGTGAAATGGGGAGAGCTGGACATTCTGCTTGTGGACCTGCCGCCCGGCACCGGCGATGCCCAGCTCTCGCTGGTGCAGACCCTCCCGCTCGACGGGGCCGTGCTCGTCACCACTCCTCAACCCGCCGCCACCAATGTGGCGCGCAAGGGCGGTTTGATGTTCCAGAAAGTGAACGTTCCGCTGCTGGGCGTGGCCGAAAACATGAGTTACTTCCTCGATCCCGCCGGGGAAAAGCACCCGATTTTTGGCGAAGGCGGCGGACGGAAAACCGCCGATTCGCTGGCCACCGTATTGTTGGGTCAAGTACCGCTCATTCCCGAGATCCGTGCCGGTGGCGATGCAGGCAAGCCGATCGTTGTCAGCTCTCCGGAGAGTCCAGCCGCGGTGATTTTTCGCGAAATTGGCGACGCCATTTTGCTTCAGCTCTCGAAAAAAGGCGTCCCTTCAGCGACTTAACGGAATGATTTCGTTTGTAATTGATAGGCAAGAGTGGGCTGCGATTTGCAGGCATTGACAGGCTCCGCCGCAATTCTACTTTAAGCCAAGACATGATGGTGCTTCCGCAAAACGAGACCGGCCTCTTTTTCAGCTTCCGCGTTATTTTCGCCCAACGGCATGCTTGGTCGTCGCCCGAAGGTTGCCGTCATTCGGTTTCGGGGCGCCCAACATCCCGGCAGTTCTGCGCTGCGTAAACGCCGTGACCGTCATGCCTCCTCCCTCTCGTCACCCGGAGTCCGACAAGTCCTCCCGGGAATTCGTGAAGCAATCGAGTCTTTACCAGGAGTTTTTGGCGGAACGGGAGGAGATATTAAGGCATAAATGGATCGAGTCTGAACGGCTCGGGCACGATATCGGTTTTGAGCGGGCGTTGCTCGATTGGATCCGCAAGCATCGGGAGAGCTGGAGACTTGCTCGCCGATCCCAATCCTCCCCGGGCATGTCTACGCCGTCGAATAAGCATTCGGCTTCATCGTCTAAATCGACGAGCTCTTCGCATCGTTGATCCCCGCCCGGTCGGTCGGGGATTGATCGACGGCAGTTGTGGGGGCGGCGGTATGCGTACTACCTGCACGCTTGGATGATTCGTGATCCGGCCCTCTTTTTTCGAAAACAAAAAAAGCCGGCCCTTTCGGGTCGGCTTTTTAAAATGAGACGCGGAGTGCGTTACTTGATTTCCTTGTGCAGGGTGTGGCGTTTGAGGAAGGGGTTGTACTTCTTCTTCTCGATGCG
>JANJTQ010000055.1 GCA_024711005.1 Opitutaceae bacterium | reverse complement strand
TGTTTCTCGAAGCCGGCTTCAACGTCGTCTGCGACAAGCCCGTCACCTTCAACCTCGCCGAAGCCAAAAAACTCCGCGCGATCGTCCGGAAGACGAAGAAGGTCTTCGTCCTCACCCACAACTACACGGGAAACGCCATGGTGAAACAGGCCCGCGTCCTCGTGCGCGCCGGCCATCTCGGCGATGTGCGCAAGGTCGTCGTCGAATATCCGCAGGGCTGGCTTGCCACGCAGGTCGAAGCCACCGGACAAAAGCAGGCAGCCTGGCGCACCGATCCGAAACGCAGCGGCGCCGCCGGTTGCATCGGCGACATCGGCACCCACGCCGAAAATCTCGCCCGTTACATCACGGGCCTCGAAATCGAATCCCTCTGCGCCGACCTGACGACCTTCGTCAAGGGCCGCAAACTCGACGACGACGGCAACATTCTCGTCCGCTACAAAGGCGGCGCGAAAGGCATTCTCCATGCGTCGCAGATCAGCGTCGGCGAAGAGAACAACCTCAATATCCGCATCTACGGCACCCTGGCCGGGCTCGAATGGCGACAGGAGCACCCCAACCAACTCGTCGTCAAATACCCCGACAAGCCCGCCGAAATCTGGGGCCGTGGCAACGGCTACATCGGCGAGGAAACCAAACGGTTCATCCGCACGCCCGCCGGGCATCCCGAGGGTTATCTGGAGGCGTTTGCCAACATCTATCGGGAGGCCTTCCGCGCGATCTCCGCCGAGGTATCCGGAGAACCACTACCCGACGACCTCGACTTCCCGTCCATCGACGAAGGAGTCGATGGCATGGCCTTCATCGAGACTGCGGTCAAATCCGACCGGCTTGGTGCAAAATGGGTGAAACCGCCCCAACTTTGATCGACGATCCGCACCTCTGCGTAGCGCGGTGCTTCAGCCCGCGTCCGAGTCGTTCCGTACACGCACGAGCCGAGGCACCGCTCCACGTTTTGCAGTCCGATTACCTCTGCGGTTTTTCATACCACTCCATGGTTGCAGCCGCCGGGAATATGGCTGGAAATCGCCCGCATAAAGCGGTCCGCACGCCCCGGCCCGTGAACTCCCTGCCATGAGAAAAGCCCTACTCATTTCCCCTGCATTTGCCCGCTTCGCGCCGATCGCCGCCGCGGCAGTCGCGCTCTCTTTCGCCACCGTCGTTTCCGCCCAGACAGACCCAAATCTGCGGGTGTACGAAGGTTTCAACGGATACACCGGCAGCGCACTCGCTGGACAAACTCCAAATGGGAACACCATCGGATTGGACCAAGGCGTGGCCTATTATGACGGCACCACGGGGACACCTCGCACCGCCGGTTATACCCTGCAAAGCGAGAGTCTCGCGTTCGCCGGATTACAAACCAGCGGTGGCTCGTTGGCGTTCACCTCCGACACCAACGTGATCGGTTCAGACATCAACATTGGCGGCACCGCATTTACCGGTACGTTGTGGAGCAGCTACCTCATAAAATTTACTGATACACAGGGCGGCGCGAACGGTAACGGAGCCGTCATCCGGGTTGGTAACACGCCGGCCGACAGCACCAGCAGTTATTTCCAGAGTTGGGCTGATTCTCGCGCCTTGGCAAACACGGCCAATGTCTCCATCGGTTACGGCGCTCTTGGCTCCAACGCCGCACCGAATAACGGCACCGGGCCTCTCGCCTCCGGCACCACCTACATCATCATTAATCGCTTCACACGAGTGGGCCAATCTCTCACGAGCACCAACCCCGGTGTCGCGACACTCTGGGCCCTCACGGAAGCTCAATTCGCGGACTTTCTTTCGGCCGGAGGCGATGAAGCAGCGCTGGTCGGCACATCAGTAACCGCCACGGCCACCAGCACTGTGACGAGCGGCACATTTCATTTCTCGTCAAGTAAAGCCATCGGTATTGTCACTGTCGGCGACGCCGGCGTCTACGACGAAATCCGCTTCGGCTCCACCTTGGCGTCCGTGACCCCCATCCCCGAGCCCGCCACCGCCGCCGCCTTGGCCGGACTCGTCAGCGCCGTCCTCTGCGGATTCGCCCGCCGCCGCCGCTCCTGAATCGTCGGGGGCATGGAACGCGTGCGTCCGATTATTTCGGCGTTCATCACGACTACTAACGGTCGGATATCCCCGATGACGGCGCCCCGGGTTTGACGTTGCCGGTCCGCGTTCGTCAGCGTTCCCGGCGTATGCACTCTTCCTCCCCTCGTCTCTCCGGGCTGTTGGCATCGCTCGTCCTCGCCGTTGCGCTCGTCCTCCCCGCGCACGCCGCGGAACGCGACTCGCTCAAGCTGCTCACCATCGGCAACAGTTTCTCCAACGATGCCCTGGGATACCTTTCCCAGATTTCCGAAGCGGGCGGCAAACAACTCAAGGTCGACCGCGCCAGCCTCGGCGGCTGCTCCCTCGAACGCCACGCGCGCCATCTCCGCGAGGCCGAAGCCGGCGACCCGAAGGGCAAACCTTACTCCGGCCGCTCGCTTCCCGAAATCCTCGCTTCGCAACCTTGGGATATCGTCACGATCCAGCAGTGGAGCCAGCTCAGCTTCAAACCCGAGACCTTCCAGCCCCACGCCGACGAACTCATCGCCGCCATCCGCAAATATTCGCCGACCGCCGAAATCGTCGTTCACCAAACCTGGGCCTACCGCGAAGACCACCCGTGGTTTCAAAAAGACGACGGTTTCACCCCGCTGAAAATGTACGAAGGCTTGCGCGACACGTACCGGGGCTTTGCCGATGCCAACGGGTTCCGCATCCTTCCGGTTGGCGACGCCATGAACCTCGCCCGCAAGACCTCGCGCTGGTCCTTCACTCCCGACGCCAGCTTCGATTTCAAAAACCCGCCCGCCGGCAAACTCCCCGACCAGCGCACCAGCCTCAACAGCGGCTGGCATTGGTCCAAACCAAAGGACGGCTCCGACCCGAAGTTCAAACTCGATGCCATTCACTGCAACGCCGCCGGCAAATACCTCGCCGGTTGCGTCTGGTATCTGCAGCTCTTCGCCGCCGACGAGATCCCGACCTCCTTCACCCCGAAGGAACTCACCCCCGCCGACACCGCCGACCTGCGCCCCCACGCCCTCGCCGCCGTTCAAGCCGAACGCGCCCGCTCACGCACCGCTGTTCCCGCCCAATAGAGCGTCGATTCGGCGGATATGGGCCCGGAACCACCGTCAGTGAGTCGGTGGTTCCAATGAAGCCCCGGCTTCGGCGGGCATATTACGAAGCGCAATAGCACCGACGCGTTCGCTGCTACTTGCAGGCGCCGAGGTCCGCAGCATTGAGCCCGCGGACCGACGCTCGGAAACTGCGGTCAACCCCGGACGACCATGCACGTTTCACCCGCTCAAATCCTGGAGCAGTTCGTTAACCTTGGTCTGATTGATCCGCGCTCGCGTCTTGAACCCCGTGGCGAATCCGACGTCGCGATCGTCTATCTGCGGGCAACGCGTCCGTATGCGGGGGCCGGACGCCAGTTTCTCCGCGCTCTGAAACTCGCCGGCCTTCACGTGCACATCGTTCATCCCACCCGCGAAGCGCTGCCGTTCTGGCGCCGAATGAACGCCGAACACCTGGTCGACGACGATCCCGACCAGTTGCGAACCTGGAACGACTTTATCGGCGCGCTCGAGTGCCAGATGAAGAAACCCGGCCTCGAAGACGCCGTGTAGTTCCGCCCGCACAGCCGGTGGCCGCCTCAGTCCGCCGTCAACCCCGCCTCGCCGTCGGCAAACTGCGCTCGCAACCGCTGCCCTTTCCGGACGGCTGCTTTTTTCTGCACCGGCTTCCCGGCTTCGTCGCGTATGATCACAAAACCGCGATTCAACACCGAGGCCGGACTCGCCGCCTGCAAGCGCTTCCACAACGCCAGCAGCCGCTGCGACTCCGCTTCCACGCGCCGCTGCGGCGAACGCTCGCGCAACAACGCCGCGACTTCCGTCAGCCGTTGTCTCCGTCCTTGCACCGTCGCTCCCAATGCGGCCGACATCCGGTTCGCCATGTCATCGAGTCGCAGATAACCGCGCTCGATCTGGGCCGAGGGCGCCAGCAATCGCAGCCTCGACCGCGCATGGTCCAGCCGTTCGCCCGCCGCCTCCATCGCCACGCCGACATGATGATTCAAGTCCTCCGCCAGTCGCGTCGCTTTCTCGGTCGTCGCCACAAAGCGGCTGGAGATCAGCTCCGCCGCCGCACTCGGCGTCTCCGCGCGCACATCCGCCGCAAAATCGCACAACGTAAAATCAATTTCGTGCCCCACCGCTGACACCACCGGTATCCGGCAGGCGGCCACGGCGCGCACCAACACCTCCTCGTTGAACGCCCACAAATCCTCCAACGACCCGCCCCCGCGCCCGATCACCAACAGATCGAAGAACGGCTCCCTATCGGTAGCAGGGCGCGCCAGCGCCTCGGTTCCGCCCTCCGCTTCATCGATCATTGGACATTGTTCATTGGTCATTCCGCGGCGAAGCCCGTCCGCATATTCCACCATCGCCGCCATCTCCGCGGCGGCGCCTTCGCCCTGCACCTTGACCGGCAGCACCACCACTCGCCCGCGCCAGCCGCGCCGAATGAGAATCCTCGAAAAATCCTGCACCGCCGCCCCGGTCGGCGACGTGATAAACCCGACCACCCTCGGCATCTCCGGAACGGCGACCTTGTTCTCCGCCGCAAACAGCCCTTCGGCCGCCAGACGTCGCTTCAGCGCCTCGAATTCCCGCTGCAACCGGCCCACGCCGTCCTCGATCACCGCGCGCACGATCAGCTGATAATTGCCCCGCGCCTCGTACACCGAAATCTCTCCGTAAACCAACACCTGCGTTCCGTCGCGCAGCTTGACCGTCTGCCGGGCCGCCTCGCCGCGGAACAATACCGCCGACCACTGCGCGCCGGCGTCCTTGAGCGAAAAGTAAACATGCCCGCTCGCCTGCATTCGCAAATTGGATACTTCCCCCCGCACCCATCCCGGACGCACCTGCGATTCCAGCACGGTCTTAACCCGGCGGGTGAACTCGCTCACACTCTCTACACGAGCCCCGCCCTCCTCGCCTCCTTCGGTCCCGATCCTCATGCGAGGACCTCCGTCCCGCCATGTTGCCCGCCAGCCCGCGGACCTGTTGTCAGAGTGACACAATTCATGTCGGCAAGATGCCCTCCGCTCGTCCACCCGGTCAAGCGCCGGTCCGGAAATGCCGGTTCATCGCGATGGAATTTCATCCGCGACGTTTTTGGGGCTGCAACCCACGCCCATTCCGTCCACACCCTCGCCATGCTTTATCTGCTCGGAGCCAGCGGCTACGTCGGCCAGGCCTACCAACGCCTGCTCACGCAGCGCGGCATTCCCTATCGCGGCGTGCGTCGCGCCGAACTCGACTACTCCAATCCCGCCGTTCTCGCCGCGGCGCTCCGCGCCGACCGGGCCACGTTTCTCATCAACGCCGCCGGCTACACGGGAAAACCCAATGTGGACGCCTGTGAACTCCACAAAACCGACTGCCTCGCCGGCAACGCCGTCCTCCCCGGTCTCATCGCCCAGGCCTGCGAGGCCGCCGGCATTCCCTGGGGACACGTTTCCTCGGGCTGCATCTATACGGGAGCCCGGCCGGATGGAGGCGGCTTCACCGAAAACGACGAACCCAACTTCACCTTCCGCCAAAACAACTGTTCCTTCTACAGCGGCAGCAAGGCCCTTGGCGAAGAGGTGCTGGCCGGCCGGCCGAACGTATTCATCTGGCGGTTACGCATTCCCTTCGACCGGTATGACGGTCCCCGCAATTATCTGAGCAAACTCATGCGGTACGACCGCCTGCTGGACGTCGCCAATTCCTTGTCCGAACTCCAGGAATTCACCGCCGCCACCCTTGCCTGCTGGGACAAGCGCATCCCCTTCGGCACCTACAACGTCACCAATCCCGGACCGATCACCACACGCGAGGTGGTCGCCCTCATTCAGGAAAGCGGCGTATGCGCCAAGTCCTTCGCCTTCTTCACCGACGAATCCGAGTTCATGCGCACCACCGTCAAAACTCCGCGCTCCAGCTGCCTGCTCGACTCGTCGAAAATCATCTCCGCCGGCATTCCGCTCACGCCCATCCACCACGCGATCCGCGCCGCCCTTCGCACTTGGCAACCGCAATAACCACCAAACTTCGCGCCTCTTCGCGCCCTTCGCGGTTAAAGAAAAATCAGATCAACCACGAAGAGCGCGAAGATACGCCAAGAACCCATCCCCTACCCATGTCCGATCCCGTCCTCTACAAGGATGACGCATCCCGCCTCATCGGCGGCTCCCACAGTCGCCTCGAATGGCAACGCATCATCCTCTCCACTCCTTAAGCTTCGCGCCCTCTTCGCGCCCTTCGCGGTTAAAAAATCCCCACGCTCCATGACTCGTAAAGGCATCATCCTCGCCGGCGGCTCCGGCACCCGGCTCTACCCCCTGACCCTCTCGGCCTCCAAGCAGCTCATGCCGATCTACGACAAGCCGATGATCTACTATCCGCTCTCCGTGCTCATGCTGGCCGGCATCCGGGATATCCTCGTCATCTCCACCCCCGCCGACCTGCCGCTCTTCACCCGCCTCCTCGGCGACGGCTCTCAATTCGGACTCACGCTCAGCTACGCCGAACAACCGCGCCCCGACGGCCTCGCGCAGGCCTTCCCCATCGCCGCCGACTGCGGATTCCTCCGTGGCGAACCCTGCGCGCTCGTCCTCGGCGACAATCTTTTTTACGGCCACGACTTCGCTTCGATTCTACAGTCCGCCGGCGAAGATCGCTCCGGAGCCACGATCTTCGGCTGCCATGTCGCCGAGCCGCATGCCTATGGCGTCGTCGAACTCTCGCCGGACAACCGGGTCGTCTCAATCGAGGAGAAACCCGTGAATCCAAAATCTAACTACGCCGTTCCCGGCCTCTATTTTTACGACCGGGACGCCGTCGAGATCGCCCGCGGACTCAAGCCCTCCGCCCGCGGCGAACTGGAAATCACCGATCTCAACCGCGCCTATCTCGATCGCGGCGATCTCCGGGTCGAGATTCTCGGTCGAGGCACCGCGTGGCTCGACACCGGCAACCCGGACTCGCTCCTCGACGCCAGCCTCTTCGTCCAAGTGATCGAACAACGCCAGGGCCTGAAGATCGCCTGCCTTGAAGAGATCGCCTATCGTCAGGCCTGGATCGACCGCGCCGGCGTGGAAGCGGCCATCAACCTCCATGGCAAATCCCGTTACGCCGGCTACCTGCGACGCCTGCTCACGTGATCACGCTTCCGTCATGGAATGCGCTTCCGTTATGGAGTGCGGCGAGCTCTCGCCGCTTTGGACGGCGAACCCCGGTTCGCCGCCTCCGAAGCCTCCGTCGCTCTCCCAACGCGAGGTCAATGTTTCGACTTCCGATCCCGTGATCCGCCCGCCAACGTCCGCCTGAACGTGACGTCCTCCGCGCCCTCCGCCACCCGCCCTGTTTGCAGCCTCATCGCGGCGCTCGCTTGCGCGCTCATCCTCGGGCTTTCGCTCCTGCCGCCGTCCTCCACCCGCATCCATGCCTGGCCTTGGGCGGGCTTCGCCACCGCCGCCTGGTTGTTGCCCGTCGGCGTCGCACTCTATCGTCTCGGGCTAAATCGCACCGACGCGCGCTTCGGCGGACTCCTTGACGCCGGCCTCGGCCTGCTGGCCGTCACCGCAACCGTTTCCGCCTTCGCCAGTCCGCTGCGCGGTGTTGTGCTTCCCCACCTTCTTCCGCTCTTGGGTGCCTGCGCGTTGCCCTTCGCCCTGCTCCCCGCGCTGAACCCCGCCAATGCCACCCGCACCTGGCGCCTCGGCGGACTGCTGCTGGGGATCATCCTCGTCGCGAGTCTCTTGCTCTGGCTTCAGCCTTGGGATGGTTTCGCCCGCCTCAACTCGCGCAACGCCCAGCCTTTCGGCCATGCCAATATCACCGGCAGCGTCGCGGTGCTCGCCGCCACTTGGTTCGCCGCCGGAGCCGCCCGGGAAACCGGACGCTCTCGCGATCTGTTTATTCTTGGGGCCGTCCTTGCCGTCCTCACCGCGGTCTCCTCCGGCAGCCGCGGCGCCGTACTCGCGCTCGCCGCCGCCGCCACGATTGCGGCCGCGATTATTCTCCTGCAACGTCGGCGCTTTCTGGTTTTTGTCATGCTGGTCGCGGTACTCGCCGGCGGCACGGTCGCGTCCAATGCCCGCCTTCGCGATCTCGTGCTTCACGGACGCTGGAGCTCGGTCGCCCGCGAAAGCAACGATCAGCGCACCGCGATGCTGGTCGGCGGTCTCCGCCTCGGTGCCGAACGTCCCTTGCTCGGCTGGGGAGCGGGAGCCGTTCCCCACGTCTTTCCCCGGGTGCGCGCCGATTTGCCGGGAACCGCCGACAACGTCCTTCAACTCCACAACACCCCGGTGCAACTCTGGGCCACGCTCGGCGCAATCGGACTGATCGCCGGCCTGTTCATTATCGCGGGAGCCGCCGCAAGGCTGCGCGCCACGCCCTGGACAAACGAACGCGTCGCACTCGCCTCCGGCCTCACGGCCGCCGTGACCGTGTTGCTCTTCGATCACCCCTTCGCCACGCCCGTCTTCGCCGTGCTGGCCGCCGCCCACCTCGCCGCCTGGACCTCCCCCTCCCGGCCAAAGGAGGACCTGACGGCCAATACTTTCCGACCGCGCCTCGTCCTGCTCGGCGCCGCGTTGCTCCTCGTTCCCGCGCTGATCGCCTCCGCCCGGGATCTCGCCGCCCGCGCGGCCTTCGCCAACGCGCTCGATCACGTTTCGGTCAATGACCCCGGTGGTTACGCCGAATCGCTCCGCCGCGCCGCCGCCTTCGTCCCCGCCGATCCGTACTACCCGCACCTCCTCGCGGCCCACCTGGCCACCGGCCACCCGTTCCCCGACGTCCAAACCTCCTCGCCAACAACCGCCATCTCGCTGCTCAAGCAAACCCTCGTCGCGAATCCGGATCTTGAATACGCCCACTACAATCTCGGCTGGTTGCTCCTGAACCCGGATCCCGCCTCCGCCGCCGAACACTTTCTTCACTCCGCCCAGCTCGCACCGCAACGCGGTGCCGTTTACCTCGGACTCGGATTCGCCCGTCTTCGCCTGGGCGACATCGACGGGGCCGTCCGCGAGTTTGCCACCGAGTGGCTGCTCGAGCCCGCCACCGCCTGGTCGC
>JANJTQ010000194.1 GCA_024711005.1 Opitutaceae bacterium | reverse complement strand
TCAGCCAGAACCCCGACGAGGTCACCTGGACCAACGGAGCCGGCCTCACTTTCTCGGAAGCCTCCGGTATGTTGAGCTACTCAGTCATCCCCGAGCCGTCCACCTACGCTCTGTTCGCGGGTGCCGGCCTGCTCGGTTTCGCCGCCGTTCGCCGCCAGGCTCGCGCGTCACGCGTCGCCTGATCCGGGCCTATCCGACGCCAGTTTATTCCCGCTCCCCTTGCCCGCCGCCCTCCAAAGGCGGCGGGTCTCGCGTGAGCTGAGTCTTCTCTCAAACCCCTCCCATGCCCGCCCTGCCCTCACAACGACCTTCCGTCACCGATCGACGCTTCCGCAGCGCCGCGCTCGAGTCGCTCATCGACGAGGTCCGGGGCGGCATCGAGGATCCCGAGCTGGCGTGGGTGTTCGCCAACTGCCTTCCCAATACCCCCGACACCACGATCGACTTCCATCGGAACGCCGATGGTCCGCCCGACACCTACGTCATTACCGGCGATATCGATGCGATGTGGCTGCGCGACTCCGCCGCGCAGGTCTGGCCCTTCCTCTCGCTCGCCGCCTCCGACGAAGCCATGCGGTTGATGATCGCCGGCGTCATCCGCCGCCAGGCGAAGTGCGTCCTGCTCGATCCCTACGCCAACGCCTTTTACCGCGAACCGATCCTTGGCCACTGGCAGACCGATCGCACCGAGATGAAACCCGGCGTTCACGAACGCAAATGGGAGATCGACAGCCTCGCCTATTTTTTCCGGCTCTCGCACGCCTACTGGGTCGCCACCGGCGACCTTTCTCCGTTCGACGATGCGTGGCGCCGCGCCGTCGAGAACGCGTTCCATGTGATCCGAGTCGAACAAAACGCGGGCGAAGGCACGGAGCGTTCCCCTTACTCGTTCGAGCGTCCCGGCGGTTCCGGCCTGCCCAACGACGGCTATGGCCTGCCGAGCCGCAACTGCGGACTGATCCGCTGCGGATTCCGTCCGTCCGACGACATGGTGCGGTTCCCTTTTCTGGTTCCGGCCAACGCGATGATCGCCGTCGCCTTGAACAACCTCTCCCGCCTGCTCGCCGCGCTTCACTGCGATGCCCTCGCCATCGAGGCCCACCGGCAGTCCGAGACGATCACCCACGCACTGGAAACCCATGCCGTTGTCCACCACCCCCGCCATGGAGAGATCTGGGCCTACGAAGTCGACGGCCTCGGCGGCGTTCATCTCATGGATGACGCCAATGTCCCGTCGCTTCTCTCGTTGCCCTATCTCGGGTTCTGCTCGCCGGACGAGCCACGCTACCTGCGCACCCGCGCGTTCTGCCTGAGCACGGACAACCCTCATTTCGTCGCCGGCAAAGCGGCCTCCGGGATCGGCAGCCCACACACCGGCCCCGGCACGATCTGGCCGATGGCCCTTTCCATGCAGGCACTCACCGCGCTCAAGGACGGGGAAATCCGGCACTGCCTGAACCAGCTTAAAGCCACCCACGCCGGGACGGGCTTCATGCATGAATCGTTCGATGCCGACGATCCTCACCGCTTCACCCGCCCTTGGTTTGCCTGGGCCAACACGCTCTTCGGCGAACTGATCGTCACACTCTTCAAGCAACGTCGCCATCTCCTGAATACGCCGGCTGCCGTCCCTGAATTTGTACTGCCGTCATGAAAGTCGCTGTCCCGCTTCTCGTTTTAGCACTGCCAACCTCTCTCCCCGCCGAGGTCACACTCCCCCCGGTTTCTCCAATCTAACCGGGGCATCGACAGCAACCCGGTCTTCGCTTTCGACCATGCGTAAAGATTACCCCTATTACATTTCCATCAAGCCCGGACGCCGGAGTGGATCGCGCGGCTTTGCCCTGCTCATCACGATCACACTGCTGGCGTTCCTTGTCCTACTGCTCGTCTCGCTCGCCAGCCTCACGCGCGTCGAAACGCAGGTCGCCTCAAACAATCAAAGCCTTTCCCAAGCCCGCCAGAACGCGCTCATGGCGCTCAACATCGCCCTTGGCCAGTTGCAGAAATACACCGGCCCGGACCAACGCGTAACCGCCACGGCGGACATCGCCAGCACCGCGGATGGCACGCGTCTGACGGCCGGTTCGCCCGCCCAAAACACCACGTCCGTGAACGGAACCGCCAACGGCCTTTCTCCCGTATCCGGTTCGTCCATACAAAGCGGCACCCGCTGGTGGACCGGCGTCTGGGGCCGCGCGGGCGCTTCCTATGCCGTGCCCGCGAAATCCATTTACGAGGAAACCCCCAGCCCGGTCCTCCTCAACTGGCTGGTCAGCGGCAACGAGGACCGCACTTTCACCACCGATGCAAGCGGCTTGATCGCCACGTCCAATGCCGATGCTCGTAATGCGGCCGGGCTTGCACCTTTCACCCCCGGATCACCGGTCAATTGGGCGGCCGCCGGCCTCAATCCCACCGCCCCCGCGGACTGGATACCCGGAGCGTATGCCAATCTCGAAATCAAATCCTCCGGACAAAAAGCAGTGCTCCTCGTCGGCCCCGGAACCGCCGGCACCGAACCCATAAACGGCGAAGCGGCCACCGAACGCTACGTGGTCGCCCCGATAAAAAACATCGAGGTCCCCGCCTCGTCCGTCCCCGGGCTTGGCTCCGGATCCACCTCGATAACTGTTGGCCGTTACGCCTGGTGGGTCGGCGACGAAGGAACCAAGGCCTCCTATTCGCTTGCCGATCCGCACGCCGGTCAAATCGACCCGTCGTCGTCCGACAAGGCCCGGCTCCGGCTCATGACCGCCTCCCGCTCGGGCATCGAACTCGTGCCAGACTGGCAGGACTACCCCGCCGTCAACGATACCGATGCCGTGACCAAAGTCGGGCGAGTCATCGATTTACGGCAGGTTCCGCTGCTCACTCCTTCCATTACCAACGAAGAGCAACGCGCCTCGTTCCACAACTTCACCCGTCTCAGCCAGGGCCTCCTCACCGACACGCTCAAGGGGGGCCTGCGCAAAGACCTGACCCACTCCTTCGAATCGTCGTCCAACTGGAACGCCTCCCCGTTAAAGGGAGCCGGCATTATCCCTTCGCCCTATTCACCCGACTGGGGCACCTCCGGTCTCGCCCCCAAGTGGGACTGGTTGTATTCATTCTATAATACCAACCCCGGCGTCGTCTCTCCCTAGCTGGTCGTGCGCCCCGAGACCGCCACGTAAGTCGGCGTCTTCCCCGTC
>JANJTQ010000178.1 GCA_024711005.1 Opitutaceae bacterium | reverse complement strand
CGCCGACTTTTTCGAGAGCCTGATAAATCGGAACGGTGCCCACAGGAACGGGGCAATTGCGGAGAATCCACTCGCGGGTCTGGTGGATGTTCTTGCCGGTGGAGAGATCCATCAGCGTGTCGCCACCCCATTTGACGGACCAACGCATCTTCTCGACCTCTTCGTCGATGGACGAAGCCACCGCGGAGTTGCCGATGTTGGTGTTGATCTTAACGAGGAAGTTGCGGCCGATAATCATCGGCTCGAGCTCGGGATGGTTGACGTTGGCCGGAATGATCGCGCGACCGCGGGCCACTTCCGAACGGACGAACTCGGGGGTGATTTCCTTCGGGATCGCGGCGCCGAAGGATTGTCCGCCATGCTGACGCCAGAGGGAATTGCGCGGGCCCTCCTCGGTCATTTCGAGCAACTCGCGCGAGCGCTGAAGCTTCATGTTTTCGCGGATGGCGATGAATTCCATCTCGGGCGTGATGATGCCGGCCTTCGCGTATTGAAGCTGGGTGACGATCTTGCCGGGCTTGGCGCGGAGGACCTTGTTCTGACTGCGATCGAAGAACTTGATCGGATTGCGACGGCCCTCGGCCTCGGCCTGGGCGCGGTGTTGTTCGGAGAGGTAACCGTCGTCTATCGGCTTGATCTCACGGCCCTCGACCTGGTCCACGTCGCCGCGTTCAAGGATCCAGGGAAGGCGGATCTTGGGAAGGCCCTGCGACGAGTCGCCATGGAAGGCGGGATCGCCCCAGGCGCCGGACGTGTCGTAGACGCGCACCGGCTCGTTGGGGACCTCGGTGCCGTTGGGGAGCTTGGTGGGCGAGAGCGCGATCTCGCGCATCGGCACCTGGATGTCGGGGCGGCTGCCGGTGATGTAAACGCGGGTGGACGCGGGAAACTCGCGGCGGTTGGCCGACGAGTCGGCGGCTTCGGTCTTGGTGGCGGAGGTGGACATGAGGAGTTGGTGTGAAAGGGCCGCGGCCACCAACGCCGTCAGGAGTTCCGGATCCGTCATCCAAAGGAGAGCGAATCCCGTTTTCCCTTCGGCGGTGCTAACCGCATCAGGTTCGAAGGCTTTGGGGACGGATCGTGTCCCGGTCTCAGCCCGACGCCTCGGGTTCGCCTAAACAAATGTTCGCCCAACACACCCGAACCGGCGGAAGTTTCAACTCAATTTCCCGCCAACGGCACCGACATGCGACTGCGGAGCCATTTAAACCCTTGGCAATCTTCACTGCCGCTGCTTTGAAGCAGCCCACTTCATGTTCGAGACGCTCCTGAATTATTTTCAGAACTCACCCCTTTCGCTCTGGGGCCCGTTTTTCGTGCTGCTGCTATGCGGTCTCGGCCTGCCCATCCCGGAGGATGTCGTGCTCATCACCGCCGGCGTACTCGGCCAGATCGACGGACGTTCCTGGATCGAGGTCACCGCATTGATGTATGCCGGTGTGCTCGGCGGCGACTCGATTACGTTTTTTGCGGGCCGTCATGTGGGCGGCTGGGTGCTGACTTCGCGATGGTTTCAACGTATTTTTCCGCCGCCAAAACAGGCCAAAGTGGTCGATTTCTTCGACCGCTACGGATCGATGGGCTTGTTCATCGGACGCTTCCTGCCTGGTTTGCGCGCGCCCATTTTTTTCACGGCGGGATCGATGAAAGTACCGTTTTTGAAATTCCTGCTATTCGACGGTGTGGCCGCGCTGATCAGCGTGCCGGTCTTCGTCTGGCTCGGCCACTGGCTGTGGGAGCGATTCCACGACGACATCGAGCAATTCAACGAGACCTTGTCACAGACACATGAATACGCGGGCTGGGCCGCACTTGGGCTGGTGGCTTTCGTGTTGAGCGGATTCCTCGTCTGGAACCGGCGGCGCCGGGTGCGCAAAGAGGCCTCGATGCCCTGATACCCTCAATGCCCGGCGTGCTCCAGCGACAGCATCAACACGCCGAGGATCAGGAACACCACTCCGAGCAAACCGGCCTCCCAGTGCTCGATGCGCTTGAGTTCCACTTTCTCCAATCCGACCAGCGTCAACCAGGTGAACAGCAGCATGCCGCCGAGCGTACCCACCGCGAGGATGCCGCTCAGCACGAAAAACCCCTGCCAGCCGAACTGCACACCCGACAAATAGATGGGCAGGAATCCCTCGCACGGCGACAGGGTGACCATGAGGAATAAGCCGCTGATCGCCACCCAGTCTCCCTTGCGGTCGGAGACGAGCGGACTTCCTTCCAACTCGGATTCGAGGTGGCTGTGCCCGGATTCGTGTCCGCAATGAGCGCTGGGCTCATGATGCCCGCCCGGCGTGTGGTGATGCAGGACGCCCTTGCCGCGCCACTGACGCCAAAAATAGAAACAGCTCACCGCCAACAAAGCTCCGCCCGCCGCCTGCGTGAAGGCGTGGCCGAAATGTTCATCGAGCTCGAAGCCGAACCATGCGATCGCCAGGCCGAGCAGGCTGGTCAACGCCACGTGCCCCATGCCGGCAAATATCGCCACTCCGATGGCCTTTGTTCGACTCCAGCCGCGCGCCCGTGCGACCAGCACAAAGGGAAGCCAGTGCGTCGGGATCGCCGCGTGGATAAACGCCACGGTTAATCCAGTCGCTGCAATGGTGGCCAGGGCGGTTGAGTTCATAGGGTTGAAAAGACGAAAGCAGACATAAAGCCATCGCGCCTTGTCCGCTGTCGAACGCGAACTGTAGCAAAGTCGTCAAGCCCCCCCGGCCGCCTGAATCGCTCCCACGGTAGGGATGGACCGCCGGGCCGTCCGCTTCAGGGCGCGCATGTCTCCGAGCATACACGGCGGGCCCAGTGGTCCCGCCCTACCCCGGCAAGGCAACTCGCGCGCCCGGATCAGGCGCCGATGGTCGACTTCGCGCCGCGTACGGACTCGGCGATGTTCTCCTGATGCGCCTCGATGTCGCCCTTGTTCTGGTTGAACTTCATCGAAACGGTCTTCGACACACCGCGTTCCTCCATCGTCACGCCGTAAATCGCCTGCGCGGCCGAAACCGTGCGCTTGTTGTGCGTAATAATGATGAATTGCGAGTTGTCCACGAACTTGCCCAACAAGTTCGTGAAACGACCGATGTTCGATTCGTCGAGGGGGGCGTCCAACTCGTCGAGCAAACAGAAGGGCGAAGGCTTCACCATGTAGAGCGCGAAGAGCAGCGCCACGGCGGTGAGCGTCTTTTGTCCACCGGAGAGCAGCGTGATGCCCTTGAGCTTGGTGCCCGGAGGCTGCGCGGTGATCTCGATGCCCGACTCCAGAATGTCGTCGGTGACGATGAGTTCGAGGTTGGCAATACCACCGCCGAAGAGGGTCTGGAAGGTGTAGACGAAGTTCTTTTTGATCTGCTCGAACGTGATCTGGAACTGCGTCATCGAGGTCTGGTTGATCTCGTCGATCGTCTTGATCAGGTCGGCCTTCGCGTTGTTCAAATCGTCGCTCTGCCCCCGGAGGAAGTCGTAGCGCTGCTTGAGTTCGGCGTACTCCTCGATGGCGCCGGTGTTGACCGCACCCATGCCGGCAAGGCGCTGGCGAAGGGCATCGACCTCGGCCTTGATGGCATCCCAATCGGCGGATTGCTCCAGCGCGACAAGATCGTCCTCGGTCGGATCGGGCTTGGGACCTTTCTTTTTGCGACGCTTGGGAGCCGAAGTGGCCTGAGCATCCTGTCCCTGTTCCGATCCGGCGTCCGCGGGCGCAACCGCCCCCGCGTCCGTCGGAGCTGCGGAGTCGGCGGGCGCATCGGACGCGGACGTAACCGAGCTCGGTGCCTCCACGGCGGCGGCGACAGCGGCCGGTGCCGCGGCGGCGCGGGCTCCGGCGGAGGGCTCTTCGTCCTCGTCATCCTCAAGATCGAGCGCCTTCAAATCAGGCGGATCGTCCTCGGAGCGCCACAGGAGCGCGCGCCAGTCGTACTGGCCGACCCGGATCTGGAACTCGCGTTGCACATCCTCTTCGATGAATTGGGCGCGCGACTTGTTTTGAGCGAGGGCGACTTCGCACCGGCTGAAATCCGCCTGCGCCTTCTCGGCGTCGGTACGGATGCCTTCCTGTGAATTTTCGACTCCGCCGATCTCGCGTTCGACATCGGTCAGTTCCTGGCGGATCTGCTCCACCTGCTGCTGGGCGACGACGAGAGTCTCGGCGATCTGCGCCGCGCGGGCCTTCTGGTTGTCGCTTTCGGATTCGAGCGAGCCGATCTGCTCGGTCCACACCTCGATCTCCTGCTGACGTTGAACGAGAATCTCGGAGAGCTGGGCGCGGCGGCGCTCCATGTCGGCGATGCCACGATCGAGGACCTCGACCTTTTGGCGGCGCTCGGCCAGCTCCAGTCGGGCCTGGGCGAGGGTGTCGCGTTTCATGTCGCGGTCGGTGCGAAGCTCGACGGTGCGCGTCTCGATTTCATGGATACGCGCGCGGCCGGCCTCGACGGCGGCGGTTCCCTCGGCCAGCGCGGTCTGGGCGCGCTCGAAACGGGTCTGCGTTTCGTTTCGCTGCGCCTCGAGGCCTTCCAGCTCCGACTCCATGCGGTTCGCCTTCGCGCCGATCTCTTCGAGAGCGCGCTGGGCGTTGCGCTCCTCGGACTGGACGGTGGCGACATTCTGCGACGCCTCGAGCACCTCGGCGCGTTTCGCCTCGAGCGTGGCTTCGGCCTCGGCGAGACGAGCGTTGAGACCGTCGATGACCGCCTTCTGATCGTCGTGGGCCTTCTGGTCGTCGGCGAGC
>JANJTQ010000171.1 GCA_024711005.1 Opitutaceae bacterium | reverse complement strand
GGAGCTCGATTTCCCTCCCTATAACGAGCGGACGCGGGTGAGATTACGGGTGATTCGACGGCGAATCCATTCTCCGAGCAGGTCCAACACGGTGACCAAAACCAGGATGAAGATCAGCACGGTGGCGAACTTCTCCCATTGGTAATACTCTTGATAGCTGGCGAGTTGCACGCCGAGTCCGCCGGCGCCGACGTAACCGATGATCGCGGCGGAACGAAGGTTGTATTCGATCATCCACAGGACGTAGCTCCACACCAACGGTTTTGCGTGAGGCCAGACGCCATGTTGAAACGCTTGGACGCGGCCGGCGCCGATCGCGCGAAGTCCGCGGGCGATCTCCATGTCGACCGACTCGAATGCATCGCTGAAGAATTTCCCGAGGTAACCCACGCTGTAGAACGTAAGTCCGATGACACCGGCGAGGGGATTGGCTCCGACGATCGCCACACCGATGAGCGCCCAGATGAGACTAGGCACGGTGCGGATGACGTTGAGGATCATGCGGGCCGTGCCGACCAGCCAGGCAGGCGAGAGGGTGCGGGCACCGGCCATGCCGAGCGGCAAGGCGATGACGATGGCAAAGGCGGTCGCCATGACGGCGATCTGGGCGGTCTCGGCGAGCGCCCGGAGCGTCTCAGGCCAGACCGACCAATCGGGCGGGAAAAAATAGCCGAGGAAACGCCGGAGGTTTCCTGCGTAATCGAGCTGCCGGCCCGATCCACGCAATGCGGGTACCGAGGCGGCGCAGGCCAGGAGGAAGATCAGCAGCGAAATCGTGAGGACGTTGAGCCGCTCATGCCAGCGAGGCATCGGCAGCACCGGTGGCTCCGGAGGGAGGGAGGACTGAGGCGACGGTGCGTTCATCGGTTCACCTTGCGAAGTTGCCATCCGCCGTCGCCGACGGAGTCGAAGCTGAGCACGAGTTCGGCGAACCGTTCGACGAGTTCGGGATTGTGCAGCACGCAAAACACCGTGCGCCCACGTTGAGACGCCTCTTGCCGGAGAATACCGAGCACGCGGCCGGTGAGGTAGGCGTCGAGATTGGAAACGGGTTCGTCGGCGAGGTAGAGGTCCGGTTCCTGGAGCAACGCCCGCGCGATGGAGGTGCGTTGTTGTTCGCCGCCGGAAGTCTCGCAGGCCCAGCGCCGGGCTTTCGGGCCGAGCCCCAAGTCGCAGAGAATCCGGTACGCTTCGTCACGGTCGCCTCGCGGGAAACCGATCAGCGTGCGCCACCAGGGATGACGGCCGAGCCGGCCGCAGAGAACGTTGGAGAGAACCGTGCTGGTGGGGACGAGGAGGTTGTTTTGAAACACCACGCCCGTCGCGCCGGGACGGACCTTAGCCGGTGCGTGGCGACCGCCTGCGAGATCGCAGAGTTCCACGTGGCCCTCGGTCGGGGCGAGCAGACCGGCGAGGCAGGCGAGGAAACTCGATTTGCCCACGCCGGAAGGACCGACCACGGCCACGAAAGAGCCGCGCGGCACCGTGAGGTTGAGGTCGCGGAACAGCCAACGGTCACCTCGCTTGAGGCCGAGACCGTGCGCCGCGACGTGGGGGTGTGCGGTGGCGGACGCCGTCACTTGCGGAGAGCCCGGCTGGCTAGCGCAAGCCCATCGGCCAACGGGGCGAGATGGGCGTTTTCATCGACCGGCACCAGTCGGGTGGTGAAGAGCTTGTCGCGCAACGCGGTGCGTTCGGGCGCGTTGAGCGCCGCGAAGGCCCGACGAAGAACCTCGGCGTCGGCCTCCTTGAGGGAACTGCGCACGGCGATGACGTGACTCGGCACCGGGCCCTGTTTTTGAAGCATGCGCAACTGTGCGCGCTGTTCGGGCGTCAGGTGTTTGTCCCGATCCAGAACGTAGTAGCTGACGGCGGCGGCTTCGGCGTCGCCGGCGAGTACACGTTCGATGGCGGAGACGTAGCCGAGGCCGAAATAAAGATTGCCGCGTCCGAAGAACGCCTCGGCGTCGCCGTCCTCGCCGATCAGTCCGCGACTGCGCAGGTCGAGCAAGGGGATGATGAAGCCGGAGGTGCTCGTCTTGCTGGCGAAGGCCACGGGACGTCCGCGGAGGTCTTCGATCGAACGGTAAGGGGCGTCTTTTTTCACCACCCAGTAGCTGTCGTAGGCGGTGCGTCCGTCGGAAAATTCGCCGGCGAGCAACACGCGGGCGGTGCGACGATTGCGGGCGTTGACCATGTCGGTGGCGCTGAGATAGCCGAGGTCGATCGTGCCATTGGCGAGACCCTCGAGGATCGTCGCGGCGGACAACGGAATCACCACTTCGGCGGGCCGGCCGAGTTCGCCGGATAGAAACGCTTCGAGGGCACGTTTCTCCTGGAGCATCAACTCCGGATTTTTATCGGGTTTCAGCGCGACGACGACCTTGTCGAGAGTGAGCGCGGCGGGTTTCTCGGCGGCGGTGGCGGCTTGTGCGGCGACGAGGCTCAACAGCAAAACACACCAGCGGGTGGCGCTGCGAAGGAGACGGGTGTGGCGGTGCATGGGTGTGAAAAGTAAGGACGAGCGATGTTTGGCTTTGAGATGAGAGCAAGTCTCAATCGGTTGTCGCCGGGTGGTTGCGTGATGGCGGGGTTATCGTGGCGGTTGACCGGGTGGCGGGGCTTCTGTTTAACCCGCTGTCCATGAGCGAAACACTCACCGTCAATCTCGCCGAACGCAGTTACCCGATCCATTTTCATGCGGACATCGCGCCGGTGGTGCGACCCGAGGTGGACGCGCTCGTCGCGGCCGGGCGCAAGGTCGTCATCGTGACCGATCGCAATCTGGCCCGCAGTCAGCGCGACGCGGTGTATGCGATGTTTGGAGAGCAACCGACGCTGGTGCTGGAGCCTGGCGAAGAGACGAAGTCGTTGACCGAACTCGGACGGGTGCTCGATTTTTTGGCGGAGCAACGGGTGGACCGCGGCGGTGCGTTGTTCGCGGCGGGTGGCGGCGTGATCGGCGATCTGGCGGGCTTCGCGGCAGCGTCCTACTTGCGGGGCATCGCGTTTTACCAAGTGCCCACGACGTTGCTATCGATGGTCGACAGCTCGGTGGGCGGAAAGACCGGCATCAACCTCAAGGCGGGCAAAAACTTGGTGGGCGCGTTTCACCAGCCGCGCGGCGTGTTCATCGGCACGCGGTTGCTCGCCACGTTGCCACCACGAGAATTTGCCGCCGGCATGGCCGAGGTCATTAAGACCGGTTTGTTGGGCGACGCCGATCTGTTTGCCCGGCTCGAAAAGAATCCGCTCACGGTGGACAGTCCCGAATTGGCCGCGGTCATTCGTCGTTGTTGTGCGCTCAAGGCCGGCGTCGTCGAGGCGGACGAGCACGAAACCGCGAAGGAAGGCGGACGCGCGTTGCTCAACCTCGGTCATACCTTCGGCCATGCGATCGAGCAGGTGACGGGTTATGGCGCGTATTTGCACGGCGAGGCGGTGGCCATCGGTCTGGCGGCGGCGGCGCGTCTCTCCCTGAAACTTGGACATGTCGATGCGTCTGTCGTGACGCGCGTCGAGACGGTGCTGGCCGCGCACGCCCTGCCGGTGAAGATGCGCGCTCCGCTCCCGCTCGGCCCGCTCATGGCGGCGATGGCCCGCGATAAAAAGGTCCGCGCCGGTGCGCTGCGTTTTGTGGTGCTCAAGTCGATCGGGAACGCGGCCACCCAAGGCGGTGTCGATCCGGCGCTGGCCGAAGAGAGTTTTCGCGAAGTCGGCGCAATCTGAACGCCCCGTCACGCCATGTCCGCCATCGACGAAGGAATTGTCCGCGAATATTTCGAGCAGAACGGATTTTTGGTCCGCCAGGTTCGCAAGTATCAGGTTTCCGCCCGCAAAAAAACGGGCGACGAGGAGATCGATCTGCTTGTCTACAATCCTTCCTGGCAACGGGGTGCACGGAAACCGGATTTCTTTCTGTTTTCGAATGAACTGCCGCTGGTGCATCGCGCGATGATCGCGGTGAAGGGCTGGCACACCGGCGTGTTCACGCCGAACATGCTGAGGAGTTCGCCGGAGATTTTTCGTTTCCTCGAAGACAACGTGATGAAGGAGGCGACGCGGTTTTTCCCGGCGGCCGAGGCGACCGAGGAAGGCGAGGACCGGCTCATCAAGATTCTCGTGCTGCCGAGTCTGCCGACGCAGGAGCCGTTTCGCTCGCAGAGCGTGACGATGCTCAAGGACCGTGGCGTCGATGCGATCATCTCGTTTCGCTCCATGCTGCTCGACTTGATCGAGAAGACCGAAATCAACCGCAATTACGGCAAGAGCGACACGCTTCAGGTGATCCGGATTTTGAAGAATTACGATCTGCTCAAGGATGCCCAACTCGACTTGCTGCCCGAACGCAGCGTAGTCGGCACCCGCAAACCACGCGTTTAAACACCACACAAATGCCCACCCTTATTCATCCCACTGCGATCGTCGAAGCGGGCGCCCAACTCGGCGCCGATTGCGAGATCATGGCTCACGCGGTGGTCACCCGCCATGCGGTGCTCGGAGACGGCGTCATCGTGCACCCAGGCGCCGTGGTCGGCGGGGATCCGCAGTACCTGAAATTCGACCGCGCCACGCCGAGCTTTGTGCGTGTGGGCGCGGGCACGACCATCCGGGAGAACGTCACACTCAACCGCTCGATTTATCCGGACCAGTCCACGGTGATCGGCGAACGCTGTTTTTTCATGGCGGGCAGCCATGCGGGCCACGACTGCGTCGTTGGCGACGACGTGGTGCTGGCGAACAACGTGATGTTGGCGGGGCACGTGACCGTGGGGGCGTTTTCGTTCATCGGCGGCGGCGCGGCGATTCACCAGTTCTGCCGCGTTGGCGAAAGCGCGATGGTCGCCGGCGTCGCCCGCATCACGCGTGATCTTGCGCCGTATACGATCACCGCGGAGCGCGACGAGGTGTCGGGTTTGAACCTGGTCGGATTGAAACGCCGGGGCTTTCCGCGCGAGACGATCCGCGAACTGAAGGAAGCCTTCCGCGCCGTTCATTTTGCGATCGGCAACATTCGCGAACTCGCGGCGTCCGCGCTGGCGGGTGGCGGTTATGCATCCGCCGAGGCGCGACGTTTTCTGGAGTTTTTCGCCGAGGGCAAACGTGGGTTTGCCCGGACGAACCGCGTCAACACCACCGCGGAAGCCGATGCCTAAGCTCGCGATCACGTGTGGCGACCCGGCGGGAGTCGGCCCCGAAATCATCGAGGCTTGGTTGAAGACCGGGGGTGGGGTGCGATCCGCGGAAGTCGCGGTGATCGGACCGGCTCGTTGGCTGGCGACATTGCCGGCGGACGTGGACCGGATCGCGGTCGGGCCGGCGGACTACGAGGCGGCTCCGGGCAAGCCGGACGACACCGGTGCACGAATCGCGCTGGCCGCGATGGAAGAGGCGGCGGCGGGGTGTCGCGACCGGCGTTTCTCGGGCGTCGTCACCGGGCCGGTGAGCAAGGCGAGGCTGGCGGGCGTGGGTTATGCGTTTCCCGGACAGACCGAGTTTTTTGCCGCGCGCTGGGGCGGTGAGCCGGTGATGGCATTTTGCGGCGGACGGCTGCGCGTGGTATTGCTCACCTGGCACATCCCATTGCGCGAGGTGGCGGCGCAACTTACGCCCGCGAACTTTGAGCGCACGGTGCGTGCGGCCGATGCGCTGGCGCGGGCCGAGGAGATTGCGCGACCGCGCATCGCGGTGTGCGGGCTGAATCCGCATGCGGGGGAGGGAGGCCTTCTGGGCAACGAAGAGATCGCGACGATCGATCCGCTTCTCGATGAATTGCGGGGCGGGTTCCCGGGGCTGTCGAGCGCGCAGCCTGGCGACACGGTGTTCGCGCGGCAATTGCGCGGAGAGTTCGACGTGGTGATCGCGCTTTACCACGACCAAGGACTCGCACCGCTCAAGGTGATCGATTTCGACGAGGCGGTGAACGTGACGCTCGGTCTGCCGTTCGTGCGCACGAGTCCGGATCACGGCACGGCTTTCGGAATCGCCGGAAAAGGCGTGGCGAGCGCGACCAGTTTTGCCAATGCGGTGACGGTGGCGCGGCGATTGATCACGGCGCGAGGCGGCGCTTGATAAACGTCCGGCTCGCCCAATAGTTCGTTTTGATGTCCGCCTCCGAAGTCAGCACTCCCGTTCCATCGCCCGCCGCCGCCCTCCCCGAGGGCGTGCGCGAGGGCAATGAAAATCTTGTGCGCCTGACCGGACCGGCGGGTGACAAAGTGCGTTCGCTGGTGGCTCGCGAACAACAAGGGGATTTCCTGCGGGTTGCCATTAGCGGGGGTGGTTGCAACGGACTGAGCTATAAGCTCCGCTTCGCCAAGGAGCCGCGCAAAGGCGACATTCTCGTGCGTACCGCCGGCGTTTTAGTGGTGGTCGATCCCAAGACGGCGCTTTATCTCAAGGGAACGGTCGTGGATTTTTCCAACAAACTGATCGCGGGCGGCTTCAAGTTTTCCAATCCCAACGCCAAGGCGAGCTGCTCCTGTGGCGAGAGCTTTAGTGTCTAAACCGTGGCGGATTGCCGGGGATTTCCCGTCTTTTACGCGTCCGGCCACTTCTTGGTTGTCTTCCACCCGGACCTTCGCGAAGTCTTCCCCCGACTCACTCTGCAACCTCCTTATTGATGGCCAATTCGTTTTCTTCAGGCGGCAACCGCCCCGGTTATTATCAGCGTCGTAACAACGACCCTTTTGCTCACATCCGTCGCAACGCACGGATCAAGGAACCCGAAATCCGCGTCATCAGCCCCGAGGGCAAGCAGCTTGGCATCATGCAGACCGAGCGTGCGCTGGCGTTGGCGCAGCAGTTCAACCTCGATCTCGTCGAGATGGCCGCGACCGCCAAGCCGCCCGTTTGCCGCATCATGGATTTCGGCAAATACATCTACGAGGAGCAGAAGAAGGCCAGCCACGCCAAGACCACTGCGACCAAGTTGAAGGAAATCGAGTTCACGCCGCGTATCGCCGGTGGCGACTTTCTTACCAAGATCCGTCACGCCGAGGAATTCCTTGACCACGGCAACAAGGTGAAGCTTCGACTGAAGTTTCGCGGGCGCGAGATGGCCCACACCGAGATCGGTTTCGAGGTCATGACGAAGGCGCTCGCCGAGCTCGATGGCATGGGTCATCCGGATTCGCAGCCGAAGCTGATGGGCAAGCAGATCAACGTCATGTTGACCCCGCTTCCCGCCAACAAGCGCAAGCGCAAGTACACCCTCGGTGCCGACGAAGAGGCGATCGACGACACGGGCTCCGACCGTGCCGACGACAACCACGACGAAGAGGCATCCGGCAAGGCCTGAGCGGAACCGCCGAATGGGCAGGTTCCGGCACAGTTTTTCCATGAGCGCGGTTTTAACCGCGCTCATTTTCTTTTTGACGTTCCCGGTCTGCGCCGCACCGCCGACGCGCAGCCCATCCGCGGCGAGTACGGCTCACATCAAGGTCGGCGGAGTCGCTTATGTGGACGCCCGCGTATTTCTGACCCGTTTGGGATTGAAGGCGACGTGGGTCGAGCGCGGGAAAACGATGCGGTTTCAGTCGGCCAAGGACAAAATCGAACTCGAGGCGGACAAGCGCGACGTGTCCTTAAACGGATTGCGGGTGCTAATGGGCGAGCCGGCGGTGTTTCGCGGGAGCACGCTCTACGTGAGTCGGATCGACGCGAACCAGTTGTTTCTTCCCATCCTGCGTCCTTCATCGGTGACTTCGCCGCCGGTGCCCGGGCTGCGCGTGATCGTGATCGATGCCGGGCATGGCGGACAGGACACGGGTACGCGGAACAAGCAGCTTAATCTGGACGAAAAAGGCTTCACGCTGGACGTGGCGAAACGGTTGCGCGGGCTGTTGGTAAGCCTAGGTTACAAAGTGGTGATGACGCGCACCAGCGATCGGTTTGTCTCGTTGCAGGAGCGTGCCGACATCGCCAATCGGGCGGGCGCGGATCTGTTCATCAGCATCCATTTCAACGCCGTGGGCGGAGCGCCCTCCGTGCGGGGCTCGGAAACCTACACGATGACGCCGCGTTATCAGCGTTCCACCGGCAGTCCGCTTCGCGACCCTAGCGATGATGTGGACAATCCCGGGAATCGTAACGATCCGTGGAATACGCTGCTCGGCTACCACCTGCACCGTCAGATGCTGGGAAAACTCGGTAGTGTGGATCGCGGTTTAAAACGGGCGCGTTTTGCCGTGCTGCGACTGGTGAACTGTCCGGGTGTACTGGTCGAGGCGGGATATCTTTCCAACGACGACGAAGCGCGGAAGATCGGCACGCCCGCCTATCGGGCTGACATTGCCGAAGCGTTGGCCAATGGCGTACAGGAGTACGCCTCGTCGATCTCGGCGGCGAAAAAGTAGTCGCCTTGAGCCGGTGGAATTCTGCGCGGAGGCCGGCTGCTACCTGAGTCCGGAGGATTCAAGTGCACGGTTAACCCGGCCGGTCTTCCTTGCGCCGTAGCTTCAAGACAGGTTCGGAATCGACCGGCAAGTCCGGCGGAAGCGGGCTCGGACCTGCGGTGCTCACGGTAGGATTGAACGCGAGGGGGACTGATGTCTTGACGACCGGAGTGGGATCAATGGGACGCAATGCGGTCGGGACGAGCTCCGTATGTTCCGCCCGGGGCCGGTTAACGCGCCAGGGAAGCATCAGTGCATGAAAAATGAGCGACTTCAAAAACAGTAGTCCGAGGAACATCGCGGCCCACTCGGTGGGACGGCTATTGGACCAGAGGTCTTTGAGGAGGGGAGTGCCGGTCGCTCCGAGCAGAAACGGCACGGAGCCTGAATGGACGTCCGGGGCGCGGGGAGGTTCGGCGTCCGTGTTGGTGGCGGATGCTTCTTTCGCGGGGCCGAATGCGCCCATGATCGTGCTCACAAAACGGTCCATCAATTCGGTGTCACTGGGCTGGACCGGCGGGGCATCGCCAGCGGCGCGCAGGCGTAGCGCGCCGGGTATGGGACGCAGGCGGAGGGAGGGTGCACTCTGCGCTTTGTCGCGGGTAAGGAATCGGATCGCATACTCCCGGCCGGTCTCAAGTTCCTGATCGGACTCGACCACCACCTGATGCTTGCCCGCCAAGGTTGCGGTGTAAGTACGGATTTTTTTTAGCGGGAGAGGCGCGGACCAGCGGTCTCCGCTGTATTGCTGACCGATCACAATCGCACCTTCGCGCCCATGGGTCCGAAGGTAGGCAACCCCACGCCAAATGTCGGCGATGAACATCAGGATGAATCCACCGATCACCAGAGCACTGAGAATGTGGAGGATCTTTTTCATGTCGGATGTGAGCAGGTGAACGACGCGGAATTTAGGAACCCGATGCCACCGCAACTCGTCCGCGAATGCACCTCTGAGTTCCTGTAAAAATCATGCCTTTGTTCACGCAGTGGCCGCGTTCGAGATCCGGGTTCACTCCCGGTTGAATGGAGAAAGGTGCGTTCGTCATCCGCAAGTGGTTGTGTTCAAGCCGGGTGCGCGGTGCAAGCGTCGAGGCGGCACGAACAATGAAAACCACCGGCTTGAAACATTCCTGCCGTCGGTCGACGGCCTGCGCATCCAGCCCGCCATCAGGGCGAGACGATTTCAAAGGGGATGGCGGGAAGGTTTCCGAGCGATGTCTTGGCGGCGGGGCGGGGCTTGCCGGAGTCCGCGGATGCCGGGCGTTCGATGGCGACCGTGATGATGAGGTTGTCCTGAAATCCGGGTTTCTGCTTCGCCGCGTCACAGGTCACTCGCACCTCGATCTCTCCGGCCTCCTTCACCGACGAGGACAACGCGATGCCGTCCGGGGGATCGATTAACTCGAAATGCATGTTCGCCGCATCCTTGGGACTCGTCGCCCGGACACGAAAAGGGGCGCTTCCGCCGGCCGGGATTCTCAACGGGATATCCGCGATGACGGCGGGCGAATTCTTCCAGCGAGCGCCGGCAGTCACGTCAACCATCAGCGTCTTTGCCGGGACCAAGTGCCGGGGCAAAAAGGCCTGCATGCGTTCGTCTGCTGGCGCGACCGGGCGGGTTACCTTGCGATCAGCGATTTGGGCGCTGGCGGTGAAGGTGAGCGGGGCTGTCAGCGGTTTCATATTAGCAGGCGCAGTCAACGTGAGCACCGTCCGTGTTTGTCCCGGGAAGAGTCGGCCTCCGGCAAGCGTGAGTCCGGGCGGCGCGTGGGTGAGGGCGAGATCGACCGCACCTTCAAACCCATCGCGGCGCACGATGTGAGCGGTCACCGGCAGGTTGGTTCCGGCGCGCAGGTTGATGGTCGAGGGCGTGAGCATCACGGTGAAGTCCGGTTTCGGTGGGCCGATCCGCAGACGATATGAGAAATCTTCTCCTCCACGCTGCTGCGTGTCTTGCACGGTGAGAAAATATACCCCGTCGGTCGGCAGTGTGACTTGGATGAACGAGTCCGCCTGATGCGTGATCAGGCCCGCGCTTTTATCGGCATGGTCATCGTTGAGGCTGATTTTTTGGCCCTTCGCGTCCTCAAGCAACAGGCTCGAATCGAGCGGGCTGTGCAGTCGTCGGGCGATCACCTCGGCCACGATTCGATCGCCGGCCCTTGCCTCAAAACGAAAGACATCCGGGTCTCCCGCGCGTTGGATCTTTCCGTTGATCGTCACCGGAAGAGTGACCGTCTGGCTCCCGGTGGGAGTGTCGTTGGGCTCCCTTTCGGTCGTTTCCGGGTCGGTGGACTGCGCGAATAACACACGTTCCAACGCGGCATCGATTCCCCACATCGCGGCCCAGGAGTTTTCGGTCTGCGGTCCGGCTCTGGGAAGTTCCAGCGTGGCGACAGGCAGATTCCAGCCGCTCAGAACGACGGGCGTGCCGACACCCTGCGGGCCGCCCAGCGGGAAAATTCCGGTCACAAAGGGGAACTCCCCGGCGGCAATCCGATAGACGAAATCCTCTCGCCCGCGATGGATCGCATCTTTGATGACGAGGGTGTAATCGCCGTCGGCGGGGATTTCGCACGAAAGAACCGGGTCGGGTTCGAAATGGAAGTCATCCACGTAGGCGAGTTCGGTGCCCGCGGAGTCGTAGAGTCCGAGCGTGGCCTGAAACCACCCCGGCACGGCATCGGCCAGATAGGGGATCAGCGCCCGGGCGCTCACGGCGAACACAAGCCGCTGCCCCCGGCGCGCGGTGAAGCGGAATCGATCGGTCTCCGCCGGCATGATGCGCCCGTTGACGAGCACGGGCAGGTCGACGTTCAGCGTATTCGTGTTGTCACTACTTGGAATGTCGGCGCGCGTGCGTTCGGCACGGGGTTCGGTGAATTCGGGGAGATTTCCGACTTGGAAAAAGCATGGGTTGGAAAGTCCGGCGGGCGTTTTCAAGCGCAGTTCATGCATGCCGGCGGGTGTGTCCGCGGGCAGGCGGACTTCCAACGTGATGGTTTCCGCAAGCGTGAGAGGCACCTGTCGGTTGGGCCGATCGACAAGCCTGGCCTGCAGGGCGGCGAGTTCGGTTTCGTCCAAATCGGTCCAGCCGGGAGGGCGCTTTTTCGCGGCGGTCTTTTTTTCTTTCAGCAGGCGGATGTTTTCCTGGATGTCGGTGAATTCCTTTTGGGTGAGAAACCGGTGGTAACCGGTGACCTCGGCCTGCACGGCGGTCGACGAGAAGAATGCGGCGGACACTTTTTCGAGGCGACGTCCTCCGATGGTGACCGTAAAGGTGGTGCCGCGCCGGCCTCCGGCGGGATAGACGTAGGCGATCTCGGGCGTGTTTCCGGGCCGGGCGTTTTGCGCGAACGTGCCCGGGATGGGCAGCAGGAAACACCCGAAGAGCAAGAGCAGTTGGACGATCGGCTTTGAGGGCGTGTGGTTCATCCCATGATCTCCGTCAGACGTCCGCCGCTTTTCACGTCGTCCGTGGTGGGCGGGAGCACGGTTGCGGGCAGGCCCTCCGGGTGCGTGAGCCTGGCGTTACCATCGATGCCGAGTTGTTCGTAGAAACTGGCCATGAGATCGATCGGATAAACCGGACGGTCTTTCACTTCATAACCGCGCGCATCCGAGGCACCGACGACTGTGCCACCTTTAAAACCACCGCCTGCGACGAGGGCCGAAAACACCGCGCCGTGATGACCGCGTCCGCCATTCCACGGCGCCTCCCACATCACGCGGGGCGTTCGCCCGAATTCGCCGGAGCACCACACGATGGTGTTTTCGAGCAGTCCGCGTTCGCCGAGATCCTGCAACAACATGGACAACCCTCGGTCCAGTTCGGGCAGTTTGCGGTTCATGATTTGGAAGTGCTGTTTGTGCGTGTCCCAGCCCTTGTAGTTGATGGTGACGAATGGCACGCCGCGCTCGACGAGCCGCCGTGCCATCAGGCAGGACTGGCCAAAGGTGTTGTTGCCGTAGCGCTCCTTGAGTTCGGGCTTTTCCTGGGCGAGATCGAAGACTTTGCCCGCGTCGCCGAGGATCAGGTCGTAGGCTTCGTTTTCGTTGCGGGCCATTGCCGAGAGTTGGGGATCCGAGGGCAGCATGCGGGCAAACACGTTGAGTTTGCCGAGCAACTCGCGACGGGTCTGCTGCCGTTCCGGGGAGATGCCCGGAGCGATCACGCCTTCGACCGAGAACGGATTTTTCGCCGGATCGCCGCCGGTCGCGAAAGGCTTGTAGCGCGGGCCGAGAAAACCCGCCTCGGAGAACCGGCCCTGCAATTCGGTGAGCACGACGTAAGGCGGAATCAGTCCGGTGTAGCCGGCGTCGTAGCCCTTGAAAAGGGAGACCATGGCGCCGAGCGACGGGTAGACGGTGCGCTCGCCGGGCGGCCGGGCGGTCTGCACCATGTAGGCGGCCGTCTCGTGTCCGTTGTTGCCATGCGTCATGCTGCGGATGAGCGAATATTTATCGGCCTGTCGGGCGAGCAACGGGAGCATTTCGCAGATGCGCACGCCGGAGACGTTGGTCTCGATCGGGCTGCGATAGGGACCGCAGTAATCGGGTCCGGCGTCGGGTTTGGGATCGAAGGTTTCGAGATGCGAGGCGCCGCCCCAAAGCCAGATTTGGATGAAGGCCTTTGCCTTGGCGCGCGGAGGAGGAGGTGCGGCGAACGCGCGTTGCGCAAGGCGGTCGGTGAGGAGCATTCCGGCCGCGCCGAGAATGCCGGCGCGCAAGGCCGCCCGACGAGTGATCGGCGTGGAGCCGATGAGCGAGCAGTGCTTGTTGTCCTCGGGGCAGAACCAACCGCCGGCGGAATCGTCTTGAAGGGGGTGGGGCATGGGGAGTGGTTGCGTGATGGGTGAGGCACTACCTAGGACGATTAATGCCGGTGCAAAAATTCGGCGGTGTTGATCAGGGCCCACGCGATGTCCTGCGTCGTGGCGTATCGGTTGCCTTTCATGGTTCGCGCATAGTCCGCGACCACGGCTCGCTCGTGGTCGGTGGGGAACCGGGACAGCACGGTGAGATAAAGCGTGTCCAGCACCGTGTCGGGTGCGCCACGTGCGTTCAGTAACGCCTTTAGCCCGGGACCACTCGCCAGCTTTTTTTGGATGTGACTCGAGTTCAGCAGATGCAGCCGTTGCCCGGCGCTGGTGACATTGGTGCGTTCGGAAAGAAGTCCGGTGTCGCGAGCCGGACGTCCGAACAACTCCAGGAACGAACTGGTGATGCTGCCGTCCGGCAGGGCGATGGCGCGTGCATCGAGCGGGATGAACGTAAACGGTTCCGGGATCACGCTGGAGTAGCGGTCATGGGTGCCGGTGATCTGGTTGATCGCATCGATGAGCACTTCGGCATCGAGCCGGCGCAGCGGATAACACGCGAAGTGCTCGACGGCCTCCGGGTGCCCGAGCGGTGGTATCGACGAACGTTGATAGGCGTGCGAATTCAGGATCAGCCGGTGGAGGTGTTTCAGGTCGAACTTCGCCGCGACCAATTCGCGCGCCAACAAATCGAGCAACGCGGGATTCGACGGCGGATTGTCGGGCCGCAAGTCGTCCGGCTCGTGGACGATTCCCCGGCCGAGCAGCCAGTACCAAAGACGATTGGAAATCGCGCGGGCGAACCACGGGTTGTTTCCGTCGACCAGCCAATCGGCGAACACCGCACGGGGATCCTGTTCTGGTGGGAGTCGCACCCACTTCCCGTCTGGCAGGAGCGCCTGGTTTATCCCGGGTGGGAGCGGATCGAAGAACACGATCTCCTCCTTCCATTCGAGCGTGGACTTGTAATTGATCCGGGTGAAAAACGCGGCCATTCCGTCCAGTCGATCGGCCGTCCAGCGGTCGGTCCGGGTTCCCATGAACGTCAACGCCACCGCGCTCGCGATGGCTCGCGGTTCTCGGCCCGGCACTGTCCGGTAGAAGTTCGCCGGGCCCGAACGAAAGTTGCTGCCGCTCGCGAGCAGCAGTGCGCGGGCGAATTGGTCGTAAGGAAGGTTGTCGCGAATCGCGGTGCGGATCCAGTGATGATACGCCTGTGCCGCGTTGGGCCAGAGATTGATCGGGAACTCTGCCTTCACGCGCAGCACATCGCTCCACCTCATCGCCCAATAGTCGGCGAACTCGTCGCGCGAGAGCAGCCGTTCGATCAACGCCGCCCGTTTTTCCGGCGCGGTGTCGTTGATGAAATCGGCGGCTTCCCCCGCGGTGGGCAACGTGCCGATCGCATCCAGATAAACCCGCCGCACGAACACGGAATCGGAGCAGAGCGGTGCGGCGGGCACGCCGACTTGGGCCAGTTTTTTGGAGATGCATCCATCGATGGTCGTGGAGGCAACCGCCAGTCCGCCCACGGTTGCGAGCTGCCAGACGACCAAGGTGAAGCCCCATTTTATCAGCTGCCATCCGATCGACGCCGGGAAGAAATGGGAGGGGGGCAGCGACATGCCACAAGAGGACGGCACCTTGGGTGCCTCGGGATACAGACCGGCGAACTTAAGAAGCGATTCTGATGGGGCGAATTGATTATGGTTCATTCCGTCCGTTGTCCGGCATTGGCCAAACTGCGGAGTAACCATGTGCGAAACGTTGCGTCAGGGCAGGGATGGTTCCCCCGCTTTCCGAGTGCTCATTGCCGGCGATGTTTACCGAGACAGTCCGCACGTTCACCGCCGATGCTGGCGAAGGCTGTACCGATCTCTTGGGCCGGATGGTTCACACGCTGGCGGACCTCGGAGAGACCCCGCTGATGTTGATGCTCTTTGGACGCAACTCCGCGACCTGTGACGCGCGTCATCAACTCGCGAGGTTTCCCGGCGGTGCGGACTGGCCGGTGCTCATTGTTGAAGGCGAGTCGTGTCACGGTGACGACATGGTCGGGGTGCAGGTTTTTACGTTGCCCGCCAAGTGCGCGGTCAGACGTGTTCGAATGGGCGATCGGGTGGTGGGCTCGGTTTTTAGCGATGGTGACGCCCGGCATTGCCTGCTCGCCGGATTGGGTCCCCGGCAAGTGACGACAACCGAGGCCGCTCAGGCGGGTGAGACCTTTGCCGCGCTCAACCACGCGCTGGAATTGGCGGGTTTCGACCTGACCGATCTTGTCCGGACGTGGTTCTACAACCGGGATATTCTGGCGTGGTATGACGAATTTAATCGGGTGCGCAGCGCGGTTTATCAGGCCCATCCTTTTCGGACCGGTTCGTCACCCGCGAGCACGGGGATCGAGGGCCGCAATCCGGAAGGCGCCGCGCTGGCGTTGGCCGCGTGGGCCGTGAAACCGCTGAAGGCAGGCACCAGCGTGCGGGAGATCATCTCGCCTTTGCAATGTCCGGCTCCGGCCTACGGGAGCACCTTCAGTCGGGCCGTGGAAATCGACTCGGGCGGACGTCGCCGGTTGTTGGTCTCGGGTACCGCGAGCATTGCGCCGGACGGCGAATCGCTTTGGCCGGGAAATATCGTTCGCCAGATCGAGCTGACCATGGAGGTGATTGCGGCGATTCTACGCTCCCGGCAATTGGGTTTCGCGGATGTGGTGCGTGCGTCGGCCTATTTCAAATACGCCGGCGACCTGATGCATTTTCAGAACTGGCTGCGTCTGCATCGGCTCGAACACATGCCGGTTGTGCCGATGCATTGTGACGTCTGCCGGGACGACCTGCTCTTCGAGTTGGAGCTGGATGCGTGCCGGTGAAGCACGAGGGGGATTTCCGGCAACTTCGAGTTTCGGGGTTACGGCGCAGAAGGCGTGGTATCGATGAGTCTGGATAGATGCTCGATCACTGCGGTTGGCACCGGATTTTGGACCGGGCGCCCGTGCCATAGCTGGTTTTCGAGGAATTCGCTTAGGCGGGGGTTGCCGGTTTTCTCGCCGTTGTATTCCCGGAAAATATCGCGCAGGTCGGTGTAATCCTCACCGCTCCAAGGCGAGCGATTCAGTCGGGGAAGCACTTTTTCCAGTTCCGCAACCGTGCGAGGAAATAGAAGCAGGTAATAACGGAACCGCAGGTTTTCAGTGGGAACGTAGTCCGCGTGGACGAGGCGGTGGTTGCCGTCCGTATCCGTCTGCCAGCCTTCGGGTGAATACAGGCGGAGGACGGTGGGATGTTCGATGGGAATTCGGCTCAGCGTCCGGGCCTTCTCGGCGGGATCGTTGGTCTCCACAAGCGGCCGATGAGCGAGGTAATCGTCGAACCGGCCCGCCTCGACGATGAACTCAGCCTTTTCGATGGTGCCGGCCCAGCTTGCACCGGTGATGGTCACATAGCCGAACTCCTCCACGAGGGCTCCCTCCAGTTCTGAATACCACGTCTTCGTGTAGGGTTTTGAACGGGAGGTTTTTACTGCATCAACCAAACCCATGGAGATGGGCATGGTGTAGTCGATGCGCAGTGTTTTCTCTTCGCCCGGAGCGAAGTTCATATCCCACAGAAAGAGGTGTCGGAGTTTCTTGTGACGGTCGCCCGGTGTGTAGGTGACGTTGTAGATGCCCTGCTCATCCTGGGCGATAAAGCGATAGGCTGCAATCAGCTCGATCGTGGTTCGGGGAGCTGTGGAATTATGAACCGAGTCCTCGGCATCCAATGGAAAACCCACCCGGGCGGTGACGGTTTCCGCAGTGAGATTTCTCAAGGTAAAGAGACAGCTGAAGTCCACCCGGTCTGCGCCGGCGGTGCCGCCGTTGAAGAGATTGGGACCGCGACCGGGGGTGATGGTGATCATCTCACTCACCATCTGCACTTGCTGCTGAGTGGCTAGTTCGAGGGTCTGTCCGTTGCCGGAGAAAACGCCGGCGTTGGCAAAGCAATCGGTGACGAGCGCGCAACTCAGGAGAGCGCTGAAAAGAATACGTGGGGTGAGTGGATGCATGACGATGAGTCGTGGAATTTGATGGTGCTTACCAAGGCTGCGTGATCAGGGCTTGGCAACGGGAGCAAGAAGCCGCCAGCGGAGCTCGGTTCGGAGGCCTCCATCCTCGAACTGCATGCTGACCGTCGCGTCGGAAAGGTTTTCGAAAAGGCCGAAGCTGACTGCGGGATCATAAGCGGGCAGGCGTGGTTCTTTCACGCCGCCGAAGATGGAGTGCTCCAGCGTGTCGCCTTTCCACGAGAGTTCGCCGGCTGGCAGCGCCGGAGTGAATCCGAGCACGCGAGAATGGCGTTCCGCGGCGGCATCGGATCCGCCATCGAAGCCGAACATCCAGGGATACACATGTCCCATGCCGATGAGCGTTCGCTTATGCTCCAGTCGCATGGCCGAGGTGAAATCGGCGGGCCGGTCGGTCGCGCGGTTCTGCGGATGGAACGCCAGCGACGCTGCGCCAAGGCGGGCCGGACGAACGCCGATCACGCGCAGGGGTTCGCCCGTCGGGTCGTTGGAGATGATCAGATAGCGGCCGTCGATGCGGACCGAAAAGTTGATGGAGGCGATGTCGAGTGGCCGAAGGCCCAACAGCCATTCCCGGTCATTCCCGTGGCGGTAGAACTCCATATTCATATATCCGCCAAACCAGGTTTTTCTCTTCGCGTGAACCCTATCGAGAAAACGCGCCGCCAACTCGGGGTTGGTCAGTTCTATCGCGATGTGCGTGGGACGGGTGAAAAAGTGAATGGCCGCGGGGATGAAGAGCATTGACTCGACGAGGCCGGGTCGACGCCTCAGCGGAGACACCAGGCTTGCGGCCTCGGCGGTGTCGAGGCGGACCACGGAGTGGCTGTTCTCGAAGGCGATATGGAAGGCGGGGCCGAGCAAATCGAAGAACTTGGGGTCGAGGCTGACATCCTCCTCCAAAAGAGAGCCGGCATCCCGCGCGATGGACCGCCACTGTTTTTCGGTGAAAGCGAGATCGAGTTGAGCGACGGGCGTGCGGTTGAAAACCGGGGCGACGGCGCTGGCTTCGGTCGGTGCGGTGGCGCGCAGCCATTCGCGGAGATCGTTGTAGGCGGTGTTCTCGACGAGCGGGAGAATGAAGGTGGTGAGCGAGTGTTGTTCGTCGGTGGCCGAGTCGAGTCGGAGAGCGATGGGATCGAAGAAACGGCTCCAGAAGTTGGTGTAGGTTTTCCGGTAGCGTTCGTAAGCGGCCGCTTCATCCGCGGTGACCTGCGCGATCGAGGCGGCTTGGGTGGACAGCGGTTTCATCCGCGCCAGCGGCCCGAAGGTGGTGGAGCTGACGGAGAAGTCGGCGTTCAACATGGTATCGACCGGGAGATCGGCGGATTTGAAATACCCGAGGCGTGCAAGCTCCTCCACGGTGGTGGGCGCGTCGGGGGCGTCGAGCCGGCGAAGCAACGCGGCGGCGACCAGACGTTCCATGGCCAGACGGGCTTTGATGCGGCGGGTCTGCGCAATCTTCACCGCCGGGCTTACGAGGTGACGGATGAAGGCATCCGAGAAATAAACGTAGGCGCGGGTGTCGGCGGTCGGCGGGAGTTTGTGCAGCATGTAGCGGAACTCGTCGCTGCGACCGAGACTACCGGTGCCATTCCGATTGGAAAGGGCGACGGCGGAGCGAAGTTCGTCGGCGTGAGTCGAGAGGAGCCACACGTCGCCCAGGATCGCCCAATAGGCGGAGCCGGTGACGGTGGGCACGGTGTAGATGCCGTCCTGTGAAGGGAGCGTGGCAAGGATGGGCTTGAGGAGTTTGCCAAGCAGTGCACCGGGGCGCACCCGGGTGACGACGGTAATGTCGGTCCCGTCGGCGAAGAAAATATCCGGGGTGAAAAGGGCGCATTCGACGATGAGGCCGCTGTCGAGGAGTCGGTCGATCAACTCGGAGGTGAGTCCGAGGTCGGAGGAATAACGGTCGCGCAATCCGTAGTTGGCTCCGGGGCCGGAGAATGCAGCGACGCGACGAACAAAGGCGGAGTCCGGAGTGAAGAACTGGTTGAGGGCGGCGGGTTTCGCGGCATGGAAAAACGCGCGGTCGGGAGGAACGAAATCGGCGAGCGGCAGGGATGGGAGCGTTTTGCCGCGGGTCATCTCTGCGAAAGGATGAGACCTCACTTCGACTCCGGGTATATCGGTGAGCGCGATGGGAGGCGGGGGATTTGCCGGAGGAGTGGCGGAGCCGTCGTTGCGAGGGGCGAGCGTTTGAGTTTGGAGCGTCTCCTGTACGGCGGCGCGCCCGCCGAAAAGAGCGAACAATGACAGCGAACTTTCCGGGTCGAACCAAGATGAGGCGGTGTCATCGGGGGGCTTGACGCCGTAAAGCGAGGGAACGCGATCAAGCCAGGTGTGGAGGATCGGTGCCTCGCCGACGTCGGCGAGC
>JANJTQ010000136.1 GCA_024711005.1 Opitutaceae bacterium | reverse complement strand
CAACCACTCCGGCGAGAAGCGCCATGGTGGACGGTTCGGGGATCGTGCTGCCGATGACGGTGATGGAGTAGGCGTTGTCGGCGAAGGCCCAGTCGTAGTCGGAGCCGGCGAGTTCCGTGCCATCGAGCCAGACGGAGCCGGGGGTGAAGTCGGTGGTGGTGACGTTTTTGAAGACGGTGTAGGTGACGCCGTTTTCGAACCCGGCGCCGGAGGTGAGGTCGAGTTTGAACGTGCCGGACAGCCAGTCGCCGGCGGTGGTGAACGCGACTGAGTCACTCAAGGTGCCGAGCGTGAGGGCAACCGTGGAGCCGGAGACGAAGTGCAGTTTGCCGGTGGTCAGGGCGAACGAAAGCGTCTGGCCCGCGCCGAAGCTGCCGGGGGCGAGGGTGCCGTTGGCGCCGATTTCGACGGTGCGACTATCGGCGGTGTAGAGGCCGCCGCCGGAGACGACTTGGGCGATTGAGCCGGAACCCCACATGTTCTGGTCGTTGTTGCTGGTGGCGTTGAACTGCGATCCACTGGCGATGTTCAACTCGCTGGTCGAGAGCAAGCGACCGGTCGCTCCCAAGTTGACCATGTAGGCGTTGACGAAGGTCTTTCCCGTGTGGGTGTTATTGCCATTAAGACCAATCACTCCGGTGGTGCCACCCAGCACGAGATTCACGGCACCGGGATTTGAAACGCCGGTATTGTCGGTTACGGCGGCGTTGACCGAGATGGTTTCCGTGGTGGTCCAATTCGACGCCTCGGCGATCAGGACCAAGTCGCGACCGCTCGCCGTGGTGAGGAAGCCGCGATTGGAGGTGGTCCCGGTTCCAAGGTTGAGCCTGAGGAGGCCGGCGACGTTCGTGCCGACTGCGAGTGCGTCCACCGAGAGGGTGTTTCCGCCGAGATCCATCGTTTGCTGCGAGCCTCCTCCGACGGTGTAGCCCACGGCCAAGGTGCCAATGGTTACGTCATCGGACATCACGCCGGAGAAACTGAGGGGTGTCGGCGAGGATCCGGTTTGCACCGTGATATGGAGATTGCTGGAGGCGGTATAACCCGCGGACGCCCAGTTGGCGAGATTGGCGTCGCCCTCGGTGCTGGCGGCGGCGCGCAGGTTGCCGGATGAGTCGGTTGCGAGGAACCGGGTGCCGTATCCGGAAGCTCCATTCACGTCCACGAACTCGCCTTGGATGATCCCATGATGGATGGCGGCCTGATTGGAGGCGAAGCCATGTCCGGTGATCTCAAAGCCGTTGGCCGTGCCCAAGCCGCCGTTGCCGACGGTCGAGTAGGTGGTGAGAATGCCTTTGCCGTTCGCACCGCGGTTAATTCCGCCGCTAAGCGCCAACGTGGAGGCAACGTTCGCGCCGGTGCTGAGCTCGAGTCGGCCGGAGCCCTCGATCGTGATGCTGCCGATCGTTTCGGAGGCGCTGGTGCCGCTGGCGCCGTTGATGTCGAGCTCGGCGGTGCGCAGGATAATCGAAGCGGTGTCGGATAGTCCGTTGGTGACCGTGTTGTTCTTGGAGACGGTCATTCTGGTGGAGCGCCCGAGGTCGAAGGTGTCCAGACCCGTAAGCGAGCCGCCGGCGATAACCCGCAGTTCGCTGCCATGGCCTCCGGTGCTGGGGAAGATGCCGGCTACAGTGGCCTTGCCGGAGACCGTGCTCTGCGAGCCGATCTGCACGCGACCGACTATGTTCAACCCGTCATCGCCCGCCAAAATCGCGTTGGAACCGAAGATGAGCTGGGGGTTGCTGCTAACAACATTGGTCATCAGGCGCGCACCATCGGTCAAGGTGATCGTTCTGGCGCCGCCGCTGCCGTTGAACGTGTAGGATTGGTTGTTGGTGCTGGAGCGGTCGTAAGCAATCCACTCGCCTCCGCCGAGAGTGGCCAAGGTGGGGGTAAAGGTGCCGCTGTCGAACTGAAGCTCGATTCCACCGGCGGTGATGTCGCTGGTGAGACTGATGGCGGTGGCTCCCGAGGCCTTGTTGGACTTGAAAACGGCCGTCGCGCCGTCGGACCATGCCTGCCAGCCGGTGGTGGCGCTCGTGGACGTGTTCCAGTTAAGCAGGGTGTCGTCCCAATCGCCGCCGTTCACGGCGGTGCTGGACGAGTCCACGGACGAGACCGGGTTGTCGGTGGTGCCGCCGCCCCAATAAAGCGTGCTTTGGGCGGAAAGAAGTGCGGGAAGCGAGACAGCCAAGCCAGCAATGGCGGCGATACGGGGGAGGGTGTGATGGATGCGGGGTTTACAACTCATGGGGAAATCACGGAAAATTTACCCACGTGAGACAAGGGGGCCGTCATGGGTCCGGTCCCAGGGTGGCGCCCCTTCACGTGCCAAGGGTTCCACCCTAGCTTTCGCCGACGTAAACGACCGCGCATTAATGGCCGGGTCGGAAGCGCGGTCCGCCCGAGGATGCGTTTTACGTGCTCCGCAGCGTCATGGCGCCTGACGATTCGCCGCGCCTGCGCTCAGGCCGTAGAAGTTCAGTCGGGAGGGTCGTATCGAGGTAATCTGACGACACCTTTCGGTGTTTCACTCCCAGCGAAATACCCGCCGGGTATTCCTTGGTTATTCACCACCGAAATCTGCTCGCCATCTCATCCCGCTACTCCGCCTCCGACTGAATTTCTACGGCTCAGCCCGAGGTGCGTCAGACCTTGGCGGTTTTGCCTGGGCCGGGGAGGGTGAGGCCTTCGTTCCAACGGCCGGGGATGAGCAGGTGGAGGGGTTCGGCAGGAATACCCACGTCACGTCGGCGGATAAACTGGTTGAGCATGTGCACGGCCTCGCTGGCGACTTTCCCGTTGGCTTCTTCCATGCCGGTGAAGCGTCTGTCCCCGCCGCCGATGTGAAGGGATGCGAACCCGATGCTGTCCATGTCAATCCCCGCGTCTCTAAGGACGTAGTATTGGCGGACGGAGAAGCCGATGATCGCGTCGGGGCGGTGTTTCTTGAACCAGGCGATCAAGGCGTCGTCTTCCCTCAGGGCGGACGTGAGCGGCGGGATGCGTCGCGAGGCGGGGATATCCTGCAGGCAGGCAAGCGCCGCGCCGAGCCGATCGAGGTCGTCTTCGACCCGGGGCTTGTGCATGCAGATGGCGGCTCCGATGCGGCGATAGCCGGCGGCGGAGACCTTGGCCCAGGTGCCGCGCAGGCTGTCGGTGATGTCCGGCTGGACGGTGTGCAAGGGGAGCTGCTCGATGCGGCCGCAACAGACCATGGGCAAGTGCCGGTTGTTGAGAATGACGGCGTGGAGGGAAGTGCGGACCGGGCCGATGATGACGCCAACGTAACCGCGATGGTAGAGCACGTCCATCAGGCGCGGACCGGAGTCCAGTTCGGCGGGAATGATCGCTTGGGCGCGATAGCCGAGCGATTCGGCGGCCTCGGACACTTCTTCGATCGAGAGGGTGCCCGCCTTGGCGTCGTCCGCGTGGATATAGGCGATGTCGAGGCGATCGCGACGCTGCCGGGTGCGTTGACTGGCGAGAGAAGAGAAAAGAGGGTCGGGGTGGTAACCGATTTCCTTGGCGACCTGCATCACCCGATCCCGAGTGGCTGCGGAGATGTTTCCTTGACCGGCGAGCGCGCGTTGGACCGTGGATTTGCCGAGACCGAGTTTCTCTGCGATGTCTCGTATGGTGGGGGATGAGGACACGTTAACTGAAGAAGCCGCGGCGGCTTGCGAGAGTCAACAGGCGAGGGCTTGCGATTTTTGCAAGAACGTCGCAGGGGACTGCGCGGGAACCATCGCCGAAGAAGTGTCCGCAAAAAAGCGGGGAAGACACAAAACCGGAGGGCTTGTTTTTGTGCTTCGTGCGCTTTCTTGAGGCCAATGATCGGAGGTCCGGCATCAGTGGCCGAGTTCGGCAATCAAGGCTTTGAGGCGTTTCCCGTAGGCCACGAAGTTGTGATAGGTCAGGTCGGTGTCCTCCAAGCCGGTGTGGTCGGGGTCTCCTTTGATGTGGGGCTCGATGGCGATAGTGTGGACCTGCCGGCGCTTCAACACGTCGGCGAGGATGCGGCGCAGGTCGCCTTCGCCTTCGCCGGGCCAGACCGGTTGCCGCGGGAACGCGGTGTCATCGGGTCGATAAACGAGATCTTTCACGTGGAAATAATCGACGTGGTCGCGCACGCGTTCGTAGAACTCCCACGCGGACTGGAGCGGGAGGGGTTCGGGCTTCGAGTGGTCGCGCACGCCGACCGTGTTGCCCGGATCGAAGATGAGTCGAAGGCCGGGAATTTCTCGGACGAGGCGAAGCGTGTGCTCGGCGCTGAGACCGCCGTAATTCATGCAGTTTTCGTGGAGCACGGAGATGCCCGCGGCTGAAAAACGCGCGACGACTTCGCGCAAGCGACGAATGCGTTCTTCGTCGGCAAGGTCGGTGGCATCGCGTCGCACGGCATAGCTCATGACCCGCACGTAGGGGACGTTAAGCGCGTGCATGCGCGGGATACAACGTGCGAGGGCTTCGAGCGAAATCTCGAAGGGCTGGTCGATGTGCGAGGCCCAGTTGCCGATGGTGGACGCGAAGGAATGGATCTCGATGCCGGAGGCGCGCACACGTTCGGCGACGAGATCGAACTCGGAGTCTGAAATGTCGTGAACACAGGCCGCCTTGCCGCCTTCGACGGAGACGTTGCGTAGATCGAGATGGCTCCAGCCGAGTTCGCGGATTGCTTTTAGCTGGAGGCCGATGTCGGGGGATGCCTCGTCGGCGAAGCCCGTGTAGATGGGGCGGGTGGTGGACATGAGAGAGGGTGCGGTGGGGGATTAAGACAAATCGGAATAGCCGATCGCCTCGACGTCGTTTTCGGCGAGCAAGTCGGGGAGGCGAGGATCGGTGAGCGTGGAGAGTTCCGCGGCCCGCTCCCGGGCGCGCACGCCCGGGGGGGCGCGGTCGTGGCCCAACCGACGCATCAGGCGCCCGTCCTCGGCCGGGTGGGCGACGAGCAGTGCCTTGCCTGCGAGGGCGGGCAGGCCCGCGCCGAGCGTCTCCAGCGAGGAGCCGTCGCCACTGAAGTGAGGCAGGGCGAGCGCGCGATCGTAAAGCAGGCCGGATTTTTCGACGACTTCCCGAATGGGATCGAACAACCAAGGTGAGGCGGCGGTGAAAACCATGTGTTCGTCCACATAACATGGTGCCAGCCCGGCGGAACGAACGGCGGCGATCTGGGCGCGCACCTCGGCCAAGACGTGGTCGATGGACGGCGGGCGCGAGACGTAGAGTTGATGGTTGCGGGGCAGGAAGCCGTCGTCGTCAACGAGCGAGGGCACCTCGGACCCGGGCAAAAGGGGCTTCCAGCGGTACCCTGTCCACTCGGCGTTCAGCGTGAGGTGCACGCCTACGGAGATGCGGGAGGGGATGGACTGGATGCGTTTGACGGCGTCCTTGAACGCTGGGGCGCAGGCCATCACCCCGACCGAGCGGGTCACGCCGGTGCGAAGGACCGCCGCAATACCACGGTTAGTCTCGTTGTTGAGACCTGCATCGTCGGCGCGGATGAGAAGCCATTTGTTGCTCACGCGCGCAATGTTGGGAGGTGTGGACGAAAGCGGACAGCGCGTAATGGAGGGACCTGTCCCGCCAGGTGATGTTAACACGTGCTTCACTCGTCCGGATGGCGATCTCGCGTTAGATCAGTTGGTGTTTAAATCTACCGTTTCGCTTCTGTCACCTTGCACCATGGTGAGCTTTTGCCGAAACGTTTGCCTCCACTGGTCAATACTTTGATCGATTGTCAGGTCTCTTAACACATTAGCTGAGAAAAAAACCGGCGGAGAGAAGTCCGCTCGCGCCGAGGAAATCCGGAAGGACAGCACGTATGGCGTTAGCGTTTCAACTGCGTCCATCAGCTCGGCGGCTTTGGGGGGCGAGTGGCTTGCGCGGGTCATAATCGAGGTAGGACGAGAACGGACCGGGTTAACCAAGGAATACCGGAGGTATTTCGCTGGGAATGAAACATCGAAAGGTGTCGTCAGATTACCTCGATACGACCCTCCCGACTGAATTTCTACGCTTAGGTTGCCACATCACTGGACAACCCGGCTACCACCTTATTCCTATGGTTTAAACTGGCGGAGAGGGAGGGATTCGAACCCTCGGTAGGTTTCCCTACACACGCTTTCCAAGCGAGCGCATTCGACCACTCTGCCACCTCTCCGTTGATGATCGGCCGACCCCCAAAAACGAGGACCGCCGGTTGGGCGAAGGGCAGAGGAAGAAGTTTCATTTCGTCCGGGTCAATGGCGAAAATCTGATGTCTGTCGCGCTTCATGCTTATCTTCCGCCTAGGTCGGACCGTTTCCCGAAATGCGTCTTGCGCGACCCTGCGCGGGTGCTACGGTCCGCGTTTTACGACTTTTAACCAAGACCCACGACATGGTTTCTGCGAACAACGAACTGGCTTATAACACGAAGATCGAAGGCGACATCGTGGTCACGCGCGCCGACGCGGTCATTAACTGGCTGCGTAGCTCTTCCGTTTGGCCCATGCCGATGGGTCTGGCCTGTTGCGCCATCGAATTGATGGGTGTCGCCGCGGCCCGTTTCGACATCGCCCGTTTCGGAGCCGAGGTGTTTCGTTTCTCCCCCCGCCAGGCCGATTGCATGATCGTCGCCGGCACCGTCACTTACAAAATGGCCCCGCACGTTCGCCGCATCTATGACCAGATGGCCGAACCGAAGTGGGTCATCGCCATGGGCGCCTGCGCCAGCTCCGGTGGTATGTATCGCAGCTACGCCACCCTACAGGGCGTCGATCAGATCGTGCCGGTGGACGTCTATATCAGCGGCTGTCCGCCACGTCCCGAGGCTCTTCTCGACGCCTTGATGAAGCTCCAGTCCAAGATCAAAAAAGAGCCGTCTTCCTCGGCGTTGCTCACCTCGGCCTAACCTCCCTTTCGCGTCCCACGCACACCGCTTTTCAAATGACCGCGCCCGCCGACGTCACCGCCGCATTTCAGGCCAAGTTCCCGCAAGCAACCTCGCGCCCCAGCGGCGACCACCCGGCTTTCAACCTTCCTGTCGCCGAGGTCCACGCCGCGCTTAAATACCTGCGCGACGAGGCCGCCCATGACTTCCTTGTGGATGTCACCGCGATCGACAACGGCGTCGACGCCTCTCCCCGGTTCACCGTCATCTGGCACGTGTATTCGACCACCCGGCACGGTTACGTGCGCCTCGCGGCCGATTGCGCCAGCGATGAGAATCCCGTCGCCCCCACCGTTTCCGATCTTTGGCCTACCGCCAACTGGCACGAGCGCGAGACCTACGATCTCCTCGGTGTGAAGTTTGAAAATCACCCCGATCTTCGCCGTATTCTGATGTGGGAGGGTTATCCTTACCACCCGTTGCGTAAGGACTTCCCGCTGGCCGGTATCCAGACGCCGTTGCCCGACATCGAAGTCGCCGAGTTGACCAAGGCGTCCGTCAAACCCGCTCCGATGGCGGGCGGTCCGTTTGTCGCCTCGTCGGGTGAGATGAACCTGACCGATGCCGAGCCTCGCGCCAAAGACGAGAGCTGGACCGAGCGCCACGAGAAACCGGCGCCCACCTCCGAATAACCCGCGACCATCGCGCACTGAACACCCAGCCCACGCACCCTTTTCCGATGGCCACCGAATACGCCTTTCCCGACAACGCCGCCAAGACCGACGCCGCCGCCGCACAGGAGTTCCAGACCGAGAAGATGTCCCTCGCCATGGGCCCTTCGCATCCGTCCACCCACGGCGTGCTCCGCCTTCAGCTCGAACTCGATGGCGAGATGGTGACCCAGTGCGATCCCATCGTCGGCTACCTTCACCGGGGCGACGAGAAGATCGCCGAGAACATGACTTACAACCAGTTCGTGCCTTACACGGACCGGTTGGATTACCTCGCGCCGCTCGCCAACAACGTCGCCTACGCCATCGCGGTCGAGAAGCTCGCCAACCTCCAGGTCCCGCCCCGCTGCGAGGCGATCCGTGTGATCTGCTGCGAACTCGCCCGCATCTCCGCGCACCTTCTCGGTCTCGGTGCCTACGGCATCGATGTCGGTGCGTGGACCGTCTTCCTCTATTCCTTCGAGGAGCGCGAAAAACTCTACAAGCTGTTCGAAGAGCTCACCGGCGCGCGTTTCACCACGAGTTACACCCGTATCGGCGGCGTCGCCCGCGACGTGCCCGAGGGTTGGAACGAACGCGTGGGCAAGTTCTGCGACCAGTTCCTGCCGATCCTTGAGGAGATGCTTAACCTCCTCACGCGTAACAAGATCTTCATCGATCGTACTCAGGGTATTGGCATCATTTCCAAGGAAGACGCGATCGGTTACGGCCTCACCGGCCCCAACCTGCGCGGCTCCGGCGTCACCTTCGACCTGCGCAAGGACAAGCCTTACTCCGGCTACGAGCAATACGAGTTCGACGTCCCTGTCGGCACCACCGGCGACTGCTATGATCGCTATCTCTGCCGCGGCGAAGAGATGCGCCAGTCCGTCCGCATCGTCCGTCAGGTGCTTAAGAACTTCCCGGGCGGCTCGTTCTATGCCGAGGACGCGAGGAAGATTTTCGCCCCCCGCAAGGACAAGGTGCTCACCAGCATGGAGGAGTTGATCAACAACTTCATGATTGTGACCGAAGGACCGCTGATGCCTCCCGGCGAAGTGTATTTCGAGGCCGAAAATCCAAAGGGCGCGCTCGGCTTCTTTATCGTCAGCAAGGGCGGCGGCGTGCCGTACCGGCTGAAGATCCGCGCCCCTTCGTTCTGCAACCTCTCGATTCTCCCCAAGGTGTGCAAAGGCACCCTGGTATCCGACGTCGTCTCGATCCTCGGCTCGCTCGATTTCGTGATGGGCGAGTGCGACCGGTAATTTGATCACTGAGTTTTAGCCCACGAAACACACGAAATAACACGAAACCCAACCGCCCAAGCCGCCGATCCGACCTTTCGTGTCATTTCGTGTGTTTCGTGGGCAACCTTCCTTTTCCGTCTCGATGAATCTCAAGCCTGAAACCTTCCAGCGTATCGACGAAGTCATTACGCATTACCCGGTGAAGCGCAGCGCCACGCTGCCGCTCCTGCATCTCATCCAGGAGGACGCCGGTCATATTTCCGACGAGGCGATCGCCTGGATCGCGAAGAAGCTGGAGCTGGAGCTCATCAACGTGCTCGAAGTCGTCACGTTTTACCCGATGTTCCGTCGCGCGCCCATCGGCCGCCGTCATATCAAGGTTTGCCGCACGCTCTCCTGCGCCCTCAAGGGCGGCTACAAAACCTGCGAGACCTTCGAGAAGGAATTTCACACCCATGTCGGCCCGACCCACATCTCGCCCGACGGCGAGGTGACGGTCGAGTTTGTCGAGTGCCTCGCCTCCTGCGGCACCGCGCCGGTCGTGATGATCGACGAGACTCTTCACGAAAACGTGGACGTCGCGAAAGCCAGGCAGCTCTCCGACCAGATCAAAAAAGAACAAGCTGAAAGGCTGAAGAGCTGAAAGGCTGCTTCATCCGTCTTCATCCAGCGCACGCATCCACGACATCCTTCAGCCCTTTAGTCTTTCAGACCTTCAGCCTCTCCTCCTCGCCATGCCCGCTCCTGAACAACGTCGCATCATTTTCCAGCACATCGACGAGCCCGGTTATACCAACGACATCGACTGCTACCTGCGCCACGGAGGCTACGAGGTGTTTAAGAAGGCCGTCACCCGTCCGCCCGCGGAGCTCATCGACGAGGTCAAGAAGTCCGGCCTTCGCGGTCGTGGCGGCGCGGGTTTTCCGTGCGGCGTGAAATGGGGCCTGGTCGACCGCAAGAGCGGCAAGCCGATCTACCTCATCGTCAACGCCGACGAATCGGAGCCGGGCACGTTCAAGGATCGTTACATCATGCACCAGGATCCGCATCAGCTGATCGAGGGCACGATGATCAGCTGTTTCGCGAACAACGTGAAGCAGGCCTATATTTATATCCGCGGCGAAATGCCCGAAGGCGCCCGCATTCTGGAAAAGGCCATCGCCGAGGCCCGCGCGAAAAACTTCGTCGGCCCGAACATTCTCGGCACCGGTTACTCCTGCGAAATCTACGTTCATCGCGGTGCCGGCGCCTACATCTGCGGCGAGGAAACCGGCCTCATCGAATCCCTCGAGGGCAAGCGCGCCAACCCGCGCATCAAGCCCCCGTACTTCCCCGCGGTGCTCGGCCTCTACCAGTGCCCGACGATCGTCAACAACGTCGAGACGCTCTGCCACGTGAAGTACATCGCCGAGGTCGGCGGCGAGGCGTTCGCCAAGATCGGCACGCCCAACAACACCGGCACCCGCATCTTCTGCGTCTCCGGTCACGTGCAGCGCCCGGGTTACTACGAGTTCCCCTGTGGCACGGTCACGCTGGGCCAGCTCCTCAACGATGTCTGCGGCGGCCCGCTCCCGGGCCGCAAGTTCAAGGCCGTCATCCCCGGCGGCTCCTCCGCCAAGGTCCTCCGCTTCGGCGAGACCTTTACGCTGAAAAACAAGGACGGCTCCACGCGCACGCTCGCGGTCGAGGACATCCCGATGGACTTCGACACCATGGCCGCCTGCGGCACGATGGGCGGCTCCGG
>JANJTQ010000127.1 GCA_024711005.1 Opitutaceae bacterium | reverse complement strand
GAAACACACGAAACACACGAAAAAATAACAGTCCTGTTTTTCACTCTTCTTTTCGTGTGTTTCGTGGTCGAAACGCCTAACTCATTCCCATGTCGAAATACCAAGCCCCCGCGTTCCTCATCGATTTACTCCACGCCCGCTCGCCTTCCGGAGCGGAATTCGAGGCCCAGAAAGTCTTCGACCGCCATGTCGAGCCGGCATCCGACATCTACGCCAATGACGCGATGGGCAATCGCATCGCCACGCTCAATCCCAAGGGCGATCCCGTGCTCATGCTGGCCGGCCACATGGATGAACTCGGACTGATCATCACCTACGTCAACAAGGACGGTTTCATCTACTTCGATACGATCGGCGGACATGATCGCACGGTCATTTCCGGCCGCAGGGTCGTCATCCAGACCGCGAAGGGACCCGTCACGGGCGTCACCGGAAAACGAGCCATTCACCTGATGGACGAAGGCGACCGCAAAAAAGTCCCGGAGATTCACGAAATCTGGATCGATATCGGCGCCCGTTCAAAAAAAGAGGCGCTGGAACGCGTCTCCATCGGCGACACGGTCACCTATGATCACGAGTTTGAATTAATCCATGGCAGCGTCGGCACCGCCCGCGCCTTCGACAACAAAGTGGGTGCCTACGTCGTCGGAGAAACGCTCATCCGTCTTTCGGCGATGAAGAAAAAACTCGCCGCCCGCCTGGTCTCCGTCGCCACCGCGCAGGAGGAGATCGGCACCCGCGGAGCCATCACCGCCGCCTATGCGGTGAACCCCCATATCGCCCTCGCGGTGGATGTGGGCCATGCGACCGATCACCCGGACTGCGACCAACGCAAGTTCGGCGAAACCAAGCTCGGCGGCGGTCCGATTATCTGCCGCGGCCCCAATATCAACCCGAAGGTTTACGAGCGGTTGATCAAGGCTGCGAAGAAGCTCCGGATTCCTTATCAACTCGAGGCGGATCCACGGCCCACCGGCACCGATGCGCGTGCAATCCAAGTCGGCCGCGGCGGCATCGCGACCGGTCTGGTGAGCATCCCCTTGCGTTACATGCACACTCCAAGCGAGGTAGTGGACCTCGAAGACGTGGAACGCACCGTAAAACTCTTTGTGGAATTCACCCTCGGTTTGGACCGAGGCGATTACCTGCACTGGTGATTCGACGGAATTCTCCGATGGAGATCCCGACGACCCCGTCGGGTCTGATCGACTCACACTACCAGCCCCATCAAAAACCGATCCCAACGTCGCCTCATCAAACCGACCCGACGAGTCGTCGGGATCTCCAGCGACACCTTGGAGCCGAACGTACCCGCGCTCCCCGCGCACGCCCATAGACAACCACGCAAGGTCACAAAAACCGGACGTCTCTCTGCGTTTTTTGCGGCCAATCTTCCAGCGCTCCGAAACTGCCGCGCCCCCCTGGCACTACGCCGCGTCCTGCGTGCTCTCGCCCTTGCCCGCCTTGCGCAACGTCGGGCGGCGTTTGCCGGCGACGACGGAGGAGTCGATCACGACCTCCACCACATCTTCGCGCTGGGGTAGCTCATACATTACCTCAAGCATCAGATTCTCCATGATTGACCGCAGCGCACGCGCACCGGTCTTCAGCTCAACCGCCTTGACAGCGATGGCCTTGATCGCGTCGGACGTGAACCGCAGGCGCACGCCATCCATCGCGAAAAGTTTCGAGTATTGCTTCACCATCGCGTTCTTGGTGCGCAGCAGGATTTTTTCGAGGTCGGCGACCTGAAGCGGCTCGAGCACCGTCACCACCGGCAGACGTCCGATAAACTCGGGGATCATACCGAAGCGAACCAGGTCGCCCGGCTCGATGGACCTCATGATGTTCTCGGCATTCATCAAATCAGCCTTGGTGAGCTGAGCCTTGATCGAGGAGAATCCAAGGCCGCGCTGGCCGATGCGCTTTTCGATGATGTGGTCGAGACCGACAAACGCACCGCCACAAATAAAGAGGATGTTGGCCGTGTTGATCTGCACGTACTCCTGATTTGGATGTTTGCGTCCGCCCTGGGGTGGTACGTTGCACACGCTGCCTTCGAGTATCTTGAGCAGCGCCTGCTGCACGCCTTCGCCCGAGACATCGCGGGTGATGGAGACGTTCTCGGTCTTGCGTCCAATTTTGTCGATTTCATCGATGTAAATAATGCCGCACTCGGCGCGCTTCACATCGAAATTGGCCGCCTGGAGAAGCCGCAGCACCACGTTTTCGACGTCTTCGCCGACGTAGCCTGCCTCCGTCAGCGTGGTGGCGTCGGAAATGGCAAAGGGCACGTCGAGCACCTTGGCGAGCGTGCGTGCGAGCAACGTCTTGCCCGAACCGGTGGGGCCGGCGAGGAGGATGTTGCTTTTCTCGATCTCGACCTCGTTGAACTCGGGCGCGAGTGCGCCATTATCGGCCGGGGTCTGACCGGCACCAAACATGAGGCGCTTGTAGTGGTTGTAGACGGCGACCGAGAGAACCTTTTTGGCGTGATCCTGACCGATCACAAAATCGTCGAGCGCCGCCTTGACCTCGGAGGGTTTTACCAGACGAAAGGCCGGCTTGGTATCGACCGTCGGCTGCTTCACCTCGCGATCAATGATCGTTTTGCAAACGTTGACGCAGGCGTCGCAAATATGAACCCCCGGCCCGGCGATGATTTTTTTAACCTCCGTCTGGGACTTTCCGCAGAAAGAACAAAGGGTCATGCGGGACGATTTGGCCATGGTTGTAAAATGTTACCGGTCGGACGGTCTGTCGAGTGTGCAAAAAAAGACGATGACCGGAGAGGCCACCGTCTTTTTGATAAAGAAAACCTTCCGCTGGAATCAGGCCGCGCTCGGGACGACGTTCAAGACTTCCTTCGTAGACTCAACGACATGGTCAACGATGCCGTAGGCCTTGGCCTCATGTGCGCTCATGTAGTAGTCGCGATCCGAATCCTTCTCGACCTGCTCGGGCGTCTTCCCGGTGTGCCTGGAAATGACGCTGTTGAGCGTCTGACGCCAACGAATGATCTCACGCGATGCGATCATGATATCGGCCGTCTGACCGCCCGCGCCACCACTGGGCTGGTGGATCATCACGCGGCTGTTCGGCAGGGCGAAACGCTTGCCGGGGGTGCCGGCGGCGAGGAGCACCGTCGCCATGCTGGCCGCCTGGCCGATGCAATAGGTGACGGTGTCGCATTGGAGGAAGTTCATCGTGTCGTAGATGGCCATGCCACCGGTCACGACGCCGCCCGGCGAGTTGATGTAGAAGTGGATGTCCTTCTTCGAGTCTTCCATCTGCAAGAACAACATCTGGGCGATCACCAAATTGGCGACCATATCGTCGATCGGCGTGCCGATGAAGATGATGCGGTCCTTGAGCAGACGACTGAAAACATCCCATTGCCGCTCGCCGCGGCCGGTGCTTTCGAGGATGGTGGGGACGTAGTAACTCACGAAGTTTTCCTTGGTTTACGGTGACTGATCACGCCTTCGCTGAGGCAGTTGTCACGGTAGCCTTGGAAACCAGCAAATCAAGGGCCTTGTCGAAAATGATCGACTGCTGCACGGAGCGGAGTTTCTCCCGGTCCTTGGTGAGTTCCTTGACCAGTTTTTCAGGCTTCTGATTGTTCATCATCGACTCGCGGTAAATGAAGGTATCGATGTCGCGCTCGTTGACGCTGATTTTTTCTTGCTCGGCGATTTTGGCGAGGAGGAGCTGGGTCTTCACCCGGGTGCGCGCGGCCTTGCTGGCGCTCTCGTGGAGGGCTGCCTTGTCGTTTTCAAACTGCTCGGCGGGGACGCCGCGGCGCATGTTTTCCTCAATGAACTGACGGAGAACGCGCTGGGTCTCGGACTCGACGAGGCTCTCCGGAACGGCGAAATCAACCTTGGCATTCAGGGCCTCGGTCACCTGACGACGCTGAGCCTGGCGATTTTCGTATTCCTTGCGGCCTTTGAGGTTGTTGCGGACGTTGACCTTGAGGCTCTCGAGATCGTCGGACTGGTTGGCCTTGAAGAACGCCTCGTCCATCTCGGGGAGAACGCGCTCGCGAATCTCCTGCACTTCGACGGCATAAACCGCGGTCTTGCCGGCGAGCGCGGGCACGGCGGAAAACTCGGCGGGGAAGGTGACGGTGATATCCTTTTTGTCGCCCGTGGACAGGCCGGCGAGTTGTTTGCCAAGACCGGGGATCAAGCCCTCGTTCTCGCCTTCAACCTCTTCCCACGTCTGGGGAACCTTGGCGTAGATCTGCTTCTCGGGGGCGATCTCCAGAATGGATTTGCCGTCAACCGTGCCCTCGTAGGCGAGCTTCACATAGTCGCCCTTGGCGGCGGGACGCTCGGCAATCTTGAAATCGGCACGTTCGTTGCGAAGACCTTCAATGACTTTCTCCACCTCGGCGTCGGTGGCGTCGACCGGCTGAATCTCGGTCGCGAGACCGGTGTAATCAGGAAGCGTAAAGCTGGGGCGAATATCCAACGTGATCGTCACGGTCGCGGCCTGATCTGGCGCGATGGTACCCTCCTGGAGGTCGGTAATGTTGAGTGCTTCGAGCTTCGATTGCTCGAGACCGCCGCGGTAGGCCTTGGCGATGACCTTCTGTTTGAACTCTTCGCCGATCTCCTTGCCGTAGCGCTTGATGATCATGGAGGCGGGCGCTTTGCCGGGACGGAAGCCGGGGAGGCGGGCCTGCTTGGAAATCTCACCGATCACAGCTTGGTGTTCGGCGGCGACTTCGGCTTGGTCGAGGGTAACGACGAGGCTTTTACGGGTTTCGGAGACGTCTTTGATTTCAATGTTCACAGTGGAAAAAGAGCGGAGGTTTTTATTGACAGAATTGTCGAAAATACGCGCCAGTCTTCCACGCGGTCAATGCCGGATTCTGCGCGCTTGAAAGCCGTCGATCCGGCGAACTTGATGGCCGCTTGATGTCCAGTCTTCGCCAATTGCTCGCCCGACACCCCACCCTGCTCTTGATCGACTCCGCCTCGGCCCGTGTGCAGGTCGGCCTGTTTGTAAAAGGTGAATCCACGCCTCCCCGGTGGCGCACCAGCGACACCGAAGCCGGCACGGGCGTTTTTGAGTGCGTGGAGTACCTCCTGAAGGAAAACGAACTGCGGATTTCCGACGTCGATGCGTTTGTCTTTTGCGAAGGTCCGGGCTCCGTCCTTGGTATTCGCACCGCAGCCGTGGCGTTGCGCGCCTGGCGGATAATCACACCAAAGGCCGCCACGTACGCGTATCAGAGTCTGGATCTGGTCGCCCGCTCGCTTGGCCGGTCCGAAGCCAACGTCATCGCCGACGCTCGCCGTAACACCTGGCATCTTGCCCGAATCGGAGCGCCTTTGCAGCGTGTGCCAACCGAGGAACTGGCGGGCGACCTCGTGATGCCGGAGCATTTCCGTCATTGGACGCCGCTTCCCTCGGGAGTGAAAACCACGAGCTACAATCTCGCCTTGATGCTACCCGCGCTGGTGGAGGCGGACCTCTTTCATGCGGTGACCGAACCGGACGCGTTTATGCACGAGGACCCGACCTACGTCACGTGGACCCCGCAAATTCACCAAGCCCCGCGCGCACTCTGATCGACCGCCATGTCCACCGCCTCACGTCTTCCACTGCGCTGCTGGGCCGAGATCGATCTCGCCGTTCTTGAGCGCAACCTGCGCCTAATCCGGGCCTCGCTGCCCTCGCACATGCGCTACGTCGCGGTGGTCAAAGCCGACGCCTACGGTCACGGCCTCCATCAGACCGCCGCCCGTCTCATGCATGCGGGTGCCGATCTGTTCGCCGTGGCCAACCTGGCCGAGGCGGCCGCTCTGCGCGAGATCGGGCCTGGCTGGCCGGTTCTGCTCCTCAGCCCCCTTCTTCCCGAGGAGGATCGTCATGTGCTCGAATACGACGTGGCCGTCACCGTCTCGTCCGCCGACGAAGTCGACCGTCTCGATGCGGCAGCCAGCTCGGCCGGCCGCATGCTGACCGTCCACCTTAAGATCGACACCGGCATGGGCCGTCTCGGCGTATGGCACGAGGAGGCTCCCGCCTTGTATCAGAAAATTCGTGACACGAGTCACCTCCGCCTGGCCGGCGTATTCACACATTTTTGCAGCCCCGACGACGATCCCGCCTTCACCGCGGAACAGCGCCGTCGCTTCCTCGCCGCGCTTCAGGCCTGCAAGGGAATCGACCTGGGCGCCCTGTTTATCCATGCCGACAACAGCGCCGGACTCGAAACCATCGAAGTCGCCGGCCCCTTCAACGCCGTGCGCGTGGGTCTGCTGCAGTTCGGAGTGCTTCCGCACGCCGGCTCGCTGCTGTCGCAGGTTCAGGCGGAGCCCGTATTCAGTTTTCGGACACGCGTCGGACTGGTCAAACGACTGCCCGCCGGAACCGGCGTGAGCTACGGTCGCACGCACACCCTGCGTCGCGACACCACGGTGGCGATTCTCACGGCGGGCTATGGCGACGGTCTGCCCCGCGCCGCCAGCAATCGAGGCCGCGTGTTGATCCGCGGCCGGCGGTGCCCGATCTTGGGCCGGGTCACGATGGACCAGACGATCGTCGACGTCACCGACGTACCGGGCGTCGTCGCGGGCGACGAAGCCGTGCTCATCGGTCGGCAGCAGACCGAACGGATCGACCTGGCGGAATTCAGCCACTGGGCCGATTCCATCCCGTGGGAAACGTTGTGTTCGGTGACCAAGCGCGTGCCGCGTCTTTACCGTACCTCCCTCGGCCTCTGACGGGGGCTTTTTTCACCAGCGGGAAACTTCTCGCCGAACCCGGCCGTCCTATTGCCGGAACGCCCGAAAAGGCGCATAGCTGATCACGCAGTTTGCTTCCACCCCACTCCCCATGAAGCTCGATCTTTCCCCGCAAGAAGCCTGGCAACCCCTACCCGCATCCCAATGGAACAAAGACACCGCCCGCCACCTTCTTCGGCGTGCCGGCTGGGCCGCGCAGCCCCCTGAAGTCGCCCGGCTTGTGCACGAGGGTTTAAAGGCCGGGCTGGAACGCCTCTTCCCGGCAAAGGCCAACCTCCTCGCCAAACCGCGACTCGTTTCAAATCTTGAGGATGCCCAGCCTTCCTACGTCGAACGCATCCGCACCTCGGAGACCCCTGAGCAAAGACAGGTGATTCAGCGCGAACAACGCGAACGTCAGCAGCAAGCCAGCAAGGACCTCGCAATAAAATGGCTTCAATTCGCATCCTTGCCGGAGAACGCCGTGACCGAAAAATGGACGCTCTTCCTCGCCGACATCTATGTGGTCAGCCAGGCCAAGGTCGAAAGCTCCGCACGCATTTACCAACACCACGATCTCATTCGACAGAAGTGCATGGGGCCGGCGCCCGCCCTGACAAAGGCCATCTCCCGCTCTCCGGCGATGGTCCAATATCTCGATCTTCAGAACAGCAGGAAGAACGCGCCCAACGAAAACTTCGCCCGCGAACTGTTCGAGCTCTTCGTGCTCGGCGAGGGTAACTACAGCGAGAATGACATCAAGGAGGCCGCCCGCGCCTTCACCGGCTACCGCCTTCGCCGGGACGGGTTCTATTTCGCCAACAACCAGCACGACAACCGACCCAAAACGGTCTTTGGCAAACTGGGCAATTACACGGGGGACGATGTCATCGACCTCGCCTATGCCCAGCCCGCGGCGGGACGTTTCGTGCCTCAGGAGATGGCCAGGTTCTATCTCAGCGAAGAGCGGCTCTCTCCGGCCTATCTCGCACCGTTGGGCGATTGGTGGCGATCGACCGATTACGACCTGCGCCAACTCGCTCATCGGTTCTTCGGCAGCCGCCTTTTCCATCACCCCGCTTTCTGCGGAAATTTCATCAAGCGCCCCACCCAGTTCTATCTCGGGCTGGTCCAGGACCTTAACATCAACGTCGCGCCTTATCCGCGCCACTCGCTCAACACCCTGCGCTTGATGGGCGAAGAACCTTTTCGTCCGCCCAACGTCAGCGGCTGGGTCGGCGGCCGGGGTTGGATCAACTCGGTGACGCTCAACGCCCGGCGCCAGTTGGTGGAAACGCTGTTCACCCCGGTCAACGAGGCCAAACTAAACGCCGACGAACAAGTCGAGATCGTCGCCGCCCGGGCCCAAGGCCTCGGCACGTTCACGGTCACCGAGGAACGACTGGAGAAGATGCTCAAGGAGATGACCCCCGAACAAATCACCGAACGCTTCGTCGACTATTTCCTCCCGATCAAAGTC
>JANJTQ010000116.1 GCA_024711005.1 Opitutaceae bacterium | reverse complement strand
AGTGGCATGGGCATCCTGCCCATGATCCGAGCCCGAGTCGCAGGCGTCTCGACCCGCTTCCGAATGAGACACCCAACCCACCTCTGAAACGATTACGCCGGCGACCTTACTTTTTATCTCCGATCGGTCGTCCGTATTGGTCCACCAAGATATCGTAAGGCACCTGAATCGTCCGTCCGTCGCTCGTTGTTTCCGTGCGCCAGATGCGCACTACGCGCGGCTCGTTCGTGAACGGCTTTTTGGCACCGGCGGCCGCACCCTCGACGACGCCCACGGCCGCGCCAACCACGTTGCCGCCGACCGTACCGACCGCCGCCCCCACGCCTTGACCGATCGCCGGTCCAGGCTGTCGTGGGTTGGTGGCCGTCTTGCCGCTCGTGGTCGAGCAACCCGTCAATGATGCGGCCAGACCGAGCAGGCCGACCGTGAGGGAAAACATGCATGCGGAGGTTTTCATAAGATGAAAATAGTGTGCTTAATCTGTCGCGACCCCGCTTCCCGGCAATCTCGTAAATTGCCGTGCGTCGTTCGATTGCCCTCTTCAAGTTCCTCATCCCGCATGTCTGTCTTTCTTAAAGAAGCCCGCGCCACGCTGGCGCTCGCGCTGCCTATTATCATGGGGCAGGTGAGCCAGATGCTCATCGGTGTGACCGACAGCATCATGATCGGGCGTCTGGGCGCGGTGCCACTGGCGGCGTCGGCCTTTGCGGGCGGCGTGTTTTCCGTTTTCTTTGTGATTGGACTGGGACTGTTGCTGCCGGTGGCGGTTCTGGTCTCGCGGGAGCATGGCGCGGGCAACGACCAAGCGGGCGGGCGCTGGCTGCAACACGGAGTGATTCTCGCGCTGATCGCGAGCGGCATCGAGATGGCGTTCATGCTCATCTTGGCCGCCGGGTTTTCGCACATGGGTCAACCGCCCGAAGTGCTGGTTTCGGTGCATCCGTATTACGGGCTCATTGTGGTGTCACTCTTGCCTGCACTCGCGTTTCAAGTGTTTCGCCAGACCGCCGAGGCGTTGGGTCGCCCGTGGGTTCCGATGCTCATCATGCTGGCCGGGGTCGCGCTCAACGCCGGCCTCAATTGGATACTGATCTACGGCAACCTGGGCGCGCCCGCGCTGGGGCTGGCGGGCGCCGGTTGGGCGACACTCATATCCCGGGTTATCGCGTTGGTGGCGATCATGACTTGGCTGCACAACGCGCCCGCATTTCGGGTTGCCTGGCCGAAAGCCTGGATACGTGGACTTCACGCGTGGCGCTTTCGTGAAATGCTGCGCATCGGCGTACCGGCGGCGGTGATGTTGTTTTTTGAAGTCGGTGCGTTTGTGATGGCGGCGTTGATGATGGGCTGGCTCGGCACGATCGCGCTCGCGGCGCATCAGATCGCGCTGAGTTGCGCGGGGTTTATGTTCATGTTTCCGCTCGGGCTTTCGATGGCGGTGGGCATGCGGGTGAGCAAGGCGGTGGGCGAAAAACGCGTCGGTGTGTTGCGGTCGATTGCCGGCGGGGCGCTCTTGATTTCCTGCGCGGTCATGAGTGTGTCGGCGGTGGGTTTTTCTGTTTTCGGCCACGGGCTGGCGGCCGGTTTTGTGAGCGATCCGGTGGTGATCGAACTGGCGGCACGGCTGTTGGTGGTGGCGGCGATCTTCCAGCTCTTCGACGGAGCGCAAGTGATCGGTTCGGGGGCGTTGCGGGGGCTCACCGACGTGCGCGTTCCGGCGGTGATCACCTTCGTGTCCTACTGGCTGCTCGCGATCCCCGGAGGTTACGTCCTCGGTCTGCACACCCGCTTGGGCGCGATCGGCATCTGGGCCGGACTCGCCGCCGGCCTGGCCATCGCCTCGGTCCTGTTGGCCCTACGCTTCGTCTTCCAAACCAGACACCAAGGCAAGTTTGTCACTTAATAAGTGACAAACTTGCTGGGTTGGGGGTGGGTTAATTCGAGGTTCGTCCTAGTCCAGAAGCGTGATGCAGCCGCGCATGCCTCCTATGAGAACGATGACGCCAAACCAAATGAGCGGGGCGGGGATGGTGATGCCGTCGGCCGGATCGGTGAACTGCCAGAGTGGCAATCGACTGCGGATGCGAACCCAGCGGCTGTCGCCGTCCTGACCGAGCCGGAGCAACGTGCGGCGATGAAATAGCTTCAAGGCCGGCGCCCTGCAGATCGCCGGAAGTTCGCGGGCTTTGGTGCGCAGTTTATCCCGCGCTTCGGCGAGCGTGGCTCGCTTGTCGTTCGGGGCGGCCTGTTGGACGGCGACCATGCACTCGGTGAAGGTGAGAAGGGCTTTGTCGTAATCCGAAAGCCGGTTGGCGGTGATACGATTTTGCGTGGCGAGCGCGGTCGTAGTTTCGCCATCAAGCGCTTGTTCGCAGGCCAGCCACACCAGCAACATGTCATGCGTATGATCGCGCGGTCGTTCCAAGGCGGCCATGAGCGCGTCGCGCGCCTCAGAGATATTTTTGCGGGAGTAAAGCGCCTGGATCAGATTCACCCGCATCCACGGCGGTGCCTCCGGATGTTCGCGCCAGTTGCGCATCCAACGGGTGACCGCGCGGAATCGCAGGCAGGTGTTGAACGCATAGCCGACCTGGCCCCACGTTTCCTGATGGCCGCGCAGTTCACGACGTCGCAGAAGGCAGAAAATCCGCAGGGTGTGAATACGTTTGGCGTCCGCCAGCTGTTCGATCAGCGCGCAATCGATGCTACGGCGATGCGCGGACGTCGGGCGCAGCTTGAGTAGCAACCCGAGGGTGAACGTCAGAGATTTTTTTACGCGCGCCTTGGCCCAGAGGCGGCCGAGTTCGGGCGATGTGGTCGGGTCGGCGAGCAGCGGGGCGAATGCCTTTTCGACCTCTTTTTCCCAACCGGCTTGGAACACGATGTTGGTGGAAAAATTCAACTCCTCCGAGTTGAGGGAGGGAAGCCGGCCGAGTTTTTGAAGATGTTCACGGATCGCGTTCCGGTCTTTGCGTGCGCGGTGGTATTGAAGAAGCGCACGGAGATGATGTGACGCGGGGAAATGGGTTTCGATGTGCCGCAGGGTTTGTTGCACGGCGTCGAATTCGCTGTCGTCGAGTTGAAGAGACAGCAACTCGAACGCGCCGAATTCATAGGTCGGATCGGCGCTGATGGAGCGGGCGAGCGCTTCCTTGGCGTCATTTTTGCGACCATCGTTTTTATGCACAGTCGCAATGTAACCGTGCGGCAGTGAAGCCTCCGGAGCCAGCCAGGCCCAGCGAGTCGCGGCTCGTTTCACGTCTTCGAATTTCTTTTCATCCCAATACCACGAGGTAAGCAGGCTCCAGCCCCAGAGGTAATCGGGATGTGCATCAACCACGGCGCTCATGCGTTCGATCGCCTTGGCAACGTGCCCCCGCCTATGTTCGATCCAGGCGGCGCGGCCTTGAAGGTTCGATGGCGGGGAGTCTCCGAAGGCGGCGGGTTGGCACGCGTTGATGGCCTCGTCGTAGCGTTTGTGGCTGGCGAGCAACTCGGCGCGGAGGTCGTAGATGTCGGTGTTGCGCGGGGCGAGGGCGGCGGCGCGATCCAGGGCTTCGAGATTCGCCTCGGGCGAATGATCGTCTAAACGCAGTCGAACAAGACGCAGCCAGGATTCGGCTTCACCGGCGCGGGTTTGGGTGAGGGTCTCCGCGAGTTGGAGGGCGCGTTTCGGATGTCCGCTCGCGTTGCTCCACTCGTCGAGACGGCTCCAGGCCCAACCATAGTCGGGGCAGATCGCGATCGCCTTTTCGATGGAGGCGATCGCCGCCGCGGTGCCGTGTTGCCGCCAGAGAACATCGGCGAGCCACGCATGGTTGGGACCATCGTTGGGATCCATTGCAATGGCGCGACGAAGGACTTTCGCCGCCAGATCGAGATGCAACGTGCGTTCGTGAATCTTGGCGAGATGACGGCTCGCGAGGCTCCAGCCGGGGGTGATCGCGAGGGCTTTCTCGTAAGCGTCGGCGGCGGCCGCCGTGTCGCCGAGTTGCGCATGAACGTTGCCGAGATCCAGCCAGATCCGGGGCGTGAGGGCGAAGCGCGCCGCGGCATCGGAGGCTTTCGCCAGCGCCTCGTAACGCAGGTCTTGATCGAGCAGATGGTTGATCAGCACCGACCACGCCGACCACGACTCGGGATGACGTTTCCAAAGGGTTTCGAGGGCGCGTTGCAGTTCGTCGGGCGCGAGGATGGAACGGGCGGTGGCGCGAAATTGCAGATAGGCGGTATCGAGCGAGGGCTGGCGCAGGAGTTCGTCATTGAGAAACGTGACGGCCTCGCGTCGCGCCGCAAAATCGGGGCAGGCCGCGACGAGATCGTTGAAGAGCCAATCGGCGTCGATCGAGAGGCGAATGCCCGCGCGGTAGCTTTCAAGCGCCTCGGGGACGCGATGGAGCGCCTTCAAGACGTCGCCACGAATGCCGTGCGAAGCGGATGCGAACGGGGCAATGCGCAAGGCTTCGTCGGCGCAGATGAGCGCATCCTCCGGACGTTGCAGGCGCAGGAGTGCCAGCGCCTTTTCGCGATGAGTCCACGCATTGGTGGGATCCAATGCGAGCAACGTGTCGATCGTTGCGAGCAGTCGTCCGGGCGACTCGTCGCGCAACCACTGGATTTGCGTCTGCCGCAACGGGAGGAGGTGCGGTTGTTTTTCGCACGCGTCGTCGAGATGGCCGAGGGCGGCCGCGCGGCTTTCGACGATCGCGAGGAGCCGGACGACCGAGCTGTGCGCGAACGTGTCGGCGGGGTTGATCGTGATGATTTCACGCCAGTGGCCGAGGGCGAGGGCGTGATCTCCTTGGTAGGTGGCAAGATTGGCCGCGGTACGACGCCAGGCCGCAGGGGAGGCTTTCGATTTGGCGAGCCGCATGAGTTCGCCCGCCTCGGCATGGCGTCCGTAACGACCCTGGGCGTCCGCCGAGAACAACAGAAGATCTCCGTCGTCGGGGCGTTTCGCACGAGCGTCGTCGAGAATAGCGAATGCCTCGGCCGTGCGCTCAAGTGCTTCGAGGCATTCGAACAACGTGCGTGCGGGCTGGCTGGAGCGGTCGCCCCACTGTTCGAAACGGCGCCGAATGAGCACGAGGCTTTCTTCGGTCTGACGGATGTGGCGACTGGCTTTGAAATACGAATCCCAGTGGCTTTCGACTTTGTCGGCCGCACAGGCCGCGAGGCGATAGAGAGACGTGGCGTCCTCGTGACGGCCCGTGCTCCAGAGCAGATTGGCAAGGGCGACGAGCGTGGAGGCGTCGGACGAATGACGACGGAGCGCCCGTCGAAGAAGCTTCAGGGCGCGCGGATGATGACGTGCGTCGCGCGTGAGTTCCTCGGCTTCCTGACGTTGAAAAACGAGCGGTGCGGACGGGCGGTTGCCGAGCTTGCCCAAAAGCTCGCGATGCTCGGCGGTGCGACCGAGTTGGTTGAGGAGCTGAAGTTCGTCGAGCTGTAGATTGACGTCGTCGGGAAAACGTTCGCGCAAACGCCGCACCGGCGGGAGCGCCTGCTCGGGGTTGGCGTCATAGTAGGCCAGCTCGAAGCGGGCTTTGTGGGTAAGCAGGTGGGCGGGGTCCGCGTTTTCCATCGCCAGCAACGCGGCGCCGGCGGTTGCGCGATCATGGCGGGCAAGCGCGAGCTGCAACGTGTGCAGGTGCGTATGGATTGCTTCGTCGGGAAGCTCGATGCCGTCGAGGAGAGCCGCCTTGTCGCGTGGAATCATGATCATGCCGCGCGGACCGGTGGAGACATGACTTTCGAAAAGCGAAGTCGCCAGCCAGTCCGCGTAGGAGCGTTGATAGGGATCGCGAATGAGCAAGGTGCCCAGGCGCGAGTCGTAGCCTATCACCGCCTGCATGTGGCCGCTGCGAATGCCCACGGTGATCAGCGCGAACGGGCAGCCGCGGTCGATGAGGGCGCGAGCGGAGTCCCATGTGATTCGGAAGTCCCTCACAATCCACCCGTGTTCTTCGGCCCATGCGCGCTCAAGATGGGCGGGCGTGCCATCGTAGCAGATCGCGCGCGCCAGCTCGATGTGGTCCAGCGGTTGTTTCCAATAATTGCTGAGGGCCGCCATGGTGGCGGGCGCGCAGGTCATGTGATGCTGACGCACAAAGCCGACGGGCAACTGGACGCGACGATCACCGGGCGCTGCGGGAGCGGACAGGCGCTTAACAATTTCGCTGTAGTAACCGGGGCCTGCCTCGCGAGCGGCGGCAAGAGCGTCGTCATCGTTGCCGAGCCGATGTGAGGCGTCGCAGCGACGGGCCGCTCGCCAGCGAAGTTGGCTGGTCGATGCGAGTGGTTGTAATTCGCCGAGCCGCGCGAGGGCGACAAGCATGTCGGCGTTGCGTGACTCTTCGTCCAAGGCGAGCGCATAGGTTTGGACGAGTGCGGCGCATTGCAGGTGTTGTTGCGCTTCTTCCAAGAGGGTGAGTGCTTCGTCGTCGCGACCGAGCAGTTGCAGGAGATGCACCTGTACTTGGATGGCGGGCCGGTACCACGGGTGCAGGTAGGTGGCGTGACGAGCGGCGGCGAGGCTTTCCTTGTAACGGTCCTGTTCGCGAAGCAGTCCGCTTTTTTCGGTCCACAGCCAAGGGGAGTTGGGGAACGCGTTTTCGGCGAGTGTCAGGCAGGTTTCGGCGGCGTTGAAATCGCGAAAACCGGCGAGCAGGCGGGCCTGTTGGATCCACAAATCCGCCTGCGCCTGGGTGGTCGGCGGGCGGCCTTGTAGAACGGATGTGCGTTCGGCGAGAAGACGCAGGGCCTCGAAAGCCCCGTGTTTCGCGTGCACGCTCAAGATGAAATAATAGAAGGCGTTATCGTCGTGGGGAGACTGGCGGTATGCGCGCAGATGGAGGCGATTACTGAGCGCGTTGTCACCCCACTGGGTGGCGAGGCGGCCGGCGAGAATGAGCGCGGGCGTGGAGGTCCATGCCTGGACGGGCGCGAAGCCTTGCGCGATATGCCACGCATCAAGATAGCGACCGGCGTCGTAGAGCGATTGGAGTGTGGCTAACGCAGTCGCGTCGGGCTGCGGGCGAACCGGCAAAGCGTCCTCATTGGGCATGTGCCCTCGAGCGAACCGATCTCGCCGCAAAATTCAAAATGAACTTTTCAAAAACCGGACATATACCTGTTTGTCACCGAGGTGCTAAGGCAAGTTTGTCACTTAATAAGTGACAAATGCGCTGGGGTGCGAACGGCAGGTTTGTCACTTATTAAGTGACAAAATGGGTTGGAGGGCGCTGGGCGTGGAGGCGGGCGGGGGTTATCGCTTACCGTTTGGGGGCCGAGGTGGCGTCGAGGCGCGCGCGGACTTCGGCGAGGGTGAGGCCTTCGATTTCCAGGAGTTTTTGGCGGGACTTGTCTCCGAAGGCCACTGTCACGGCGCGCTTCGGCAGGCCGAGTGTGTCGGCGATGAACTCGCACAGTTCTTCGTTGGCGCGACCTTCGAGCGCGGGGGCGTGAACTTTCACTTTCAGCGCCTCGCCCAGCCAGCCGGCGACCGCGTTGCGGGGGGCGTTGGGGATGGCCTTGATCGCGAGCTTACAGGAGACGGCGGACATGGAGCGAAGTGGCGCGGGCCGGACGTGCGGATGAACATCGCGAGCAAGCTCGCTCCCACGACGTAGGCTTCGATTCAATTTAGCGCTTCGGCGAGCGCGGCGATGATGTCGTCGGCGGGTTCCGCGCCGACGGAGAGGCGCATCAGCTCCGGATGCAGACCCGCGGCGGCCAGCGTCGCGCGTCCGCTCTCGCTCGTCACGAGGTCGTAATGCGCGAGATAGATGAAGGGGCAGATGAGCGTGGTTTTCATCCCAAAGCTGGGGCCCTTGGGCAGGCGCAGGCGGTCGTAGAAGGCGGCGGCGGGCATATCGACGACAAAGGAAATCATGCTGCCGAGGGCATCCGGACTGCGTGCGATCTTGAGGTAATTTTCGCGCGAAGCGGGATGATGCGACCAATAGAGTTCCTTGATGCGTGGGTGCGTGCGGAGGAACCCGATAACGGCGGGAGCGGAGCGGTTGATCTGTGCGATGAGAGCGACCGTGTCGCCGATCTGACAGGCCAGTCGCGAGATGTCGCGCGAATAGACCGGTTCGAGCGCGCCGGGCAGGCGCGCGCGGAAGTCGGCCGCGTGAGGGCTCTCGGGATTGACCACCACGGCGCCGAGGAGCACGTCGCCTTCGCTGGCGGCGTATTTGGTGAGCGAGTTGGCCACCACGTCGGAGTGGGGAAGCACATCGATGTTGAGCGGCGAGGCGACGGTGGGATCGACGATGAGAATGGCGCCATACTCACGACACAACGCGGCGATCGCCGGAAGGTCGGGGGTCTGGATCAGCGGGTTGGTGGGCACTTCGGTGATGACGCCAGCGATGCGATCGCCCTGCGCGGCGAACAGTGTCTTGAGCGCGGCGAGATCGAAAACGTCGCTTTGAAACAGGTAATCGGTGGCGGGCGCGTCGGTGGACTTTTGAAGGATCGCGATCGTGTCGAGATAGAGCCAGCCGAGCTGAACCCAGCGCGTGCGACCGCGGGGACGTTGCAGGTCGGAGGCTACGCGGAATGCCGCGGCGACGGCGTTCATGCCGCTGTTGGCGAGAAACACATCGGTTGCGGCGGCGTGCTGGAAGAAGCGGGCGACGTGGCCCTTCACGTTGGCGGGGGCATAGCCGTCGAAGCTCGTCTCGATCTGGGCTTGATCCGCGGTGAGTTCGCCGACCCGCAGCAGGTAGTCCTCGGCTTCGCGGGAGGAAAGAAACAGGCCGGAGTGTTGAAGAAACGTCTTCGCGCGGGCGGAGAGTTCGGGGTCTTTGGGGAAAGTCACGCCGGTCAACGGCGCGTCGATCGGCAGCAGCGTCGCGGGCTCGCCGAGATGAGCGCGGAGTTGCTCGGCGGCACGAATTGAAGAGGTGAGCCAGATGGCATGATCTTCCAGCCCAAGCGTGCGCAGGAGGTGGACGCCGGCCCGTTTGGCGAACGGATGGACGACGAAACGCGGGTAGCCGGACGTCAGGTGACGCGTGATCTCCGGGTCCTTTTCTTCATAACCGATCACATCGTGCATCGTGGGCAGACTGGCGGAGACGCCATGCAGACTGGCGGGGATGCGCTGACCAAGCGGGATGTGAGTAAACGCGGACATGAACATCAAAAGTGGTCCGATCTCACGCCCGCTGGCAACGCCGCTCTTGTCTGGAGCGTAGACGGGCGGGACAACCGGTGCCCGACGCGGAGCGAGATGACTGCGAATCCGTGTTGAAACCGGCCGGACGCAAGGTGAGCGTCTTCGCTTCATGAAACTCGTCTCTTGGAATGTGAACGGCCTGCGGGCTGTCCTGCAAAAAGGCTTTCTCGACCATCTCGGCGTGAACGGCCCCGATGTCATCTGCCTGCAAGAGACCAAGTGCCATCCCGGCGACGTGCAACATGTGACCTGGCCCGCCGGCTACACCGCCTTTTGGAACGCCGCCGTGAAAAAGGGTTACAGCGGCACCGCGGTGTTTACGCGTCATCAACCGATCAACGTTTTCTACGGCATCGGCATCGCGGCCCACGATCAAGAGGGTCGTGTGATCACGGTGGAGTTCGCCGACTATTACCTCGTCAACGTCTACGTGCCCAACGCCCAGCCCGAGCTCGTGCGCCTGCCGTATCGCCAGTCGTGGGACCGCGATTTCCTCGCCTACTTGCAGACGCTGGAAAAAGCCAAACCCGTGATCGTGTGTGGCGACCTCAATGTCGCCCATGAGGAGATCGACCTCGCCCGTCCCCGGGAAAACGTGGGCAATCCCGGCTTCAGCAACGAGGAGCGCGACGGATTTCGTGCGTTTCTCAACGCCGGGTTCATCGACACCTTCCGCCACTTCGAAAAAGGTCCCGGTCATTACTCGTGGTGGACCTACCGCGCCGGTGCGCGCGGGCGGAACATCGGGTGGCGCATCGACTATTTTCTCGCTTCCGCCGCACTCCAGTCGCGGTTCAAGCGTGCCTGGATCTCGCCCGAAATCATGGGCAGCGATCATTGTCCGGTGGGACTGGAATTGACTGCATGAGCAAATCGAAATCGTCCGCGAAAAAAACCACGGCGTCCGCCGCCAAGTCCGCCCGACGCCGTCCGACCACATCGCCGTGGGCCAAAGTCCGCCGTTCCCCGATCCACGGTCGCGGGGTGATCGCCACCCAGGACATCCCGTCGGGCACGCGTATCATCGAGTATGAGGGCGAGCGCATCACCAAGGTCGAGTCCGAGCGCCGTGATGAGGCGCGCGCCGCCCGCGCGGCCCGC
>JANJTQ010000111.1 GCA_024711005.1 Opitutaceae bacterium | reverse complement strand
CGTCTTTTCCCAGTTCTCCACCAAGCTCTGCGCGTGCGGGCTGGCGGTGATCTTGAAGTGCGTCTGGATCAGCTTCCTCAGGCTGTCGATTTCCTCCTGCGAGTTCAGCCGCTCCAAACCGATCATCGCCGGGTTGATGCTCCCCGCGAACGTGTCTTTGGCGTCATAGACAAACGCCAGACCTCCGCTCATGCCGGCGCCGAAGTTGGTGCCGGTCGGACCAAGGACAACAACGAGGCCGCCCGTCATGTATTCGCAGCCGTGGTCGCCCACGCCTTCAACGACCGCGGTCGCTCCGGAGTTGCGCACCGCGAAGCGTTCACCTGCACGGCCCGCCGCAAAGAGCGTGCCGCCAGTCGCTCCGTAGAGACACGTGTTGCCGAGGATCGACTGGGCGTGCCACTGGAACGTTTCGCTGGGCTTCGGACGGATGATGATTTCGCCGCCGTTAATGCCTTTGCCGACGTATTCGTTGGCCTCGCCGATGAGCGTGAGGCGCAGCCCGTTGACGAGGAACGCGCCGAACGACTGGCCGGCGGAACCCGTGAACGTGAGGTCGATCGTGCCGGCGGGCAGGCCTTCGTTGCCGTGCTGGTAGGCGATCTGGCCGGAGAGCTGCGTGCCGACGTCGCGGTTGACGTTGGTGACTTTGTAGCGGGCCACCAAGCGGGCGGATTCACCGAGAATGACGTCGCGCGCTTCCTGGAGAATGGCTTCGTCGAGGGAGCCTTCGCCACCGAAACGTTCGTTGCGCTCGCGGGTGTGATAGCGATCCAGTTCGCCCGAGGGGTCGGGGTTGTGAAGGAGGCCGGCGAGGTTGACCAACTTGGTCTTCGGGTTGGCGGGGTCGTCGATCTGCTCAAGGAGATCCACCCGGCCGATGATGTCGTTGAGCGTGCGCGCGCCGAGCTTCGCGAGGTAGTGGCGGACGTCCTCCGCGACGGCGTTGAAGAAGTTGATGATGTTCTCGGGCTTGCCGCGGAACTTGGCGCGGAGGTCTTCGCGCTGGGTGGCGACACCGACCGGGCAGGTATTCAGATGGCAAACACGGAACATCGCGCAACCGCCGGCGATGAGGGCGGCGGTGCCGAAGTTGAACTCTTCGGCGCCGAGAAGCGCGGCGATCACGATGTCGCGACCGGTCTTCATACCGCCGTCGGTGCGGAGGGTGATACGACCACGAAGGCCGTTCATCATCAGCACCTGGTGAGCTTCGGCGACACCGATTTCCCAGACGGAGCCGGCGTTTTTGATCGAGGCAAACGGCGAGGCGCCGGTGCCACCGTCATGGCCGGAGACCAGGACGACATCGGCGTAGGCCTTGGCCACGCCGGCGGCGACGGTGCCGACGCCGGAGGACGACACGAGCTTCACGCACACCTTGGCGCGCGGGTTCACTTCCTTGAGGTCGAAGATGAGCTGTGCGAGATCCTCGATCGAGTAGATGTCGTGGTGCGGGGGCGGCGAAATGAGGGTGACGCCGGGTACGCTGAAACGGAGGCGGGCGATGAGCGGGGTGACCTTGGCGCCGGGGAGTTGTCCGCCTTCGCCGGGCTTGGCGCCCTGTGCCATCTTGATCTCGATTTCCTTGGCCGAAGACAAGTAGGCGGCGGTGACGCCGAAGCGACCGGAGGCGACCTGCTTGATGGCGGAGTTGGCGTTGTCGCCGTTCTCGCGAACGTTGAAACGGTCGGGATCTTCGCCGCCTTCGCCGGAGTTGGATTTGCCGCCGATGCGGTTCATCGCGATGGCGAGGGCTTCGTGGATCTCGGGCGAAAGCGCGCCCATGGACATGCCCGCGGTGGTGAAACGCTTGCGGACATCCTCAATCGGTTCGACCTCGTCGAGCGGAACAGGCGTGACGGCGTCGAAGCGGATCTTGAGTAGGTCCTTTATGGATACGGGCTGGTGGTCGTCGGCGTTGGTCTTCCAATCGGTGTAGGATTCGAAGGTGCCGGAACGCACGAACTTGTTCATCGAGGAGACGACCTTCGGGTTCCAGCCGTGGAACTCGCCTTCGCCCTTCTTGTTGACGCGATAATAGCCTTCGTTGCCGAGGACGGAGGGCCCCGACGGGGTCGTCGGGTCTCCAGCTACGTCGGAGGCGACGGGTGCCGGGAAGGCGCGGGCGTGGCGGCGGAGGGTTTCCTCGCCGACATGGACATAACCGACGCCGCCGATGGGCGACGGTGTGCCGGTGAAGCATTCGTCGATGACCTTGTGGGAAACACCGATGGCTTCGAACATCTGCGCGCCGCGATAGCTGAGCAGCGTGGAGATGCCCATCTTGGCCATGACCTTGAGGAGGCCGGCATCGATGGCGGTCTTGTAATTGAGGCGGGCTTGTTCGGCGGTGACGGGCTTGGACGTCTTTTCGGAGGTGGCGAGCGAGGCGACGATATCGAGCGCCAGGAACGGATTGACGGCGTTGACGCCGAAGCCGAGGAGCGTGGCGATGTGGTGCACGTCGCGGGCTTCACCGGTCTCGGCAACGAGGTCGCACTTGAGGCGGAGACCGGCGCGGACGAGCTGCTGGTTGACCGCACCGACGGCGAGAAGCATCGGGATGGCGGCCTTTTCGGCGGTAACGCCCTTGTCGGAGAGGATCAGAACCTTGGCGTCGTTGTGCTCAACGGCTGCCTGGGCGCGCGCGGCGAGTTCTTTGACGGCGGCTTCAAGGCCTTCGGGACCCTTGGTGGCATCGAAGAGTGTGCTGATGCGAACGACGCGGTTCTTGAGGAACGACACGTCGAAGAGCGCGGTGACCTCGTGATCGAAGAGGACCGGCGAATCGAGTTCCACGAAGCCGGTGGTCTTCGGGAATTCCTCGAAGAGCCCGAGACGACCGCCGAGATAACCGGTGAGCGACATGACCGCCTTTTCGCGGATGGAGTCGATCGGGGGATTGGTGACCTGCGCGAAGAGCTGCTTGAAGTAGGTATAGAGCAGGCGCGGACGACGGGAGAGGACGGCGAGCGGGGTGTCGTCACCCATCGAGCCGGTGGGTTCGATTCCCTCGGCGAGAGGGGTGAGAATGAGTTCCTGCTCGTCGATGTCGTAGCCGAAAGCGACTTGGGCCGCGGGAGAAGGGATGGCGGCGGAAGCGCCAGCAAGCTGGCTGCCTACATCGGAGGCGGAGGACTTGGCGACCTTGTGGAGGTTGATGAGGTGTTCTTCGCACCATTCTTTGAAGTGGGGATCGGCGGTGAAGCGGGCCTTCACCTCTTCGTCGCGGTAGAACTTATGCTCAATGAGATCAAGCGACAGCATGCGGCCGGGGCCAAGGCGACCGGCTTCGACGACCTTGCCGGGGAAGTCGTGCACAAGGCCGGCCTCGGAGGCCAAGATGAAGTAGCCGTCGTCGAAAATCTTGTAGCGCGCGGGACGCAGGCCGTTGCGGTCAAGGGCGGCGCCGATGGTGCGTCCGTCGGTAAAGATCACCGCGGCGGGGCCGTCCCATGGTTCCATCATGCAGGCATGGTAACGGAAGAACGCGCGGGTCTCGGGGGAGAGCGTCTTGTCCTTCTCCCAAGCAGGCGGCATCATCAGCATCGCGGCATGCAAGGGATTGCGTCCGCCAAGGGTGATGAGCTGCAATGCGTTATCGAACGTCGCCGAGTCCGACATGTCGGGCTGAACGAGCGGTTTGAGATCGGGGAAGCGCTCGCCCCAGACGCCATAAGCGGTGGAGTTCTCGCGGGCGCGCATGAGGTTGCGGTTGCCGCGGATGGTGTTGATCTCGCCGTTGTGCGCCATCATGCGGAACGGATGCGCCAAGTGCCACGTGGGGAACGTGTTGGTCGAGTAACGCTGGTGGAAGATCGCGAACGCCGTCGTGAACTTGGGGGACTTCAGGTCGACGAAGTACTTACGGATCTGGGCGGGCGTGAGGAGGCCCTTGTAAACGATGGTGCGCGAGGAGAACGAGCACACGTAAAAGCCCGGAATCTTGGCCTCGATGATCTGCCGTTCGGCCGAGTTTTGGGCGAGGAAGAGTTTGCGCTCAAACTCGTCGTCCGTGATCTCATCTTTTCGAGCCACAAGCGCTTGCACGATGAGTGGTTGCGTTTCGAGGGCCTTGCGACCGAGGCAGGACGAGTCGGTGGGGACATCGCGCCAGCCGAGCCAAGCGAGCCCTTCCTGCTTGATGGCGGCTTCGACGATCTTTTTGGCGTGGGCTTGGGCGTAGTCGTCTCCCTTGGGGAGGAAAATCATGCCGACACCGAGGTCTTGGTCGCGGAAAAGGGGCTTCTTCTTTTCGGCCAGGTAGTCTTTGAAAAGCTCGACGGGGATTTGGGTAAGGAGGCCGGCACCGTCGCCGGTGACCGCATCGGCGTCGATTGCACCCCGGTGGGCGAGCGCTTTGAGGGCCGAGATTGCACGATTGAGAACGTCGTAGGAACGTTCGCCGGTCAGCTTGGCAATGAACCCGACACCACAGGCATCGTGTTCTTGTTCAGGAGAGTAGAGCGGGGACGGGATGATCTTGGCCATGAGTCTTTGAAAGGGAGGACGGACCGGCGGGCCGGTGGTCAATAATGCATGAAGTGCGCCGCACCCGCAAGCGGTGCGATCAGTGGACGAAATTAGCCCAATAAGATTACGCTGCGGACCGATGGGGCGAGCCGAAAATTTCGAGGCCCTCGGCGTGGTGCAACGCCCATGCGAAAACCCCACTACCGCTCCTCGCAGAATCATGGGCAGGATGCCCATGCCACT
>JANJTQ010000081.1 GCA_024711005.1 Opitutaceae bacterium | reverse complement strand
CGCCTGCGCGCCCACTTCGAAGCCATTCACGCCCCTCGCGAGATGTTCACCCGCTACGGCGTATAATCCAAAATCAACCACGCCTGCTGTTCGACAAACCCACGCCGGCCAGCACTACGGTCTCTGGATGCAAAATCCCAGGGTTCTGTCGCACAAATAACCCGCCAGACAGAAACAGGCTTCCGAGGCCGCAGGCCGACAGTCCGCCCCGTCCGCCGTCCTTCCTCACTTCACTCGCGGAGTACCAGCGACGGGCTCGTTTATTTTGAAACCGCGGGCTCTACATCGCGCACGCAACGAAACCCCAAATTCGTCGCCGCGCTGTCCGGCATGTTGGAGTTGCGAGCATCAACACGGTACCGGTTGCAGTAACTCGCATGACACAGATAGCTGCCTCCGCGCATCACCCGCCTCTCGCCAGCGCATGGGCCCGTCGGGTCCACCGCCCCGCTGCGCACGTAGTAGGTTTCGTCGAACCAATCCCAGCACCACTCCCACACATTACCCGTCGTGTTGTAGAGGCCGAAGCCGTTTACCCGAAAACTTTTTGCGGGCGCCGTCCCATAGTGGCCGTCCGCCTCCGTGTTGCGGGAAGGAAAGTCGCCTTGCCAGACGTTCATGCGATGACGCCCCTCCGGCTCCAATTCATCGCCCCAAGGAAACCGGTTCAAGTGCGGCAAGCCGCCGCGCGCCGCGTATTCCCACTCCGCCTCGGTGGGCAGGCGTTTGCCCGCCCAGTCGGAGTAAGCGAGCGCGTCGTTCCACGACACCTGGACGACCGGGTGAGCCCACCGCTTCTTAATGTTCGAGCCCGGACCTTCCGGATGCCTCCAATCCGCCCCGTCGACCCGGCACCACCATTCGGAACCAAGGACGCGCGCCTGCGAGGCCGTCTGCAATTGTTTCGGCGAGAGGTGACCCCAAAACACAAACGTCCAACCAAAACGCTCGGCTTCGGTCTTGTAACCCGTGTCGTTTACAAACGCGTTAAACTGCTCGTTGGTCACGGCGGTTGCGTCCATCCAGAACGGCGACAATGCCACTTCGTGAACCGGGCCCTCGCCATCGGAGGCGAAACCATAACCGCGCTCGTTACCCATCAGGAACTTTCCCCCCGCCAGCAGCTTCATGCCTTCGGTCGAGCCAGTCACCACCCGTGCAAAGTCAACCCGGGTATCGGATCCCTCACGCCCGGCCCGTTCCGGCGTACAGCAACTTCCGCTTTTATCCATCGCTCCGATTTTTTGCCCGGCGGCACCGGCGTCAACTTCGCGAATACTCCGCGGAGTGCGATTGGCTTGCACTTGTCCCGCTCACCAGCACCTTGTCCACGCGATGACGGTCCATGTCGATGACCTCGAATTTCCATCCGGCCCATTCGACCGATTCGCTCTCCACCGGAATATGCCCGAGTCGGTCGAGCACGAAGCCGCCGAGCGTCCGGTAATCCCCGTCTTCCTCGCCGGGCAGCGCGTCCAATTTGAAGAGCCGCTTCAACTCATCGATCTCCATACGCCCATCGACGATCCAGGATCCGTCGTCGCGCTGCACCGCCTGGGGGCCCAGACGATCCCCCGGCTCCGGCAGGTCCCCGACAATCGCCTCCATCACGTCGATCAACGTAACAATTCCTTGGATACTCCCAAACTCGTCGGTCACCAGAGCCAGGTGCTTGCCTGATTTTTTGAAGATATCCAGCAATTGCACCGCGTTGGAGGTCTGGGGCACGTAGAGCGGCTGAGTCAGGTGGTCGCGCAGACGGTTGCCCAGTCCGATGGCGGCATTCGCCCAGAGCGCCTTCACCGAGACCATGCCCAGCACATGATCGGTGCTTCCCTCGTAGACGGGAAAAAGGGAATGTCCGCTCGCCACGATCTTTCGCCAGTTCACGTCGTCGGTATCGGCGATATCGAGCCACACGATGCTGTCGCGGCGCGTCATGATCTCCGCGACGGCGCGTTCGTCGAGGCGCAGCACGCCTTCGACCATCGCCCGCTCCGCCTTGTGAAACACACCGGCCAGCGTGCCTTGCTCTATCAGGTGCGAAACTTCCTCCTCCGAAGGCGGCGCGTCCTTCTCCGCGGTGAAGCCAAACAGCTTCAACACGCCGTTCGTCGAAACCGTGAGCAGCCACACGAACGGCAATGCGAAACGGGACAGCGCGTTCATGGGCGCGGCCAGAACCATGGCCTTGAGTTCGGGATTGTTCAGCGCGATGCGCTTCGGGACGAGTTCGCCGATGATGAGCGAAAAGTAGGTGATCACGCCCACCACCCCGGTGATCGAAAGCGCTTCCGCATAGTCGCCCAAAACCGGCGCCTGCTCCGTCAACCAGCCGGCAAGCCGATCCGCAAACCGCGCGCCGCCGAACACACCGGCCAGGATGCCGACCAGCGTGATACCGATCTGCACCGTCGATAAAAACCTCGTCGGTTCTTCGGCGAGTGCCAGCGCCACCTTCGCCCGTGCCGAGCCGTCATCGGATAGTTTTTTCAGGCGGGCCTTGCGCGATGATACCACCGCGATCTCCGCCATGGCGAAGACGCCGTTCGCCAGCAAAAGCAGAAAAACGATGAGGATTTCGGTAAACAGACTATTCATAGATGTGCCGACGGTTCGGAGGCCTGCTTCGCGGGAAATACCAGCGAAGCCACCACCGACGCGGCCAAAACAAAGCCAATGATACTCAAGGACCACACGATTGGAAATTTGTGATCCGGAAACAGCGAGTTGAGCCACACCATCTTCAAGCCCACGAAGGTCAGGATGACGCCCAGGCCGTATTTCAGGAAGTGGAACTTATGCATCACGCTGATGAGCAGAAAAAACAGCGCGCGCAGACCGAGAATCGCAAAGATATTGGACGTATAAACAATCAGCGGCTCTTTCGTAATCGCGAAGATGGCCGGCACGGAATCCACCGCAAAAACGATATCCGTCACCTCGATGAACACGAGGCACACCAGCAGAGGCGTGCCGTAAAGAATCCCCTGGGTGCGAACGAAGAATCGCTGCCCTTCGAGATTTTCCGTGATGGGGACAAACCGGCGAAGCAGGCGAACGAACGGATTGGTCTCGGGATGGATGGGCTTCTCGTCGGCGAAGAAAATCTTAACGCCGGTGAAGATCAGAAACGCGCCGAAGACCCATAACACCCAGCCGAACTGCATCAGCACCGCACCGAGCGCGATGAAGAGCGTGCGAAACACCAGCGCGCCCAGAATGCCGAAGAACAGCACGCGGTGCTGATACATCTTCGGCACGCCGAAATAGCCGAACACCACGATGAACACGAAAATATTGTCCACCGAGAGCGATTTCTCGACCACGAAGCCGGTGAGAAACTCCAGCGCCGTCTGGTTCGCGAGCCGACCGGCCTCGGCCGCGACAGCCACGCCGTCAGTGATGCCTTTTGCCGCGAGATGCTCCACCAACGGAGGGTAAACCGGCAGCGTCCACCGCATGTAATGCCAGAATCCATAGCAAAAAAGCAGCGCCAGCGAGATCCAGACCACACTCCACGTGGCGGCTTCCCTGACCGAAACCTCGTGGGCTTTACGGTGAAACACACCCAAGTCCAATGCCAGCATGCCGAGGACAAACAGCGTGAACAAACCGTAGAACCACCAGTAATCGGTGAACGGAAAGAGGAGTAGGTTGGGCATATGCGAAGCAGAGGATGAAAACGCCCGTCTCTCTGCGTACAAGGGAACTCTGCTGAAAAAGTGTTCAGGTAGCGCCTTTCGATCGAACCAGTCGCACCCTGTCCGCCCCTCTTTCTCTTTCTTCTTTATCTTAATCTTTCTCTTTCGTCAGTGCATAGGAGTCGGACCTAAGCCGGAGGGAAAGATAATGAAGAAATAGAAAGAAACGGCCCGCCACCACGCCAAGCCACCGCTTGCACGTCACCCGCGCCACGCCACACTCCGCCATTCCCGTGTCCGCCGACTCCTCTCCGATTCCCTCCTCAATCACCGACAGCCTCGACGGTTTCCCTCCGTCCTGGGCGCAACGTCGCGCCGCGCTCCTTTGGGCCGCAGGCGTATTCGTCGCCACCGTGGTTCTGACGGTCCTCTCGTTTCCACCGTCGCGCACGCCGGAGTTTGCATACGCCTTCGCCGCGCCGGCCTTGTTCTGGGCCTACCTCCGTCCTTCGTTCCGACTTTACGCATGGACGATGCTCGGTTCACAGGCCGTCGCCTGGACTCTCCTGCTCGCCTGGCTGCACAACGTCACCGTCGGCGGCCTGCTACTCCTCGGGCCCTTCATCGGGGCCTGGATCGGTGCTTGGTTCCTCGCCGCGCGCTGGGCGCTGCCCCGTATGCTCGGCCAATCCACTCCCATACGCCTTCTCGCGCTCTTTGGCCTCGCCGGACTCTGGGTGGTCGGCGAATGGACGCGCACCTGGGTGCTCAGCGGGTTTCCGTGGATGCCACTCGCCGCAACGCAGTGGCAACGCATGACCATCCTGCAAATCGCCTCGTTCACCGGCGCCAGTGGCGTGTCGTTTGTACTGATCTCCATGAATCTCGGCTTCGCCGCGTACGCACACCGCCTCATCCGCGAAGGTCGCAGCGGACTCGGCAGACGGTCGCAGGAGTTCTTCGCCGCGATGTTCCTTCTCGTGATCTGCGTGGCCACGCAAGTGCAGGAAACCTTCAACCGCCACAACTTCGCCGTTACTCTCGGACGTTTTGCGTTCGTCCAGCCCTACATCCCGCAGGAGATCAAGTGGGACAACGCCAAGGGTCCCGCCATCTTGCGGGTGCTCGAAAGCCTCACCTTCGCCGCCGGCGAAACCAAACCCGACATCATTCTCTGGCCCGAGGCCACCACGCCTTGGGCGGTCAAAGGCGACGCCGAAATGCGCGCCTGGGTCGAACACCTTTCGGCCCGCGCCGGCGCGCCCTTGGTCCTCGGCTCCATCGCGATCCAGCCGTCCGCCGGGGATCCGGTGATCGAGGACTGGCTCAACGGGGTGTTCGCCGTCGATCCGCAGGCAGGACTCGGCGAACACTTTTATGCGAAGCGAAAGCTCGTGCCGTTTGGCGAATTCGTGCCGCTTCGTCCGCTCTTCGGCTGGCTGGAAAAGGTCGTGCCCATCGGCGACGACTTCCTGCGGGGGACGGATCCCGCCCCGCTTGTCATCGCGGTGGGCAAACGCCCGTTGGCCTTGGGTGCGTTGCTTTGTTACGAGGATATCTTCCCGCAACTTTCGCGGGAAAGCGTGCGCGCCGGCTCCGACGTGCTGGTGGTTCACACCAACAACGGCTGGTTCGGCGAAGGCGGCGCGGCTTACCAGCACGCATCCAACTCCGTCCTCCGTGCCGTGGAGACCCGCCGCCCCGTGCTGCGCTGCGGCAACGGCGGCTGGAGCGGTTGGATCGACGAGTTCGGCAGTATCCGCGCCGTCCTTACACAGAACCCGCAAGGGATCGTGACCGTCGATCCCGATCAAGCGTCCAAGGGCACCGTTTATTTCCGCGGCACCCAAACAGTCGCCGTAAAAGCGGACGCACGCTGGATCGGCCGACAGAGTTTCTACGTGCGCCACGGCGACTGGTTTGTCCTCGCGTGCACCTTGCTGGCAGCCGTCGGTTTCGTCGCGTTGCGCACCGCTCCAACGCCACCCGCTTCCGTGGAAATCAAACGTCCGCTGGAGTATCTGTGAGTGGTTCCAGCCGGAGTGTAAGCCGACGGTTTGGTGTGGCCTACGACGCGTTCACGGGCGTTTCCGTCATCGAAAGCCGCTCGACCCGTTCGATGATCGACGTGGCTGAGATTTCCTCAAAGTTTCGCAGTTCATCCCCGGTCCCGCTCATCGGCGTCTTTCGCACGGCGAGTCGCCACACCGGAACCGGTCGTTCCGCGAGCGCGTCCAGCACCGCCTCGCCCAGGCCGCCGGCCGGATAATGATCCTCGACGGTGATAATCGCGCCGGTCGCTTCCGCGGCCTCGCGCAACGTCACCGCATCAATCGGCTTGATGCTGTAGGCATCGATGACGCGCACCTGAATGTCTTTCCGCTTAAGCTCCGCCCAGGCCTTCAGCGCCGCGTGCACCGTGGCCCCCGCCGCCACGATGGTGACGCAGTCGTCATCGCTTTGCCGCAGGACCTTGCTCCCGCCAATCGGGAAGGATTCGTCGTTGAGATAGATGACCGGCGTGCTTTGGCGCAACGTCCGCAGGTAGACAATCCCGTCGTGCGCAGCGGCCGCCTCTACGAGCTTTTCGGTGGAGACCGCGTCGCAGGGATGCAGCACCGTGGAGAACAGAATCGACCGAAACATCGCAATGTCTTCGAGCCCCATCTGAGACGGACCGTCCTCGCCGATGGAGACGCCGGCATGCGAGCCGACAAACTTGATGTTCGCCTGCGAATACTGGCTCATGCGGATCTGATCGAACGCCCGGGTAAAGAACGCCGCAAAGGTCGACACAAAGGGAATCTTTCCGCGCAAGGAGAGGCCCAGCGCCACCTCAACCATGTTTTGCTCTGCCACAAACATTTCAAAAAAACGGGACGGTGCGACTTCCTTGAACAGCTCCGCCATCGTCGAGTTGCTCACCTCGCCATCGAGACTCACGAGTTGCGGAAACCGGGCCTCGATGCGGGCGAGGGCGTTGCCGTACGCCTTGCGCGTCGACACCATCTCTCCCGGCTCGTAGCAGGGCGCCTCGGACGGCCGCGACGGCGGACGCTCCGGCCGCACGTCCTCCGGCATCGCGATCTCGCCCTGCAGGTCGCGCTCGACGTCGTGCAGTTCACGCAGGGCATGTTTCCACTGATCATGATCCAGGGCTTTGCCGTGCCAGTCGGGCGCGTCCTCAAGAAAAGAGATGCCTTTCCCCTTGGTCGTGCGGGCAATGATCATCACCGGTTGGGACTGCTCGTTTGCCGCCTGTTGAAACGCGTCGAGGATCTGCGGCAGGTCATGGCCATCGATCACGATGGTCTTCCACCCGAAAGCCGCCACCCGGCGCGCGTGCGCATCCACGTCGTGCCCAAGCATGGTTTCTCCGCACTGGCCAAGCCGGTTCACGTCGATGATTCCGACGAGATTCGAGAGGCCGTAATGAGCGGCGATCTGGATCGCCTCCCATTGCGAGCCTTCCGCCATCTCGCTGTCGCCGAGCAATACATAAGTCCTGTAAGGCAGCCGATCGATCCGGCGGGCGTTCAGCGCCATGCCGACACCGATGCCGAGGCCTTGTCCAAGCGAACCCGTCGCCGCTTCCGCGTAGGGGAAATGCGGTGTCGGATGTCCTTCAAGGCGCGCGCCGAACTGCCGGAACGTGAGGATTTCTTTTTCGTCCAGACAACCCGCCGCCTCCCACAGCGCGTAGAACAAAGGCGAGGCGTGGCCTTTTGAAAAGATGAGCCGGTCGTTGTTCGGGTGATCCGGTTCGGCGAGGTTGAAGCGGAACGTGCCGCCAAACATCAATCCGGTCATCAAATCCGTCGCCGAGAGGGAGGAGGTCAGATGTCCGGAATGCGCCGTACTGGTCGCGTTGATACAATGATAACGGATCAGTCGAGCGAGCGCCTGCAGACGGGGAATGGTGGTGGCCGATCCGGTGGTGTTCATGGGTTCGAGCTGATGAAACAGGGGAGGAATACGGGGCGGAGATGCAGTCGAACCATCCGGGCTGCTACGTTCGACTGCATCGCCACGACGGTGCGCGAGGTCCCGTGGTCTCAATCAACCTTGACCTCGATGGAATGCGGCCGCGCCTGCTCCGATTTCGCGATGTTCACATTGAGCACGCCATCGCGGTACTGCGCGCCCACCTGGCTCGGATCGACATTTTGCGGCAAGGTGAAGTTGCGCACGAAGCTGCCGTAGGAGCGCTCCACACGATGATACTTGCGATTCTTCTCCTCCTTTTCCCGACGGCGTTCGCCGGAAATCGTCAACATGCCGTTCTCGACGCTGACCTTGATGTCCTCGCGTTTCACCTCCGGCAATTCGACTTTGATCGTGTAGGTTTTGTCGTCCTCCGAAATATCGACGAGAGGCGCCCATTCGGTGAGCATCAACGATTCTTCCCTTTCCCGGTTTCGGGGAGAACCGCCGTCAAAAAAACTGGAGAGGCGGTTGTGGACTTCTTCGAGTTCGCGGAACGGATCCCAGCGAGTGAGTTCGTTTTTCATTTTTATTCCTGGTGTTGTCGGGCGGTGTTGAAAGGGGGATCGAAGCGCTCGCCCGCTACGATCGATCCCAAAGATTTGGCGGAAGTATCAGGTTTCGATCGGGAGGTTGTGCGCCTTCCAGCCATCGAAACCGCCCTCCAGTTCCATGACGGGGTAACCCTTCCCCGCGAACTTCATCGCGGCGTTGGCCGCCAGATGACAGACCTGCGAATAACAGTAGAGGACGTTGACCCGCTCCTTTTTTAATCCGGAAAACGTGTCCCAGAGCTCCTGCGGGAGACTGATCGCCCCCGGAATATGTCCCTTGGCGTAATCCTCCGCGGCTCGCACATCGACAACCGTCACGTTGTCGTCACGCATCTCGCGCTCGAGTTCGACCGGCCCGGTCGTGAACGCTACTTTCTCCTCGAAAAAATTCCGGGCGCGGCTCGTGTCGATATTGGCGGGGGTGGCGGCTAGCATGATGAATGATTCCTTTGATCCGTTGGTGGTTGTTGAAATTCGATTGCCAGCAGCCTAAACCAAACGAGGCAAACGCACCATCGGGTGAAGTCGGATCCGGTCCATACTGGAACCCGCCCGAAGCGCCTAGGTGCCAACTTCGGAGCACCCGGCTTCACGCGCCCGTGAGAGCGGCGGCAATCCTCACAGCAGGCTTGCATCACGCTCCCAATGCCCCTGCCCGACGGAAAAATCCCCGCGTCTGGACAGGTCGTGTTCCCAGCCCCATTCAGCGGCCGGCCTGATACTCAAAATCAAGGCCAAGGTGTAGACTGACGGCATTATGAAAATCCAAGAAATCATGACCCCAAATCCCCGGTGCGTCGCCCCCTCCGACTCGATCACCCGAGCCGCCCAGGTGCTGCGCGAACTGGACGTGGGTGCCGTGCCCGTCTGTGACAACGACCGGGTCTCCGGCATTCTCACGGATCGTGACATCAGCATCCGTGCCGTCGCCGATGGCCGTGATCCGAACCGGACAACCGTCCGGGAAGTCATGT
>JANJTQ010000070.1 GCA_024711005.1 Opitutaceae bacterium | reverse complement strand
CGCCGCCGAGGCCCGCGCCACCGGCGACAGTCATCTCCGCCTCCATGACGACGCGGCCATTTTCCCGGGCCGGGAAAACCACGCCGCGCTCAACGTGCGCAGCGGGCTCGCCGCGCCGATCAACAACGGCAATCACGTCGTGGGTTTCCTCACCGGGCTCAGCACCGAATCCCGCACCTTCGGCCGCGAGGCGTTCGATTTCATCCAAGCCCTCGTCACCATCATCAGCACGGTGCACCAGCGCAACCTGGCCGAACTCGCGCTCCAGGAAAGCGAGACCAAGCTCCTCCAATCCCAAAAAATGGAAGCCGTCGGCCTGCTCGCCGGCGGTGTCGCCCACGACTTCAACAACCTCCTCACCGCGGTTCGCTGCTACGGTGACATGTTGCACGAGGATCTCACCGACATCGCTCCGGAGCTTAAATCCAAGACCGCCGAGATTCTCAAGGCCGCCGCCCGCGCCAGCTCACTCACCCGCCAGTTACTCGCCTTCAGTCGCAAACAGGTGCTCCAGCCCGAGGTGCTCGACATGAACGGAGTGATCGAAGATCTCCGCGACCTTGTGCGCTCCCTCCTGAGCGAAAGCGTCTCCATCGAGGTCCGCCTCGCCGTCGACACCGCCTCCTTCAAAGCCGATCGCAACCAGATCGACCAGGTCGTGCTCAACCTCTGCCTCAATGCCCGCGACGCCATGCCGCAGGGCGGCCTGCTCACGCTCGCCGTCGACGTGATCGAAATCTCCGGACCCAATCCCCACGGACTTCCTCCCGGCGAGTATGTTCAACTCACCGTGAGCGACACCGGCACCGGTATGGATGCCGACGTGCAGTCCCGCCTGTTCCAACCGTTCTTCACGACCAAGCCGGTCGGCCGCGGCACCGGCCTGGGGCTGGCCACCTGCGCGGTCATCATCAAAAACTGCGACGGGATCATCACCTTCGAAAGCAAACTGGGCCATGGCACGGGCTTTCACCTCTTTCTCCCCCGCATCGAACCGCCCCACGAAGATTTTTTCCAGGAACAGGAGGAACAGGACGTCACCGGCCGGGAACACATCCTGGTCGTGGAGGACGACGAGGCGATCCGGCAGATCGCCGTCGCGATTCTCGATACCCTCGGTTATCAGGTCACCGTCGTTCCCGACGGAAACCACGCGCTTTCGCTTTTCCAAACGACACCTCCGCCGTCGTTCGATCTCCTTCTCACGGACGTCATCATGCCCGACATGGACGGGTTCGCCCTCGCCCGGCGTATTCAGTCAATTCATGCACCGGGTCTTCGTATTCTGTTCATGTCTGGTTTCCTCGGCAACACCGCGACGGTCCAGGCCGTGGCCGACTACAACCTCCCCTTCCTGGAAAAACCCTTCACCCTCGACGTCCTCGCCCGCAAAGTCCGCGATGTCCTCGACTCCGCTCCCGTCATGTTGCCTCCGATCGGCGACAAGGGCGGCAACCGCCCGGTGATGCAGCAACCGTGAGCGTCGGGAGGAGGGCATGGACGGGGACGCCCATGTTCCGATCCCATGGGCAGGATGCCCATGCCACTTCCAGCAGCGTATCGTTGCGGCTCAGGGATTGGACTTGGGAATCGCGAGCTTCGGCAAGGCGAGCTTGGGTAGCTCCCCCTTCGGCGCGGCGGGAACTGCGGCGGCCTGATTGGTGGAGGCGATATCGGTGAGCATTTCCTTGCGGAACACCCGGACTTCGCGCGGGGCCGAGATGCCGATTTTCACGGTGTCCCCGTCAATGCGCGATATGCGGATCTCGATGTTGTCTCCAATCAGAATGGATTCGTTTACCTTGCGGCTGAGGACGAGCATGGGGGGAGGTTAACGGGTCGTGACCAACGGGTGGCGGACGTTGTAGCGCGCATGGTTGGCCAGCACCACCTGCTTGGCAAGGCCGGTCCGGCGATGGACCACCACCGGGCTCACCAGATTGACCGTCGCCGTCACAGGCAGCGTGCGGCTCACGGTCACAATATTCAGGATGAGCGCATCCTCCGATCCGGTGATCCCGAGGGATGCGGCGTCTTCGTCGAAGAGCTCGAGTTCGTAGTCGGGGATCACCCCGCCCGGTTCGATCACGACAAACTGGATCGTCTCGGGCCCGTGAAGGAGCAGCCAGCGGAAGGGAAACTGGTCCGGGTCTTCGAGGAGCTCGAAGGTCGTGTGCGCGGGAAAACCCATCAGTCCTTGAACCAGACGATAGGTTGAGATCGGCGTCGGCGCCTCGTCGAGCGTGGCGGCAAAGGTATCGGAGGTGAATTTCATCGGCGTAGGGGCTGGGTTGTGGGTGAAAAGACGCGTTCGCGTCCGGTGCACGGGTTCATCGCAGATAGTCGAGCAGGGAAAGGTTCATGATCTTGCTGGCCGAGGCCAACGCGGCCTCGTAGGAGGTGGTCGCCTGGCTGAGCTTCACCACGGTGGCTGCGAGATCCACATCGGCTTCGGACGAAGCGAGTGTTTCCAAGCTGTCGGCTCGCGTGTTTTGCTGGGCTTGGGCGACCTCGATCCGGAGTTGGAGCGCGCCGTTTTCGCTGATCGCGGACAACAACGGGTCGACGGCGGTTTCGAGGCCCGCACCGGCCGCGGAGATGGCCGCCGGGGCGTTGGCATTGAGGGCGTCGCGCAGGGCGACGAGTTGGTTGATGAAGTCGCGGATGCCCAGGTTCGTGTCGCCGGTGGTGCGCGGAGATACCAACGCGGTTTCGGAGAGGCGGACGGAGGCACTCGCCATATCGCCGGCATAGTTCGCCACCGTGATGCGTCCGCCCGCGTCGCGCGTGACTTCAAAGGGCGCGGTGTCGAGCGCGTTGCCGGCGTAGAGATAATCGCCGTCGAAGCGGGTGTTGCCGAGCTGGACCGCCTGCTCAAGCAACTGGTCAATCTCGATGCCATAGGCTTTGGCCGCATCGGCGCTCAACACGCCGGCTCCAAGCGTGGCAAGTTCCCCCGCGCGACCGGCAAGATCATTGAGGCCGTTGAGCCCCGCATAGGAGGCCTGGGCAAGATTGGAGGCGACGCCGCTGTTGTGTTTGAACTGGGCGATCCGGTTTTGCTCGTCACCGATCGAAAGCATGCGAGTCATCGCGGACGGATCGTCCGACGGCAGAAAAATGCGCTGGTTGGTCGCGACCTGTTTCTGCAACTGCGTTTGTTGCTCACCCAGTTTTTGCAACTGGCGGACGGCCATTTCGGAAGTGCTTCGAGTGGGAACGCGCATGGGAAGGAAAGAGGGCTGAAGACGAAGGGCGGGGCTAGACGTAACGAGGCAGTCGAACGTGGCAGCCGAGGTAACGAGGCTGGTGGATGGTGGCTAAAGAAAATCCGGCCTCGTTACCTCGGCTGCTACGTCTATTCGAACGGTTCAAGTGCATGATACGGGTTAGGCGCCGAGACGGTTGACGACCGTGTCGAGCAGTTCGTCGATGACTTGAAGAAAGCGGGAGGAGGCCTGGAAGGAGCGCTGATATTTCACGAGGTCGGCGAGTTCCTCGTCCATCGACACGCCGCTCACGGAATCACGCTGGGCGCGAACGATGTTCTCGATGGAAACTTGGTCGTCGTATTGATCCGAAACGCGCGAAGCGACGGCGCCGAATTCACCAACGATCGCGGCAAAGTATTTCGCGGGTGTGCCATCGATGCCATCGCCGTCCGCCGTCGAGAAGGAGCGACTGGCAATCTCCGCCACCGCACGCGCCAGCGTGTTGTCGCCGACCGCGCCGCCGTCGGAGGCCTTGAGCGTCGTCGCGGTCAATCCTCCGGCGAGGGCGATCGTTCCGGCGGTGGTGCCGGTCGCATCGAAGAAGTCTCCCGTCGCGCCGGTCGGATTGTAGGCAGCATTGACCGCCGAGACGAGTTGAGCGGAAAGCGCGTCCAGTTGATCGCGCAAAGTCTGCGTGGTGCTGTCGCGAGCCTCGATGTTGCCGTGTATCGAACCACCGGTTACAGAAATCACTGTGGCCGGATCACCGGCGACGAGGGTTGAGCCAGCCAGTGTAACCGGGCCGGTGACGGCGGTGAGTTGCACGAGCGGAACCTCGGCGTCGTCGGTCGCACGCACCAGCACATCGACCTGCCCCGGCGCGCTCGCGGAGGGACGACTCTCGAAGTTCAACTTGGTGGCGAGCTGTTCGAGCGCGGCCTGTCGCTGGTCCCGCAAGTCGGCGGCGGAGCCCGGGGCGTTGAGCTCGAGGTGGCCGATCCGGCCGTTGAGCGTCGCGATCGTCGAGAGCAGCGTGTTCACCTCGCCCACATCGGTGTCCAGCTGCCCGGTCAGATCGCCCTGCAACTGGTCGAGACGGGTGTCGGCCTGCCGCAAGGAATCCGTGAGCACGGCGGATTTTTGCAGAAGAACCTGGCGCACGCCCATGTCGGTCGGACTGGTGGCGAACGCGTCGACGGCGGAGAAAAAGTCGCCGAACGCACCGGCGATTCCGCCGGCCGAGGAAGCACCCGCGGAACGATCGATGGACTGGCCGACGGCGGCCTCCACTTTTCCATAGGCCTGCCGGCGGGCGGCCAGGGAGGAGGTCAGCGAGACCTCGCGCGTGACCTGACGATCGAGAAGCGTGTCGCGCAGTTGTTGCACCTGCAGGGCCTCGACACCGAGAGATTGCGCGCCTTGGGCGGTCATCACGGTTCCGCGGTCGCCCATGAGGATCCGCTGGCGCGCGTAGTTCGGGTTGTTGACGTTGGCCAAGTTGCGCCCGGCGGTCTCCAACGCCCGCGACTGCGCAGTGAGGGCTTTGACGCCTGTATCGAGGTTTCCAAAAAGTCCGGACATGACGGAGATTGCGGAGTGAGGATTGCGGAGTGCGGACTGTGCTGACTGTGCTCAGCCGGCGGCTTGCCAGGCCGGACGGTCGCCGGAGATGCTGACCTCGCCGTGCGGCGAATAGGTTTTGGAAAAAGCGGATGGCCGCAGGGCGCGCAGTGTTTCCTGATGCACTTGGACGGCGCGGCTCAAGATGTCATGGTTGCGCCGGGCGCCGTGTCGGACGCGACGGATCAGATGATTCACCTCGTCGATGAGCGCGGAAAGGAGCGGTCTCACTTCATCCGAAACACAGGGCAAAAGCTGGTGCAGGGTCGATGTCGGCGGCCGGCGATTGGTCTCGGCGAAGAGTCGCACGGAGGCTTCCCGGCATTCTCTCAATTCGCCGGCAATGCGGATCTGCGCCTCGATCTCGTGCGCATAGGAAAGCACGGCATCGGAATCGCCGCGCAGGAGATTGTCCTGCTGCTCGTTGAACAGCTGGAGCAGGCCGCCGTAGCCTTCGAGTTCGGCGCGCAGGTGATCGACGAGAATTTCCCAGTGAGGATGCATAAAATTCAAAGTGAGTCGGACGGTGGAGCGGACACTTCGGGCGCATCGGCGGAGGAGAGTGATAGCTTCCTTTCCAACATGCGCCCGAGACCGAGACCGCCGGAGGCACCCAGTGAGCCGCACAACACGTCGGTCAGCAGATAACCGTAAATCCCGCCGCCTCCGCCCGCGGCATCGCCCAGACCGCCGTTCATCATCGGCTCAATGCTCGGGCCGAGTAACTGGCGCAGAATGATCGTCTCAAACTGGGTGGCGGCTTTTTTCAAATCGACGGCGGAGGGTTGGGCGGGCACACCGCGCGATGTCGGCATGCCAAGCGGGACGTTTAGCGCGCGGGACCACGTAGGTTCGACGGCGGCGGTGATGGCGGTGGTTGGAGAAATGGACATGGTGTCAGTTGATGATCAACTCGGCCTGAAGAGCGCCGGAGCGTTTGAGTGTTTGAAAAATCGCCATCATCTCGCGGGTCGAAACCCCGAGGGCGTTGAGCGCCGAGGCGAGGCGATCGATGCTGGGAGCCTCGTTGACGACGGAGAACCCGCCCTTCGTTTCCGTCACCTCGGTTTGGGTGGAAGGCACGACGACCGTCTGGCCGGAATTGTTGAAGGAGTTCGGCTGGGAAACGCCCAGGTTGGAGGAAACGGTGATGGTGAGCGCTCCGTGGCTGATCGCGACCTGGGAGAGGCGCACCGTCGACGTGGCGACGATGGTGCCGGTGCGCTCGTTGATGACAATGCGGGCCAGGGTGTCGGGCGTGACTTCGAGCGCGCCGACATCCGCGAGGAAGGCAACGTCACGCCCCGCGTAGGCGGCGGGCAGTTTCACGTCAACGCTCACGGCGTCGCGGGCGCTGGCGGAGCCGGGATAGGCAAGGTTGATGGCGTCGGCCATCCGGGCGGCGGACGTGAAATCCGGGTTGTGTAATTGAAAGGTCAATACACCGTCGCGCACGACGACCGCGGGGATCTCGCGCTCGACGATGGCGCCGTTGCTGATCACGCCGACCGTCGGATGATTTTTCTGAACGGTCGCGCCACCGGCTCCGCCCGCGCCGCCGGAAAAGCCGCCGATCGCGATCGGGCCCTGGGAGACCGCGTAGACGCGGCCGTCGGCGCCGACGAGCGGGGTCTGCAGGAGCACGCCGCCCTGAAGGGATTTGGCATCGCCCATCGCGGCCACGGTCACGTCGATGCGGGAGCCGGGTTTGAGGAACGCGGCGATGTCCGCCGTGATCATCACGGCGGCGACGTTTTTGGCCTTCAACTGGCTGGAGTCGACGGTCAGGCCATGGCGCTGGAGGACGTTGGCGATGGAGCGCAACGTGGTGGCGGCGTTTGAATCGCCGTCTCCCGCGAGACCCACGACGATGCCGTAGCCGACGAGCTGGTTGTCGCGACTGCCGTCCACCTGCGCGATGTCCTTCACACGCGAGGCGTGAAGGGAAGGACTGAAGGACTGAAGGGCTGAAAGGCTGAAGAAGAGCAGCAGCAGAAGGCGAAAGGGCTGGAGGACTGAAGGGCTGAAGAACTGAACCAGCAGCGGCAGCAGACGAAGGGAAATGCGAATGTGTGGGTACATGGATTCGTTCGAGTCTTTCAGCTTTTCAGTCCTTCAGTCTTTCAGCCTTTTTCAGTACGGGCGGAGCTTGTCGTAGAGCTTGGTGAGCCAGCCCTTCTTGTTCGCATCACTGAGCATGCCCTCGTTGATGAACTCGACCCGCGCGTCGGCGATGTTGCTGGAGAAAACGATGTTTCCGCTGCTCACGTCCTCGCTGCGCACGACGCCGTGGAGAACGACATGCTGCGTCTCGCCATCGAAGGTGACGCGCCGCGCGCCCTCGATCACCAGGTTCCCGTTGGGCAGGACCGCGGTTACGAGGACGGCCGCGCGAGCGTTGAGGTTTTGCGAGGCGCTGATTTGTCCCCCGCCGGAAAAATCGTTGGAGCCGCCGAGTTTGACGCCGGGCAACGAGCCGTTGTGCGTGCCGAAGCTGCTGGCCGAGGTCGGGAACAACCATTGCTCGACCCCGGCGCTCACCTTGGCGGCGGAGTTGGTCTTGGTGGTTTGCGACGACTGGGTGCTGGCGGATTCCTGAACCACCACGGTGAGAATGTCGCCCACCTGGGACGCCTTGCGGTCGGCCGTCATGGCGCGCTCGCCCGAGCCCGGCGCCGTCCAAAGACTGTCGGCCGAGACCGATGTGACCGCGGCGGCCGTCACCAACGCAAGGCACCGAATAGGGAATGTGAGGGAAAATCGCATGAGGTTAAAAGCGCACTTCGGCGCGGTTTTCGTCGATGACCAGGGCGGTGAAATCGCGTTTCGATTCGAGATTGCGCACGCGCACCACGTCGCCGCGGGCGCCGTCCTGCATCGCGAGCGCCTTCATGGTGATGACCAGCGCTCCGTCGGTGGCCAGGACCTCGACCATCCGGCCCCGATGCACAAGCGAACGCCGGACCACATCGCGCCAGGTCAGCGGACGGCCGGCGGGGACCTCGCGGGCGAAAACATACTCTTCGCCCACCGCGGAAACCGGGAGCGATTCCCGGTCGCGCAAGACGTCGATCCGGCGGGTGGTCACCCCTTGCAGGGAAACCGGATCGCCGCGCTTGAGCGGAGTCGCGGCAACCATGCCTTCGCGCCAGAGACTGACCCGCAGAACAAGTGTATTTTCTCTTAGAATACGTTCGGCCTGCTGGTAGCGAACCCGCACCAACATCGAGGAGGCCAGGGCCTCGGGGTATTCCACCACCGTGACGGACACCGGCGTTTCGGCGGCCCCGTCGGCGGGCGACGTCCAAGGACGGATGAGGTCCACGTCGAGGTTTTCGGACAGTGCGTAATGGGAGGACAGATCGGCGACGAGATCGCCAAGCAACCTGTCGCGATCGAGCGCGGGGGCGACCGGTCCGGCCCGCAGCACGCAGGCGGAGAGGAGCAGGCCGGAGAGAAGAAAGCGAAGGAGCGCCATGGGGTACCGGGTAAAAATCAGCGCTTCATCTGGGCGATGTTTTGCAACATCTCGTCGGACGTCTGGATGGACTTGCTGTTAATTTCGTAGGCCCGTTGGGCGATGATGAGGTTCACCATCTCCTCGACGATATTGACGTTGGACGTCTCGGTGTAGCCTTGGAGAATGCTCCCGAATCCTTGTTCGCCGGGGCTGCCGGTTTCGGGCGTTCCGCTGGAGGCGGTCTCCTCGTAAAGATTGCCGCCGAGACTGGCCAAACCGGAGGGGTTGGCGAAACGCGTGAGGGTGATGCGAAAGGTCTGGGTCCCGCTGGGGCCTTGGTAGGTGACCTCGCCATTTTCGGCGATGTGGATGTTGGTGGTGCCGACGGGAACGGGTTGGAATCCGTTGAGCAACGGCAGACCGTCGTTGGTCGTAATCTGGCCGGTGGGCGAAAGCTTGAGTGAACCGTCGCGGGTGTAGGCGGAGGTGCCGTCGGGACGCTGCACTTCCAAAAAGCCATCGCCCTGAATGGCGACGTCGAGCTTCTCGCCACTGGCGGTGAGCTGGCCTTGGGTGAACACCTTCGAGGTCGAGGCAACGCGGGAACCGTTGCCGACTTCAATGCCGGTGGGCACCAGGTTGCCGCCGCCCGCTTCGGAACCGGCACCGCGAGGGCGTTGGTAGAGGAGATCTTGAAACTCGATTTTGCTGCGCTTGAAGCCGGGGGTGTTCACGTTCGCCAGGTTATTGGAGATCGTGTTCAGGTTGAGCTGCTGGGCTTCCATGCCGGTGGCGGCGGAGTAAAGGGAGAGATTCATGGGTCGGGGTTTTGGCGTGGCTTGGGGGAAAAGGACGGCGTGCGGCGGCGGGTTCAGCCGAGGGCGTCGAGGGTTTTTTGCATCGTCTGATCGTGGCTTTGGATGAGCTTCTGGTTTGCCTCGTAGGCGCGGGCGATGTTCACCAGGTCCACCATCTCGCGTAGCGGGGTAATGTTGCTGGCCTCCAGGTGACCTTGGAGAATTCCGGGCTTTTCCACGGGAATCGGATCGGGGCCGCCGATGGGGAAGAACAAGCCGGCGGATATCGGAACGAGCTTCTTGTTATCGGGAAATCTCACGACGCTGATTCGTCCGAGTTGCACCTCGCCCTGCTGCACGACGCCGTCCTGGTCGATCATGAGGCGCCCGCCTCTGGGCATCAGTTGAATGGGCGTCCCATCGTCTTTGAGCAACGGTTGGTCTTGGGCCGTCACCAGCGTGCGATCGGCGCGCAGGCGCAATTCTCCGCCACGCGTGTAGGCTTTGTGGCCGTCATCCATCCGCACCTCGAAAAATCCGTCCTCCTGCAATGCGACGTCGAACTCCCGTCGGGTCGGCTCGGTCTCGCCCACTTGAAAACTAATCCCGTAGGAGGCTTTCGGATAATACATCCCCTGCCCTTCGCCGCGACCGATCTTCTGTCTCAAATCGGTTTGCAGTTCCCCCGCTTCGACCACGGAAAATTCAACCGTGCGCTTCTTGTATCCGGAGACCTGACTCGAGGTGATGTTCTGGGTGACCGCATCCTGCCAACGCTCCAGCGCGGCAAGGGAAGAGGCACTTTGATAGAGTCCGATGCTCATGGATCCGGGGGTTCAGCAGCGGCAATGCCATATCCACATCTAACGGCCAGTTAGCTCGTTACGGCTTCAACCGAAAGCATGGGCAACTTTTGCCGTCCCGCTTGCCCGCATCGCCCGCTCAGCCCGAACTCGGGTACAGGCAATCGATCTCGACGCGTTCACCGCAGGTGCAGGTGACGATTAACCGAACGACCTTGTCGCCTTCCCGCACACATTCGACCGAGGGACCGGTGGCCGCTCCGGTATGGTTGGCCGCGATGGAATGCGCCGGATGCAAACGCACACGGCCGGCCGCCGAAGCGGCATCGTCGTGAATCGGTGCCGGTTGATCATGAGCAGGACGGCCGGAGAGGAATGACTTCATGGATCGGTCTTGGGAAGAGAGAGCGGTTCCGTCGGGGTCTTTTTAACGCCGCGCATGCCGAGCGAGAGGCTGAGGGTGACGCGTTGGTTGCTTTCGGATTCTTCGGCGAGAAACGGCACCGGCCTCGTATCCGCAAATCCGGTGACGCGCTCGATCAATTCGTCCCCGACCGCGTAATGGGTCAGCGCGCGCCGCGAGGCATTGGCGCGGTCGCTTGAGAGTTCCCACGCGCCGTAATTCGGATCCGGCATGACCATGCCTTTACGGGTGTGGCCATCAATCACGACGTTGAATCCATGACGATCGACCAGCCAGGAAAGGCTCTGCATGACAAAGTCTCCCCACGGTGTGAACTCGGCCGTTCCCTCCCGAAAAAGCGGCTGCCGGGCGCGGTCGAAAAGGGTGATCCGCATCCCGTCGCTGGTCACCTGTATGTCGATCGGCTTGTCCTGCAGATCCTCGTCGAGCCGGAGCATGCGATAAAAATCCTTGGCCAGCGAATTGAGAAACTGCAGGTCGATCGTGGACGCCTCGGTGGCGGGTTTGCTGCTCTCCGCGTCGCCTTTCGAGTTATGTCCCGAGCCACCCTGGGTGCTGAGTTTTTTCGACTCCGTGTCGAGCACGCCGGAGGATGCCTTCAGCGGCGAGTCGAACGGATTCTGAAAATAGCGGGAGGTGGCGATGAGGATTTTTTCGTCCTGCGCCGAAATCCACAGCACCATGAACAACGCCATCATGGCCGTCACGAAATCGGCGTAGGCCACCTTCCAAGCTCCTCCTTTTCCGGCCATGAGTGATGCGTGTCGGGTGGTTGAGCGCGTCCCGGATCACTTGATCGCGGGCAAGGCTTTGAGCGTGGTTTCCAATTCCTCGGAGCCGGGCTGGACGGTGCTGTCGAGACCTCGGCGCGCAACCTCCACCGCGGTGAGCGGCGCAAGCCCTTTCGCGAAGCTGGCCACGGCCGTCATGATGCATCGCAACACCTGGTTATCGGCCTGGTTGATGGACGTAATACGGACGCCCAGCGGAATGACAAAACCGTAGGCTACGAAGATGCCGAGCAACGTGCCGGTAAGAGCCGCGGCGACTTTTTTCCCCACGGCCTCGGGTCCGTCCGCGATCGCGGCCATCGTGTTGATGATGCCGAGCACGGCCGCGACGATTCCAATGGCCGGCAACGAGTCGCCCACCATGCCGAGCAGGTGCACGGGATGGGATTTCTCCTCATCCTTGGCTCGTAATTCCGCGCTCATCAGATCCTCGAGTTGGTCCGGTTTTATTTTCCCATCGATCACCGGCTTGATGCCGTTGATCAGAAATTCCATCCGCTCCTTGTTGCCGGTAAACGACGGATATTTGATGAAAATCGCGCTTTGCGCCGGGTTCATGACGTGTTCCTCGAGCGCGATCAGTCCGTTGCGACGGCCGACCATAAAGATTTCGTAGAGCATCTTCAGCAACTCCACATAATCGGCTTTGCTGGTGGTCCGGCCCAGGAGCGCCTGCTTAATCTTATGCAGCAGTTCGATCATCGTGTGCATGGGGCTGGCAATGACGATGATTCCCAGGGCGACACCGAGAATAACCACAAACTCCGACACGTGCAGGAGCACCAACGGATTGCCGCCCGCGATCATGAAACCCCCGATGGTGGAGGCGCAGACGATGAAGGCTCCGATTAGAATCAGCATGAGACGTGACCCATTAACGGCCCGTCGACGCGAAGCTTTAGTTCTACTTTGTTAAGTCTGCGTCCGGCGTCCGAGATGGAGACCCGACGACCTCGTCG
>JANJTQ010000341.1 GCA_024711005.1 Opitutaceae bacterium | reverse complement strand
GCACGGTGTTGCCGTCCGCTCCCTTGCCGGCTCTCGTTGCCGCGACGCCATTTCCTTACAAGCGCACGGCTTAAATGAGCTAACAGCCGGTCGTGTCGGACGCCCGGGCAAAGTGGGTTGGATGCGGCTTTTGGTTTGTATCCACCCGCGCACTTGTTTTCGCCGGAATTTTTCCGCAAAGTCCACGCTCATGTTGAAATTTTTCCTCTTGGGCGCCGGCCTCGCCCTGTTCTCCGTTACTGCACATGCCCAACAGTCCATGGGCATGGAACTGGCCAACCTGCGCGAAGATGTTCGTCTGCTCACCCAAAAAGTCGGGACTCTTTCCTTGAAAGTTGAGGCGCTTGAGCGCGAAAACACCGCGTTGCGCGCGCAGACCGCGAACTCGGCTCAAGCCTATGCCACGGTGCAGCAACTTAACGACGCGGTGAATGCACTTGATCGCGCGATCAAGGCCGGGGATTCAGCCACCGCGGCGAGCGCCGCCGCACAAATAAAAAAACTGGGGGACGCAACGAATGCCGCCCTCGATTCGCTGGCAAAAGGGGTGGCCCAGCGCGCCGCCGTGCAGACGACCTTTAGCGGTGATTTTCCCTCGGAGGGAATCAGCTACACCGTGCAAAAAGGCGACACCCTGTCGACGATTGCCCGGCGGACGGGCGCCAAACTTTCCGACATCATTAACGCCAACAAAATCGCCGACCCGACAAAAGTTCGCGTCGGTGACACCCTCTTCATTCCCGGAGGCAAATAACCCTATGTGCGCAGCATCCAAATCACGTCTGGGCCGCGGCCTCGGCGGCCTAATCTCCGCCGCCGCGCCCGCCAAACCGGCCGCCCCTGCGGCACCCGTCGCGCCCGCCTCGAGTCCCGCGCCGGCCGCCCCCGGCGCGCCGGGTTTTGCCGAGATATCCGTCAGCATCATCGTGCCAAGTCCGTATCAGGCGCGTCGCGAGATTTCACCCGACCAGCTTTCGGAACTTGCCGAGAGCATTCGCAGCGAGGGTCTGTTGCAGCCGATCGTGGTCCGCAAGAAAGGCGACAAGTTTGAACTCATCGCCGGCGAGCGCCGCTGGCGTGCGTTTCAACTGCTCAAAATCAAGACCATCCCGGCCCGGCTGGTCGAAGCGAGCAACGCCTCCTCGGCCGCCCTCGGCCTCATCGAAAACCTTCAGCGCGAGGGGCTCAATCCGGTCGAAGAAGCCTATGGCTATGCGAGTCTCATTCGCGACTTTGACCTGACCCAGGAGGTCGCCGCGGAGCGCGTCGGCAAGGGGCGCGCCACCGTGGCCAATGCCCTTCGGCTCTTGTCACTCGATGCCGAATTGCAGAGCTACGTTGCGAAGGGAATCCTCTCGGTTGGTCACGCCAAGGTGCTCCTTGGGGTCGAAGACGCCGCCCAGCGCGCCGTGCTCGCCCGTCGCGTGATCGAGGAGGGGCTCAGCGTTCGCGCCACGGAGAAACTCGTGCAGGCCAAAAAAGCCGGGGCACCCGCGCCGTCTGCTCAGGCGCCCAACGCCCGCAAGCTCGCCGCCTCCGACGCGGCCGCGATTATCGGCATCGAGAAAAAACTCACCTCCTTCCTCGGCGCCCGCGTGGCACTCCAGCATACGCCCAAGAAAGGGAAGATCGTGATCGGCTATTCGGGCAACGAGGATTTGCAGCGCATCTTGGAAAAACTTGGCGTCGAGGCGTAAGCTGCCGGAGATGTTCACCACGAACAATGCGGCCGAGGCCGTCGGCCATATCCGGCGTTTTTCCACCGCTTGGTTGCGTCAGCGGTTTCCGCTTTCGGAAGAGCTGCCCAATTACACTTGGGCCAAGCTCAAGGCGGATCTCTCGGCCGGTGCCACCGTCTCGTTGGTTTCCATTCCGCAGGCGATCGGCTTCGCGCTGATTGCCGGTTTGCCGCCCTTGATGGTGATCATGTCGGTCGTCGTGGGCGGATTCGTGTGTGCGCTGTTCAGTTCGTCGCGACAGATGGTCTTTGGACCGACCAACTCGATCAGCATTATTCTGGCGGCGACGCTGTATTCGTTGAGCGGAGGGAGCTTCAGCCCGGCCGAGTTGGCGTTGGTATTGGCCCTGTTGATCGGCGCATTCCAGGTCTTCGCAGGCCTGGCGCAGATGGGGAAACTGACGCAGTTCATTTCGCGGTCGGTTATCATCGCTTACAGCACGGCCATCGGTCTTCTGCTGGCGGCGGGACAGATCCCGCACATGTTGGGATCCGTGGTGACCCACGGCAGTTTTTTCGACGCGCTGCTGGGTACGGGCGCGCACATTATTCATTTTGATTTCAACCCGTGGCCGCTCTGCATGGGCGTGGTGACGCTGTTGATCTTTTGGGCGCTGGAGCGGCTTTTCCCCAAGCTGCCGGCGGAGTTGGTCGGTCTGGTTTTTATCTCGCTCCTGACGCAGCACCTCGGACTGCGAGAGCTGGGCATCCGGACCATACAGGACGAGGGTGCGCTCACGGCGGCGATACCGTCATTTCTCGGCATGCCGTTCGGACGGGCGGACTGGGCCGTCGTGCCGCCGCTCATCAGCGCGGCGCTGGCGATCGCGATTTTGGGCATGCTGGAAGCGGTTTCGATTTCCAAGACCCTCGCGGCCAAATCCGGCCAGCGACTCGACACCAATCAGGAACTCGTGGCGATGGGATCGGCCAACATCGCCAACAGCTTTTTTGGCGCAATGCCTGGCTCGGCATCGTTTGCGCGGTCCGCGACCAATCTTCACAGCGGTGCCCAAACGCAGGTCGCGGCGTTGCTCAGCAGCCTGATTGTCCTGGGCGCGCTGTTTTTCGTGGCTCCCTTGATTAATTTCATTCCCGTGCCGAGCCTGGCCGCGCACCTGATTCGCATCGGATTGAAGATGCTGCATCGGGAACAGATTCGCATTGCGTGGCGCTCGACCCGGTCCGATGCAATCGTCTTTGCGGTGACTTTGCTCGCTGCGTTTTTTCTAAAGCTTGATATCGCGATTTACGTGGGGGTGGGGGTCTCGCTGGCCCTCTTTTTGCGCAAGGCCAGTGCACCATCGTTGGTTGAATATGGCTTCAATGAACACGGGCAGCTTTCCGAGATCGATGAGTCGACGAGTCGCGGCAATGCGGCGATTTCCATCGTGCACGTGGAGGGCGAATTATTCTTCGGTGCGGCCGATCTTTTTCAGGAGCAGGTGCGATTGCTGGCCGATGACGCCGAGATCAAGGTTGTCATTTTGCGCATGAAGAATGCCCGGCACCTCGACGCCACGTCGGTCATGTCATTGCTCCAGCTGCACGATTATTTGAGCCGGACTGGTCGCCATCTCTTGGTTAGCGGAATCAACCCCGAGGTGGAGCGAGTGCTCCGCAAGAGCGGGGCACGCAAGCAGATCGGTGTTGAGAATATTTTCCCGGCCGAAGCCAACCTCACGATGAGCACCAAGCGGGCCCTTTTGCGTGCATCACAGTTGCTGCAGCAGGCCGGCTCCGCGCCGTCGGCCGGCGTGCGTATTTTTTATGACCGGAATCGGGAAAAAACGACGGGAGGCGGAGGTGATGAATCTCCATCTCAGGCGGGAGATCACGATAAACCCGGAGATTACCAGATCTGATCCGGGAGTGCGGACGGCCCCTTCAGTTGGGACTGTCCTCGCGATTGACAACTGTCACGTCGTGCGGCTCTCTGACCCTTTAAATCATGTCCATCCTTATCGGCATTTTCACGTTTGTTCTCATTTTGGTTTCCGTATTTCTCGTCCTCGTGGTGCTGGCCCAAAAGGCCAAGACTGACGGCGGCATGGGCGCCACTCTCGGCGGTGGTGCGACGGAGGCCGCCTTCGGCGCCGACACCGGCAATGTGCTGACCAAGGCCACGATCAACGCAGCCATTCTCTTTTTCGTCCTCACGTTCGGCCTCTATCTTGCTCACATTTATGTGTCCAAGCATTCGACGAGCACCGAAGGCCAGTTGCCCGTGATTGAAGCTCCCGCCGAGCCTACCGCTCCCACTACTCCCACTACGCCCACCACTCCCGACACTGCGGTCGCCCCGGCCCCCACTGTCGAGACGCCTGCCGCGCCTGACGCTCCGGCTGTTCCGGCCGAAGGTGTTCAACCCTGAGTCGTGAAACCGGCGTCCAAAAGGACGATTTTTTCCAGGCAGGCGGGCTCGCTCGCCTGCCTGATTGTTTTCTGCGCGGCCGTTCCGGTCGAGACTTGGGCGCAGTCGCGCCGTTATCGTCCGCCGGCCCGCTACATTCAGTTTAAACCCGACCAGGCGGAGGGCCGTAAGATTCTGGAGAGTTTTCGGCAGCAAGGGATCGCCGGGGACTACTATCTCGAATTCGATCTACGCGTTTTGCCGCGTCGGGGTGAAACCCGTGTGGTGACCGGTGGCCGGCTCTGGGGCGCTCGCAATGAGCAAGGCCCCGTCTCCCGGGTTGAATTCCCCGCGATCCAAGGCGGAGTTCCTCAACGCTTGCTTGTGCAAAATGGCCCCCAAGGCGCGGTCTGGGTTTCGGCGCCGGCCAATGGAGCGGGGAAGCCTGGCGTGCTCGATCCATCCGCCTTGTTCACATCTCTGGCCGGTACCGATCTAACAGCCTTCGACTTGCAGATGCCGTTTCTTTATTGGGACGACTTCGTGTTCGAAGGTTTGGCGCCGGTGCGCGGACGGCCCGCGCATGTTTTCCTGCTTTATCCCCCTGACGAGATCGCGGAGCGTCGACCCGGGCTGACCGGAGTGCGGGTGTTTTTGGATACGCAATTTGGCGCCCTGGTGCAGGCTCAACAAATCGGCGCCGAGGATCGCGTGCTCAAATCCATCACCGTGCTCGATCTTAAAAAAGTGGACGACCAGTGGATGGTGAAAACCGTCGATGTGCGTGACGAAACCACGCGCAACAAGACGCAGTTTTCCGTCACGGGCGCCGCGCTGGGGTTGGAGTTTTCCGGCATGCTCTTCGAGCCCGCGAGCCTTGCGGAAGCAATCACGCCTCCGCCTGCCGGACGGGTGCGGCGCCTCGGGCCGTGAAAGCACGATTCTTCGCGACTCGCACGGAGCGCTTCCTTTCCTGGACGTTTTCAATGCTTAACACCTTTCAGTCATGACCACACAGCAGCCTTCGGCGATTCGCGCGGTGATATTCGACCTTGATGGGACGTTGGTCGACTCTATGCCGCTTGTGTTGCGCGCGTTCGCGCACGCTCTTGAGCCCTTTCGACCGGAGCTGGGCGTATCGGATATTTTTCAGCGGCTGGGCGGACCTCCCGCGCGCACGTTGCTCGAATTGACCGGTGACGAATCCAAGGCGGCGGAAGCATTTCGCCGGTTGGAGCGGTTCGGCTTCGATAATGGCGCCCTGGTGCAACCCTTCACGGGAATGCGCGCGCTTTTGGACGCCCTGCAAAGGCAAGGTCTTTCCCTGGCGATTTGGACCGGGCGGGATCGCGTGACAACCACGGCCATTTTGACCGCGCATGGATTGGCTCGGTATTTTGCCGCGGTTGTCTGCGGCGACGATCTCCTTACGCACAAACCCCATCCCGAGGGAATGGAGGTTATCCTGCAACGCCTCGGGTTACAGCCGGGGGAGGCTCTCTATGCGGGCGACGCCGACGCCGATGTTCTGGGCGGTGCGGAGGCCGGCGTGCGAACCATCTTGATACGCCACGGTCGTGATGTGGCGTCGACGGTCCGGGAAAAAGCCTGGCGGCACGTGGATGTCCCGAGCGAGGCGTACGAACTGATCACGAATACGGTGACGCGCTTCGGGTAAAAATCCCGCCGAGTCGCGTTTAGATCGAAATTTAGCGTTGCTCAGGCCGGCATGACCGGCATTCGTAACGGTCAGGTTTACCCGTCATCAAGTTAGTATTCAGTCCAACTATACACATGGCCAAAAAATCCGCCCCGCCCCCCGCTCCGCTTACCTTTGATCTGCCGGTATCACTGATCGCGAAAATTGAGTCCCATCGCAAGAAGCTCGGCCTCAAGTCGACCAGCGAAGTGGTGCGCCTTGCCATCGGCGAGTTCAACCTCGACCGCTATGAGTCCGATTCGTCCGAGCATCGTCAGATTTCCGTGCGTCTGCCCGGGCCGACCAAGAATGCGCTCGTGAAGGCTGCCAAGAAAAAGCGAGTGAGCGTGGGTGAACTCCTTCGCGTAGCCATCGAGACAATGCCTGCGAAGGCCGCCGCCAAAAAGACCAAGAAGTGATTTTCCGACGCGTCGTTCGCGTCGTTCGTTTTTCCTCAAGGCAAGTCTCGCCGAGCGCGGGGCTTGCCTTTCGCGTATCCGCATTTTTTGCTCCCCCGATCATCTATCCATGAGCCAAGCACCCGCGCCGCTTTCCACCTGGGCCCTTAACGTATCGCCTTCGCCGACGCTTGCCGTCGATGCCAAGGCCAAGGCCCTTCAGGCAGCCGGTGAAGATGTCTGTGGTTTCGCCGCCGGCGAACCCGACTTCGACACCCCCGACCATATCAAGGAGGCGTGCATTGCCGCGCTGAAGTCGGGAAAAACCAAATACGCACCCACGCCCGGTATCGAGCCGCTCCGGCAGGCGCTCGCCGACAAATATCTCGCCGACTATGGCCTGAAATTCGCGCCGTCTCAGTTCATCGTTTCGCCCGGCGGAAAGTTTTCCTGCTACCTTACGATCCTTGCAGTGTGTTCGCCCGGCGACGAGGTGATCATCCCTGCGCCGTTTTGGGTGAGCTATCCGGAAATGGTGAAGCTGGCGGGCGCTGTTCCGAGGCTCGTCCTCGCCGATGACTCGACGGGGTTCAAGCTCACGCCCGCCCAACTCGAAGCGGCGATCACTCCCAAGACAAAGCTTCTGATCATCAATTCGCCGTCCAACCCGACCGGCGCGGTTTACACCAAGGCCGAGCTTGAAGCGATCACCGCCGTCGCGCTGAAGCACAATCTCTACATCATGTCGGATGAGATTTATGAGCATCTCACCTATGACGGGGCGAAGCACCACAGCCCTGCCTCGTTTAGCAAAGAGGCCGAGGCTCGCACGATCATCGTTTCCGGCTTCGCAAAAACCTACGCCATGACCGGCTGGCGACTCGGCACCACGGTCGCGCCGGCACCCATTGCCAAGGCGATTTCCGAGCTGCAAAGCCAGATGACTTCCAACGCCACCACCTTTGCCCAGTACGGCGCCGTGGCCGCACTCAAGGAGAAGGAAAAAACCGACGCCGCGCTCAAGACCATGCTTGTGGCGTTTGATCGTCGTCGGAAATTTTTGCACGCCGAGCTTAACAAGATTCCCGGCGTCACCTGCCTGCTCGCGCAAGGGGCGTTTTATCTTTTCCCCAACATCTCCGGCTTCGGGCTGAGTTCTGTGGATTTTTGTGCCCGCCTGTTAGATGCGGAAAAAGTCGCGGCGGTCCCGGGCGGCGCGTTCGGTGCCGAGGGGTACCTGCGTCTCAGCTATGCGACCAGCGACGAGATCATCGCCAAGGGCGTCAGTCGGCTGGCGAAGTTCTGTGCGACCCTGAAATCTTAACCGTCGAGATCGTCGTCGGACCAACCGCAAAGGTGCTCACGCCTTTGCGGTTTTTTTGTGGGATTTTTATGAGCCGAGTGGCCGAGCGATGGAGCCGTTGCCCAGGAGCAATTACCCGATTCCACGGCGGGTGTTTAAAATGCCGGGCGGATTTGCCGTGGTCGGACCCGAGACTAATTTCGGCCTGTGGTATCCGCGTTCCGTCAATCCATGGACCTGTCAACGAAGCACCTCACCTCGGAAGAGCGATTCCAGATGTTTCTCGATGCCGCGTGCGACTACGCGATTTTTTTCACGGATGTGGATGCAAACATTTGTGAATGGAGTGTGGGTGGGGAGAAAATCATCGGCTATACGGAAGAGGAGGCCTTGCAGTTGAATGCGCGGGTCATCTTCACCGAGGAAGATTGCGCCCGGGGTGTGCCGGAACAGGAGATGGAGAAAGCGGCGAAGGACGGACAGGCAAATGATGAACGATGGCACGTCCGGAAGGATGGATCGCGTTTTTTTGCGGTTGGCCGGCTGGTGGCTTTGAAGGATGAAGCGGGACGACTGTATGGCTTCGCGAAAATCGTTCGTGACGCGACCCGACATAAGGAGCTTGAACAAGCATTGCATGCGAGCGACGAGCAGTTTCGGGCGACTTTTGCGCAAGCACCGCTAGGGATGGTCCTCGCGGACCTTGATGGACGGGTCGACCAGGTAAACGCCGCGTTTTGTGAGTTAACCGGGTTTACCGTTACAGAATTGGAAGGCCGGGATCTTCTGTCGATGACGGCACCCGATGATCGGGATGCGGTGCGTGTTCAGATCGACGAAATCCTTGTGGGAAAGCGGCCCCACTTTCTCATGGAAAAACGTATGCTGCGGTCCGACGGCTCGGTCGTCTGGGTGCGGAACAGTGGCGCGTTGCTGCGTGATGCGGAAGGACGGCCGCTCAGCTTTATCGATCTTTGTCAGGATATTTCGGCTTTGAAGCTGTCGGAGACCGAGCTGGGCCAGCTTATCGATCAGCGTACCTCGGCGCTTGAGGATAAGACCAAGCAGATGGAGTCCTTCTGCTACACCGTGGCGCATGACTTGAGGGCGCCGTTGCGGGCCATCGCCGGCTACGCGAGATTTCTGCATGAGGACTTCGCGACCAAGCTACCCGACGAAGGATTGGATTACCTTCGCCGAATAGAAGCATCGGCGGCGCGACTGGATCGCCTGATCATCGACCTGCTCGGTTATACACGAGTGCAGCAAGTGCCGCTCATTCAGGAAGAGGTTGATTTGAATACCGTCGTGGACCGGGTGATCGAGCAGGTGAGGGGAGAGATGGACGTGTACGGTCTGGTCCTCGACGTGGTCTACCCGCTCGGCAAGGTGCGCGCCGACAGCGCGACGTTGGAACACGTGTTTTCCAACCTGATTTCGAACGCCGTGAAGTTTCGACGCAACGGCGTGCCTCCGGTCATTAAAATCCACTCGGAGAAACGTGACGGGCGCCTGCGCGTGTGGGTGGACGACAACGGAATTGGCATTGACCCCCGGTTCAAAGAGCGGGTTTTCGGCATGTTTGAACGACTTAATCCGGAACGGAAAACTCCGGGGACGGGAATCGGCTTGGCGATTGTGGCGGCAGCCATGGAGCGCTTTGGCGGATCCCGGGGCGTGGAGCCGAACCAACCAGAGGGAAGTCGTTTTTGGATAGAGTTTCCCAAGTGATGAAGTTTCCCAACGAACAGTCCGAGCCGGTGATCCTGATCGTTGACGACGATGTCAACGACCAGAGTTTTATACGACGTGCGTTCAGACAGTGCGGCGTGGTCAATCACATCGCGACGGTCAACGACGGCGAGGAGGCAACCACGTATTTGCGAGGTCTTGGGCTTTATGCCGATCGCTCGTTACATCCGCTGCCACGACTGATCATCACAGACCTCAAAATGCCGCGAATGGGAGGAGTCGATCTGCTCGCCTGGCTGAATGAACGGGAGGAGTTTCGTTTGATCCCGACCATCGTACTCACGTCATCGAACGACCAGGTCGATGTGAAGAGGGCATTCGAACACGGCGCCAAGGGGTATCTGATCAAGCCGGTGCAGTTCGGTGATCTTTCGAAGTTGATTCGTATAATCGCTGATTATTGGCGGGTGTCTTGCGTACCCGTTCCCGGTTCATCCATATCTGACGGACCGGGACATTCATAACGGCCGTTTCGTCGGTAGCGCGGTGCTATCGGAGGCACGTGCATCAGGCGTGCACGGCGGGCGTTGATGCCGGGCGCATCCACACTCGCCGAGCCCCTAGGCATCGGGAAAATCATGCACTCCCCTGTCATTTTCTGGAATAGAGCGGATTGCGCAAGATGGTGATAGCTGACTCGGGGCAGATCGTTACGATCATCGGCGCCGGCATGCTTCGCCCAGTCGCAAATTTTATCGCCAGGATTGATTCGGCTTATTCCGACCGGCCGTATTTCGTTGGGCTGAAGGCACGGCTACTGGCGGCTTTTAGTTTGCTGATGCTCGTGTTTGCCCCGCTCAACACGGCGAAGCTTTTGTGGGTGGAGCTTCCCAGGCCGATGCTGCGGATCGGCTTCAATCTTTGTTTTGCACTGGCTGCGGTGCTTTCCTTGCGCTGGATCCAAAGCGGGAAGTCGGAGCGCGCGGGCAACATTCTCGTACTCGCGTCAATCATTCCCGTCATTCTGCTCGGGCTGCTGGTGCCGTCCTCCTATTTACAGCCTTTGAGTTCGGCCGTTCAGCTGTTTGCCTTCGCGCTGCTCTACCTTTTGGTTGCGCTCGTATTCGCTTCGCGACGGGTGGCCTTCGGAGTGCTGGCGATCGCCGTGACGGGGCACGTTCTCTTCCACTTGCGCGCCTTTGGTTCGGATTATGTCGCCGGATCAATTCAGTTTGCCGCAAACACGTTGTTGCGCGACGGGCTGATTGCGTTCGGCTTGGTCTTTTGTTTGGGACTTACGCTTGTCCGAATGATCGAGACGGCGCAGCGGCGCAGCGAGGATGCGCTCGCCGAAACCCGAGCTATGAACGAGAACCTCGGCAGGCTGGTCACCGAGCGCACCCGTGAGCTTGAGGCGGAGACCCATCGGGCCAACAGAGCGTCCCGGGCCAAGAGCGATTTTCTCGCTAATATGAGCCACGAGATTCGCACCCCGCTTAACGGAATCATCGCGTCGGCCGATCTTCTTGGTCGCAGTCCCGACCTGCCGACGGCGGCGGCGGAGCAAGTGCGACTCATCGCGGATTCAGGGGACCTGCTGCTCAAGCAGGTTGGCGATATCCTGGACTTTTCCAAGATCGAGGAAGGGCAGGTCGTGCTTGAGGCGCACGGGTTTGAATTGGCGACGCTGGTCGCAGGCTGTGTATCTCTGGTGTCGGCGACCGCTTCGAAGGGCGGTATACGACTCGAGTATGCGCTGGCGGCCGGACTGCCCCTTCATTTCGAAGGGGACAGTTTTCGTCTGCGCCAAGTCCTGCTGAATTTGATGTCGAACGCGATCAAGTTCACGCCGCCCGGAGGCCGGGTGCGACTCACGATCAATTCCTCCGATTCGGAATCCAACCCGGTGCCGGTTCTATTCGAAGTGCGTGACACCGGCATCGGTATCGGCGAGTCCGCCATAAAAAAACTTTTTGAACGCTTCACGCAGGCGGATTCCTCGACCACCCGGCGATATGGCGGCACCGGTCTCGGACTCGCGATCAGTTCACGGTTGGTGGGAATGATGAGCGGACAGCTTGAGGTGCAAAGCGCTCCCGGGCAGGGATCGAGGTTTTATTTTACCATTCCCTTGCGGGTGATCGAGGCCTCTGCAGTCGTCGTCGAACCCAGTCAAAGACTGTCCTGTCTTGGGCTGCGTGTGCTCGTGGCGGAGGACAATGCCATCAATCGAAAGATTCTTGGTGCGCAACTCGAAGTGCTCGGCTGCCCTTGCACGATGGCTGCCGATGGCGAGGAGGTGTTGATCGCGTTACAACAAGCGCCGCCCCCGGACGTAGTGTTGATGGACTGTCATATGCCCAATCTCGACGGGTGGGAGACCACGCGCCGGATTCGAGGTTGGGCCATCGAGCGGGATGTGTCTGAAGTGTGTCGACAGGCCTCTTTGCTACCGGTGATTGCACTCACGGCCGCCGCCTTGCCGGAGGAGCGAGTTCGGTGTCTTGACGCCGGCATGACCGCGTTCTTGTCGAAACCCGTAAAGCTCGCCGATCTGCATCGTGCGTTGCGGTCTTTTTCGGTGGCCGCAGACGTCAACTAACGCTACCGCGGACCGCACGGCCGTTCCCAGGGTTGAGCGACTTTTATTTCGACCGGGCGAGCATTGACCGGGCGAGCGAGAGTAGGAAGCGGGTGTCTCCCGGGAGGGACTGAAGGGCATCAAGGGCGGCGTCCGTTTGGGTTCCGGCGATGCGGCGGGCGGTATCGAGCCCATGGATACTGACGTAGGTGGTCTTGCCGTCCTTCGCATCCTTGCCGGCGGTCTTCCCGAGAGTCGTGCTGTCGGCGGTGGCGTCGAGCACGTCGTCGATGATCTGGAAGGCGAGACCGAGGTGATGCCCAATTGCGCGAAGTTGGCCGAGGGCGGATTCATCCGCG
>JANJTQ010000278.1 GCA_024711005.1 Opitutaceae bacterium | reverse complement strand
GCGGAGGACATGCCTTCGCCCTGAATGCACGGCTGGCGGTTCATCAGGCAAATTAAACGGAATCGCCGCGCTTGGTCTTGCAGAGTGCACGGACCGATTATCAGAGGTTTTCCCAAGGGGATTCCAACTGGCTGGAAGGTGATCACTTGGCGCGGCTGGCACGCATCGCGCAGTAAACGAAGCCTCCATGCGTCAGCAGTCGCGGCGCTCCGTGCCCGTCTCTTGTCGCATCTCCAATCCTGAACCCCTTCACCCATGAACGCAGACATCAAGAATACCATCAAAACCCTCAATGATCTCATCGAGGTCCTCCGCGACGGACAGCACGGCTTCAAGACCGCGGCCGACGACGCCAAGTCCTCCGAACTCGCCGAGTTGTTCAACAACTACTCCACACAACGCGCAGAGTTCGTTTCGGAACTGCAAGCCCGCGTGATCGCGCTCGGTGCCGACATCGAGAAGTCCGGCAGCGCGACCGGCGCTATGCACCGCGGCTGGATCAACCTGAAGGCCGCGCTGACCAGCAACGAACCCCACGCCGTCCTGGTCGAAGCCGAGCGCGGCGAAGACGCCGCCGTCCAAGCCTTCGAGAAGGCGTTGGACAATCAGCATCTTGATCTGCCCACCCGTAACATCATCAACCGCCAGTATCACGCCGTGAAAGCCGCGCACGACAACGTGCGGCAACTCCGTGATAGCGCCAGTTACCGCAAGGCCTCGTGACAAGCCTTGACCCGGCGCCTGCCCCGCCGTCTCACCTCCGGCAACAACCGCCGCCACCCTTCCCACCGGTGGCGGCGGCTCTGTTTTCACGAACCGCGCCCGAACCGGAAAAGCTCCGTATCCGCGTTTCTCCGCACCAGACATAAATCCCGGATGACCTCCGCCGCGATCAGGCCGCAAACCGTTCCGTTGCCTCCGTATCCAAGCGCAAAATACGTATGCGGTCGCGCCGGGTGGGCCCCGATATAGGGCAGGCCGTCCTTCGTCGCGCCAAACGTGCCCGTCCAGGCATACGCCGGCTCGAACCCGATCCGCGGAAACAAGCCGTGAAACCTCCGCGTCAGCGCGGTGGTTTTGCGCGGCAGCAAGCGATCGCGCGCCCGCGGGTCGCGAAACGGTTCGTCATAACCGCCGATGATCGCGCGTCCGTCCGCTGTCGTTCGCAGATAAAAATACGGACGCGCCGTCTCCCAAATCAGCCGCTGTCCCGGCCAGCCGGTGAACGCCATCAACGGTTCGCTGACCACCGCGTAGGTGCTGTTTAAATCAGCGACTGCCTCCGGCAAATCGGCCGCCGCCTCATAACCGGTCGCGATCACCAGCTTGCGCGCCCGCACGCGCGAACCGCGCTCCGTCCGCAGGTCGACTCCACGCGGTTTCATCGTCCGCCGCGTGACTCGCGTTCGATCATAGAGCCGTGCGCCCCGGGTCCGCGCCGCGATCAACAGACGGTGGGTGAAACGATACGCGTCGATCTGCGCGGCATCCTTCGAGACGATGGCCGCCGCCTGCGGCAGACTGCTCTCCGCCGCGAGTCGTTTTCGATCCCACCAATCGACCGCAAAACCGAATTTGCATCGTGCCTCGTATTCCCGCCGAAGCCCCGGCAGATCACGCAAGGAACTCGCCAGATACAGGCTCTCCTTATGTTCGAACCCACATGAATCGCCGATGCGCCCGGCCAGCAGCCCGATCTTTTTCACCGCCTCGCAACACGCTTGGTAACTACGAACCGCGTGCGCTTCCCCGACCAAGTCGATGAGCTTGTGGAGAGGCGTATCCAACTCGTATTGCAGGAGCCCGGTATTGCCGGCGGTGCTGCCCATCGCCATGTCGCGCTTATCGAGCACGACAACATCGAGTCCGGCCTCCACGAGATGGAAGGCGACAAGCGCTCCGGTGATGCCGCCGCCGATCACCGCGACGTCGCAAGACACATCCTGCTCCAAAGGCGGATACGTAATGATCAGCCCATCCCGAATCGGCCAGAACGGGCAACCGGAAGTAAGGTCCATGCCCAATCCACAGAGCGCGGGCAAAGCACAGCGGTTCCCGGCTCGCGTTCAAGACGCCTCATTGACAATTACGCATCACCCCATGAGCGCCTCCCCGTCTTCGAGTATGACTTTCATGCGTCCCTCCTGGTCGCCACGCTGCCTTAAGTTGTCTCCTTGGGTTTTTATCATCCTCACCGCTTTTGTTTCCAGTCAGAGCTTCGGAAGATCTTATTCAACGACCGCGGAAGGATCCTCGGATCTTCTCAAGATCGGGATGGCCACTTTGATATATGCGCAAGGCAACAAAGACCAATTCCCCGCCGCGACGGATGTGAGAAACTACGCTCGCTTACTAGCTGAATCTGGTGGTCTCGATGACGGGCGCGCGTGGCAAATGCGTATCGATCCGGCAACCGCCTCAACCTACGATATCGCCATCAGCGTGTTGTCTCCGTCCGAGAACGGACTACCCGGTCGGCTAAATCCGAGGTTTCTCCAAATTAAACCCAGTTACGCGGTCGCCGTCGGACGGATGCACACCGCACTTCCCTCAACGACTCCCATCGCTTGGACCCGAGGCCTACAATCCGACGGTACTTGGGCCGCGCATAGCCCATATGGCACGAAAGGAGGTCTCATTTTGTTCCTCGGCGGAAACGTTAGTTTCTATCGTAATCTTACGGACGATGGAGGCCAACTCATCCGACCTGATGGGAGCAAAACGGCCGACATTCTTGAAGCACTCCCACGAGGTGCTCGCGTGATCGAATATGTGCCGACCCCTATCGAACAGACGGCGTGGACCGCAGCCGAGCGACAACTCTACAGCTATCAAACGCGCAACACATCTCCACGACCGTGGATCCTAATGCTGGTCATGTGGGGGCTCTTTTTACCCGTGAGCCTTTATCGCTATTTCAAACATAAGCCCGGCGTTTTCAGCATACTCGTCTATCCCACGATCATTACGATTCTCATGGTCATTATTATTCCGACAGTTTCGCACTAACTCCGGCACGACGGATTGCCCTCACCCACATTCAACCGAGCAGTACAAAACCAAGCCCGTCCATGCCCTCAATTCGCGTTCTGGGTCGCCACATCTTCATCCGGCTCATTGGCGTCTTTTCGCTGGCGGTGATCCCTGCATTCACGAGCCCCGGTCAGGTGTTGGGAATGGCCTCTAAATCTGCATCCTCGACCTCGGATGGATTAAACCTAAGGCAAATTGGACAATCGTCGCTGATTTACGCTCAAGATCACCAGGATCAGTTACCCCGAGCAAGCGATGTGTGGGATTATGCCGGGATGCTCGCCGAAAATGCAGGCCTCAACGGAGCCTCTTCATGGCAATCGCGCTTCGATCCTGCGACCACGACGCACAATGATTTCCCTGCCCTTATTTTATCTCCGGCAGCAGGCGGGAAACCTCGCGAACTCAACCCCGCTTTTCGCAAGCTCAGGCCGTGCTTCGCCGTCGCTTTAGGATCACTCAATGTGAACATGCCGGCCACAACTCCGATTGTTTGGACTCGCGGCCTCCAGTCCGACGGCACGTGGGCCAAACACAGTCCGTATGGAGAGGAGGGCGGATACATTTATTTCATCGGAGGAAAAGTTTCTTTTTACCCTAATCTGACGACCAACGGCGGTGAACTCACCCGCTTCGACGGCACTGGAAAAACCTCAAACATCCTCGAAGCACTCCCACCCGGAACTCGCATTGGCGAGTATCTGCCCACTCCCGAAGAGCAGGTCGAATGGGCGAATATGAAACGGCCCTCTCCCCAACGGCATTCGGACCCACCGTGGATTTTCGCCTTGGTTGCGATCTGGACACCATTCTTGGCGGTGAGTGTTTATCGTTTTTCCAAAGGAGCACCCGGAGGACTCACCGTGTTGCTCTGGCCCATCGTCCTGACGGCTTTTGTGTTGATCCTCATTATTCCGACTGTCTGACGTCTCCTCGTTTCCACTCGCGCAGCATGCTCCCTTCTACATCCCCCCTCACCCTCCCTCCCGCCTGGTCCGGGGTCTTCGACCACGGCTACACTCGCGAGCAATTCGCCGCGCTCTCCGTCGCCATCGACGAGGCCTATGCGCAAGGCGCCGTGTTTCCCGCGCGCGACCGGATTTTCCACGCGCTCGAACTCGTCCGTCCCGCCGAGGTGAAGGTCGTCATCCTCGGACAGGATCCCTACCCCACGCCCGGCAACGCCCACGGCTTGTCGTTCTCCGTGATGCCTCCCGCGCGCACGCCCGCTTCGCTCAAAAACATCTTTCAATCCCTCGCCCGCAGCGTCCCCGGCTGGTGTCCGCCCGTCTGCGGCAACCTTGAGCCATGGGCCCGCGAGGGCGTGTTGTTGCTCAACCTCATTCTCACCGTGCGCTCCGGCGAACCCATGAGTCACGCCCGCCTCGGCTGGCAGGCGTTCACCCAGGCCGTCCTTCGGTTCGTCCAAGCCGAAGCGCCCTTCGTCGTGTTCCTGCTCTGGGGCGGCAAGGCCGTCGCTTCCGCCCAGCCGCACATCGACACCGCGAAGCACGCGATCCTCATCGACCAGCACCCGTCGCCGCTCGCGCAAAACCGCCTGCCTCCCGAACAAAAATTCGCCGCCAACAATCACTTCGCCGAGGCCAACCGTCTCCTCGTCCAACACGGACGCCCCCCCATCAACTGGCAGCTATAAAGGGAGAGGTCATTGGTCATTCCGCGAGCCGGCGAGCGGTCACTTCCGCTCCGACTCCACCGCGTGCAACTCCTTCGAGCGGTCACCCGACAGATCCAGCGCGTCGAAGGTCGCCGACTTCGGCAGCTTCATCGAAAACTCCCGCAGCACCGCCACCCGCACGCGCACCTCGTCGCCCGTCACCAGCCCGAGCACATGTCCGCCGCTCTTCCGGTCGGCGGCCAGATAATGAAAGTGAAACCCCGGCACGTTCACTCCTTTTGAAAACCCCGGACACCGCAGCCCGATCAATTCGCCCTCCGTGCTGGAAATCGTGAACAACGATTGCCCCTTCACCACCTCCGCGAGTTCCGGGTACGGCTTCTCCTGACGCGGCACGCTGCGTGTCCGTACCTCGGAGAACCCGCCGCTCACCCGAATCGCATAGAACAGATTCATCGAGGGCAACGCCGCATCCACGCGCGCCTGGACCTGGTCCAGCGTCAACCCGGCGGGAAGCGTCAGCTCGATGTCCGTCTTGAAAAACGTCACCGCCGCGAAGGGAGTGCGCACGGCATCGTCCGGCGTGCGCACCACGCCTTGCGCGTCGATCTGGTAAACCGTGCCGTCGACCATGAGCATCTCGCCGTCGAGCGCTTCAAACGTCCCCAGCCCGAAATCTCCCTGCTGCTTCACTTCGCCCAACGTCGCCACGCCGTCATAGTAACCTTTGAGCAAGGCATCGATCGTCGACCATTGGGTCAGCGTCCCCGGCGCCGCCACGCACACCACGGCCGTCCACACGCACACCCACGCCATCGCCAGGATCTTTTTCATTCCGCGCAGGCTGTCCCTTTCGCCGGCCCCGGCAACCCCGCATCATAACCGGTGGACACGGAACATGGGAACTCAGGAGCCCAACCCGGCGACGCCGAAAACGGACAAGCCTCACAAACACGGCCTAATGCTACTCCCAACATTCCGGGTTCCGATGCCTTCATTAATGACCATTAGTGGTCAAACTCCGAGGTCCGACCCGCTCCGCCTCCCCCTCACGCGCCCCTGCCGCGAAACCCCTCGCCCCCGTCTCGCGTCTAGCCATTGAACCAGGGTGTGTTTATGAAATAGACCGGACCAGCGTGAGAGAGAAAGAATGCTCGGCCAAGGCGACCGAGGCGGAGGCGGGCCAGCGGCCCGTGCCGCCGAGGGCAACGCCGGCCCAGCACCCTTTCTCTCTTCACTCGCAGAGCGCCAGCGATGGTCCGGTCTATTTCATAAACACACCCTCATCCCGCCTTTGCGCACCTTGCCCTTCGCCCTCACCCGCCGTCACCCGTCATGAGCCGCTCCCGCCCCTTCCCTCTTTTGGCAACCGCCGGCGGTTTGCTGCTCGTCCTCATCGGTCTGTTTTTTCTCACGCATCGACGCCCCGTCACCCCACCGTCGTCTGCGTCAACAGATGCCAGTGATCCGGCTTCGACTTCGTCTTTCGCACCCGCTTATGCCTCCACGGATCTCGCGACGGACCCCGACGAGAACCTCTCGCAAGCCGCCCATGTCGCGGCCCTCGCCGAGAAGCTCGCCACCCACCTGAACCATCCATCGACCCGGGCGCACGAGGCCGTCCTTGTTTTCAAAACCGCCGACGGTTACCGACGCTTCCTCGCCCGCGCCGCGCAGGCCGGCGTCATCATCGCCGGCCAGATCGATGCGCTCAACATCGTCCGCGTACGGGTGCGCGCCTACGACACCTTCGCCGCCGAACTCGTCGCCCGCGCCGCCGACTACGGCGGCATCGGCGCGAACACGTTCGTCGAGCTTCCCCCGCCGCCCGAGGAGCGCGCCATCGCCCGCCAGGTCGCCGTGGGCAACACCCTGCTCGCCACCCTCGGGGTTCCCACCGGCACCGACACGTCCGCCTGGGGCCGGGGCATCACCCTCGCGATCCTCGACGGAGGTGCCGTTCCTCATCCCACGCTCGGCGCCCGCCTGCGCTACCTAGACATCGGCTTGGGCTACGCCGGCACGGGCGCGACCGGACAACACGGCACCGCCGTCGCCGCACTCGCCGCCGGTTCGGCCGCCGACACCCCCGGCGTGGCTCCCGCCGCCACCGTTCTGAGTATCCGCGTCACCAATACCGATGACAAAAGCGACGTCTTCACCGTCACACAGGCCATTGTCGCCGCCGTCGACGCCGGCGCGCAGGTCGTCAACCTCAGCCTCGGCGGTTACTCCACCTCCGAGGCGCTCAACCGGGCCATCGCCTATGCAGGCGACCGCGGAGTCGTCATCGTGGCCGCCGCCGGCAACGACGGCGCATCGCGCCTCACCTGGCCCGCCGCCGATCCCCGGGTGGTTTCCGTCGGTGCAACCGACGGTCGCGGAGTCCAGACCGATTTCTCCAACTCCGGACCCCTGCTTCAGCTCACCGCCCCCGGACTCGGCATCCAGACCGCCGGACTCGACAACGATGTCACCCACTTCAGCGGCACCTCGGCCAGCGCCCCGATCGTCTCCGGCGCCATCGTCGCCCTCATGTCGCAGACCCCGGGTCTGACCGCGGCCGCCGCGGTGGAAATCCTCCGCACCCACTCCGCCGATGGCGGCGCGACCGGCGTCGATCCGAACTACGGCCATGGCACGCTCGATCTCGGCTGGGCGCTCGCCCGCAACGATCCCGCCCGCGTCGACATCGCTGTATCCAGTCACCACTACGACCCCGAAACGGCCTCGCTGGAAGTCGTTCTCCAAAACCGCGGCGCGCTTCCCGCGGCCCGGCTCACGCTCACGGTCGATCTGAACGGCCGGGTTTCAACGCACACGGTTCCTCTCATGGAAGCCGGACGCAGCATCGCCGTTCCTCTCCCCATCGACGAGGCGACCGCCGCCGGGCCGATCGCGCTTCGCACGCGTCTCGACAATCCCGAGGGCGTCATCGACGCGCGCCCCGATAACAATAGCCGCGGCACGTTGATCGATTTGGCGGGACGATGAAATGCGGCGGATGGCGCACGCGTTCTCACGCGCTCGGGGCCATTGCTAAAGGAATGTTAATGCTAAAGGACTGTGAAGTGAGGGGTGATCAGCCGGCCGTTCTGGAACCGACGGGCGATTCAACGCACATTGGCGGCCACACCGACGCACCCTCTGTGGCGTCGGGAAATCCTATCGAACCATGAAATCAACCCTCGTTCATTCGCTCTTGGCGATCACGTGTCTGGCAGTTGGCGCGGTCAACGCGCAAACACCGCCGCCCGCCATCGGCCTGTCCACCTCGATCAACGTCAGCTTGAAGGTCACCGAAACGGGCAACGAGTCCTCGCGCGGACCCGCCTCCAAGGCAACCACCAGCGCACAACTGGTCAGCTCACGGCTCAACACCCGGGAGTTTATCCGCACTCTGAATGATGAACACCATCTTGTTCCCAATACCGCCGGCTGGAGTCTGGTCGGCGTGATTCACGACGCGCAGGAGATCAGCTCCGACTACCTGTTCTATCTCGTGAAGACAGGGGAAACGCCCGTGCTTATCCCCGCGGACGTCCTGTCATTCACCGTCGATGCAGCCGCGCTTGCCTATCGCGAGCAATCCACCGACGGGATCCTTACCTCCGGTGGCGGCAAGTTCCGCTACGCGGTCACCTTTGCCGGCGGTGAAACCACCGTGCACGGCACGGCCAGCGGGGGTTACTCCGTGCGCTCGGTGACCGTCGGTGAGACCACGGCCACGCTGGTGATCCCCAGCGCGATCACCTTCCGTCTGGCCGGCGCGCAAGCGAACGAGAACGGCGCCGGCATCGTCGAGGGCACCATGGTCTTCACCGCGCACAAGCCGGTTGACCTCAGTACCTATCCGCTGCCGGAACCCGAGCCTGAACCAGAACCCGAGCCTGAGCCCGTTTCGGAACCCGTGCTCTAGGCGCTGTCTTCAAAATAGACCGATGCTAAGTGAGTGGGAAGCCATGCTCGGCCAAGGCGCCCGAGGTGGAGGCGGGCCAGCGGCCCGTGCCACCGAGGGCAACGCCGGTCCAGCTTGGTTTCCCCCTCACCCGCAGGGCGTAAGCAGAGCGTCGGTTTATTTTGAAGACAGTGCCTAAAGCTCCGGTCGAATCCATCAGCCGGATACCGTTCTGCGGTACCCGGCTTTTTTGCGTCCGACGTGCAAGGCCCGCACACACGCCTCACTTTGCGTCTTTGCGTTGGAAGCCGGGCCGGTTAGTCCGTTGGACACCATGCTCTCCGGCTTCGCCCGTACCGCCGCCATTCTCACCGCGTTCATTCTCGGCGCACTCATTCCGCAGGCGCATGCCGCCGCAGGAGCTATCCAGTGGCTCATCATGGGGATGCTCTTTCTCGTATTCCTCGGGACCACCTGGACGTTTCAAAGCATTCATCGCAGCCAAGTCGTTCTCCTCGCGGCCAATCTCCTCATGGGCTTCGCCGGACTCGCGCTCGGGTGGACGGTCGGCGGACGCGAGGTCGGCCTCGCCGGTTTCTTCGCGGGCATCGCCCCCACCGCCGCCGCCGCGCCTGTCATCATCAGTTTCATGCGACGCAACGTCGCCTACGTAACCGCCGCCTTCTTGCTCACCAACGTCGCGGTCTCGGCCCTGCTTCCCGTGTTGTTGCCGTGGGTGCTCGGCGAAATCGATGCCACGCTTTTCCGGCGCGTCGCCGGCAGCGTGGCACTCCTCATTTTCGCACCGATGGCGCTCGCCCTCCTCGTACGCCGTCTTCACCCGCCCTCCCTCGCCTGGCCCGGCCGGCTGCGCGACGTGTCCTTCGGCGCCTGGATGGCGACCTTGTTTCTCGTCATGGCCAACGCCTCCCACTTCCTGCGAATGCAGTCCGACGTCCCCCGACTGGTCCTGGTACAAATCGCCGCCGTCACCCTGACGATCTGCGTCACCAATTTCGCCCTCGGCCGATGGATTGGCGGACGCGCCTACCCGGCGGAAGCCAGCCAGTCCCTTGGCCAGAAGAATACCAGCTTCACCCTCTACCTTGCCTTGGTCTACGCCAGTCCGCTCGTCGCACTTGGCCCCACCTGCTATATTCTCTGGCATAACCTCTGGAACTCCTGGCAACTACACCGCGTCCATCGGACTCGGCCCTAACGGCATCCTTCTCTTTCCTCTTAATCGTTCTCTTTCTCTCAAAAAAATCTCCGTCCACCTCACAACGAACGTGCACCGATCCTCTGACGGAAGATAAAGATTAAGAGGAAAGAGAAAGATGCGGGGATCACTCCTCCAGCTTCACCTGA
>JANJTQ010000236.1 GCA_024711005.1 Opitutaceae bacterium | reverse complement strand
GACCGGGCTTAAAAGCGGAGAAAATTATTCGTCGGTCTCGGGGTCGGCGACGTCGTCCTTCAGGCGGACGAGTGCAAGCTTGTCGATGCCGGTGTCCTCGATGATTTCGCCCTGCGAATTCTGCGGCGTCACGCGGGTGATTTTGACGGTGCCAACCAGGACTTCCTCGCGGGTCTTCTCGCCGGTGTCGGGGTCGACGAGATCTTCGCCCAAGATGAAGACCTCCCAGACCTGACCCACCTTGATGCCGGAGGTGTCATTGCGGTTGATGGTCACGACCTTGCCACGGGTGCCGAGGATGCGGGCGGGGAAAACGGAGTCCGCGACACGGGAGGCGATCTTCTGAGCCATCTCGCGCGTGATATCGATGAGGAGAACATCGCTGGATTCGCCGACTTTTTCCGTGGTGTTGCCGGAGAGCTGGTCGGCTTGACGGCGCGAGACTTGAAAGTTCGTGCTGGCGATGGCGCGCTGGGTCGCAACCTCGGTGATTTTAGCGACGGCCGAGAGTTCGACGACGCGTGCGGTCACGGTTTTTCCGAGGGAGGCGAGCTTGCGGGTTTCCATGCGGTCGTTGAAGCCGTCCACGCGGATGGTGAGGAGATAATCGACCTGATTGAACTGAAACGGGGTGCCGGTGGCGGCTGCTTCCTGGGCGAGGGCGTCGGCGTCGGAACGTTCAAGAACCTCGAAGCGTCTGGTGTTGAGCACCCGATCATAGACTTGGGAATCGAGCGCTTCGAGCACGCTGGAGAGCGAGAGGCCGACTTGTTGCCTGGACATGCGGGCCTTCACGGAGTCGGTTGCGGCAATCTTGGTGATGGCGATTTTCTTTTTGCCGGGAGGAGCGTCTTGAGCGGAAAGCGCACCGGTGAGGGCGACGCCGAGGGCAAGGAAGGCGAAAAGGCGGGGGAATTTCATGACGAGAAAAGTGAAACGGTTAAAAGCGCGGGGGTTGTGCGAAGGGACGAAGGTCAGAACGAAAAAATCGACCGATTGATTCTGCGATTTCCGCGGTCGTCGTTGTCTTCGTTGATGGTGATCGAAGGAGCATCGGTCGTGTCGACCTTGAAGCCGCTTTGTTCGAGCATCTTGGCATGGCCTTCAAGCACCTTGACTTCACCGTCGGTGAGCCTGGCACCGTTCTTGAGATCGTTGAGGAACTTCGTGGAGTCCTTCCAGCGAGCGTAGCCTTCATCGCTGAGTTCGAGAGCGACGGTGAGCGACTGGCCGTTGATGAAGTTGACGGTGCGCTCGTAGGGTTTGAAGCCGGCGCGGGTGATGCGGAGTTTGCTGAGACCGGGTCTGACGGTGATTTTTCCGGGAGCGGTGCCGACCGCGATGCCGTCGACTTCGACGGTGGCGGCGAGAGCGGAGACCTTGAGCTTGCTCTCGGAGATCGTGACGGTGTTTTCCACGCCGATGCGAATGTCGGGAATGGTGAGATCGGCGGCTTCGGTTTGAAGATTTACCGTCACGAGACCCTGCGCCGCGGCCGGAGCGGTGATGCGTCCGCGTTCGATGCGCGACTTGAGGCTGGCGGCGACTTTGACGGAGGCTTGGTCCAGGAGATCATCAAGGCCTTCGGTCTGGCTGTCCTTGGAGGCATCGGTCTGCTGAACGAGCTTGGAGACCTTGATCGTGTCGGCGGTGAGGCTGCCGCCGGTGGTGCCGTCAATGACCTTGTAGGTAACGCGAAGGGTGCGGTCTTCGTTGGTGGCCTTGACGCCGTAAACATCGATGTTGCGACGGTTGGCTTCGTAGCCCGTTAGCGTGACTTGGAGGAGGTAATCGGCGCCGAGCGTCTGCGCGAGACGGAGGGCGGAGGAGTTTTGCGAGAGCGCGGTATCCACCGCGTTGGTCGAAGCCTTCGGATCAAGCTTGGCGACAGCGTTGGAGGCGGTTTCGCGGCTGATCACACTGATACCGAGATCGGTGATGCGGGCGGCGACGTAATCTTCAAGCGACTCGATCTTGGCGTCGTAGGCGGTGCCGGCGCGGTTGGAGACGAAGATGGCCGCCTTGTAGGTTTTGGCGGCTTCAGGTGCCGGAGTACCCGCGGGTTGGGCGAACGCCGACGCGAACGCCGCGAACAAAGCTCCCGACAGAGCAAGCAAACGAAGGGTTTTCATGGAGACGGTTGGGTGAACGAACGGTTATTCGACGTGGTAAAACGACTAATATGGAGGAGAAAGGCCCAAGGAGGGGAGAATTGGCAAGCCTGTGAGAGACCTGCTCTTAGCCGTAAAAATTCAGTCGAGAGGGTCGTATCGAGGTAATCTGACGGCACCTTTCGGTGTTTCATTCCCGGCGAAATACCCTCCGGGTATTCCTTGGTCATTCACCACCGAAATCTGCTCGTCATCTTACCCCGCTACTCCGCCTTCGACTGAATCTTTACGGCTTAGGCGGAACGCAGACGTGACATACGATGACGAAAAAACCCCATCATTTTGGCAAACAGATTTCGCCTGGCGGAGCCGCGACCGAAGCAAGGGCGTCAAAACCAGGCGATCTGGTTCTTGACGTCCTGTCATGTGGTTCGGAGCCCATAACGAATGATGATCGCGTTACCCTCCTCCGTCAGGTCTCGTCGTCGAGCCACTCCCGGGCGATCTCAGCGGAGTCTTCCCAGACGATCTCGCTGGTGGTGGCATCGATGAGTTGAAAGCTGTAGAGAACGGAATCGCTCCACCCCTCGCCGGAGCGGGCTGGCGTTCGCTGGAATTTGCCGGTCAGAAAATAACTGGGCCCGCGAAATTCGCCGGCCTTCGGATCCTGCGGACCGGGGCCGATTCCATTGTTCTTAAGCTGCTGTTCGCGTTCGAGCGCCCGCAGATCTCCCCGCGCAAAAAAATGCACGCGGCCCGCGGCCTTGGAATTGAGTTCGGCCCGCATGCGCGTGACGAAAATCTCCCTCTTTATGACAAGGGGTGTTTCGTTCACGACGGGTTCCAACACAATCTTGGGAGCATGTTTTGCACGAACGATTTCAGGGATACCGAGAATATTGCGCGCCATTTGATCGGCCACCGTCACAACGTCCACAGGCTCGGGATTCGCATCGCCGACGACTCTCCGTTCACGACCCGGCCTGGTTTCTGTGACAGGCACATCCGACGGATCTCCCCCGCTTCGACTGGCGCAGCCCGCGAGCAATGTCGTCGCTAGGGCGCCCGCTAAAAGAGCGTGGTGGTGAAAAAGATGTTTGTTCATGATTTGGCAGGAAACGCGGCCGAAGTGCGAAGATCCAAGCGGGGCTTTTCCGCAAGAACCGAGACGCAAGACGGACGTGCGAAACGATATCGAGGTTTCCTTGAGGAAAGTCTCTTTTTTTCAGTGACACTCCGGCCCCGGGAGAGTTGCACGAACCTCCTTTTACAACTGGTTTACCGCATTGATAATCCCGCCGGTTAAATGCCGCTTTGCAAAGCCGTTGGCTCCCGCCAAGCTGCGCGCATTACCCGAACCGGCATGAAACATCCTCGCACCCTCCGCCTCGCCCTCTCCCACGGTCTCCTCGGCTCTGCATTGCTCGCGTCTCCGGTCTTCGCACTCACCCCCGCCGAGTTCGATTCTCTTCAGGCGAAGGCCAGTCGGGGAAACGCCGTCGCCCAATACAACCTCGGGCTCGCCTATGCCGATGATGACGAGTCCCCTTACGACCCTGCTCAAGCCTACGCTTGGTTGAGTTTGGCCGCCGCCAACGGCACCACCGGAAAAGCGCTCACCGAGCTCGTCGCCCGCCTCACGCCCGAGCAACTCGCGGATGGCAACCGCCGCCTGGCCGCGCTCACCGCCACTCCGGCAAGCCCCGTCGGAGCCCCCTCGTCGCCGATCCTCGCCGTTGACGAACCCTCCGCGCCCGTCTCCGTCGCCACCGATCAGGAACATAAAAAACTCAGTGCCGAACTCGCCGCCGCCTGGAAAGAGAACGAACTCCTCAAGGCTGGCCTGACCGCCAAACTGGCCGACGCCAACAAACGCGTCTCCATCGCGGAAGCCGCACTCGCCAGCAAGGACAAGGAAATCGCCTCCCTTCAGGCCCTCCTCGTCGACGCCACCGCCAAGCCTGCCGCGGAAAACCCGGAACTCGTCTCGCTTCGCGCCGAACACGATCAGTTGCAGGCCAAGGCGAACACCGCCGCGACGGAGTTGACCGATCTCCGCGCATCGCTTGAGCGGGCCACCTCCGAGCAAGGCGCCCTTCGCGGAAAACTCGCGAACGCCATCAACGAGATGTCCGAGGCTCGCCGCGCGCAAGGCTTGGCCGAAGCCGAGGCCTCCAGCCTCAAAGCCGCCGCCGACCGCGCCAGTGCCGAACGACTCGCCGTCGCCGCCCAGCTTGAAACCGTGACCGAGGAACTCGCCGCCGCAAAAGCCGCTCCCGCCCCGGCCTTGTCCGACACCGGCATCGCCGCGCTGAAAGCCGACCGCGATCGACTCGCCGAAAGAGCCAAGGCTCTGGAGCAGGAACGAGACGCCCTTGCCGCCAAACTGACCGAGGCAACCCAGCGCGTCGCCGCCGGCGAAACCGCTCTGGCCGACAAGGACAAGGAAATCGCCGCCCTTCAGTCTCGCATTGCCGAAGCCGCCGCGCCCAAGCCCACCGATTCCGCCGCCGAAACCGAGCTGGCCACGTTGAAGGCGGACCGAGACCGCCTCACCGAGGCCGTCAAGACCCTCGAACAAGAACGCGACTCCCTGACCGCTCAACTGGCCGCCGCCAAAGCGGTCGTCACCCCGGTCGCCGCCACGCCGGAGGTGGTTGTCGAGCCCGTTCCCGCCGCGTCGGCACCCGACACCGAAGCGATCACCCGCCTCGCCGAACTCGAAAAAGCCAAGGCCGAAACCGACACCAAACTCGAAGCCGCCCTGCGCACGTTCACCCTTCAACAGGCCGAGATCGATCGCCTCCAAAATTCACTCGCCAGCATCGACGGAGAGCGCGCCGCCACCGCCACCAAACTCGAAACGGTCACCGCCGAGTTGAACGCCCAACTCGCCGCCGCCAATCAAACCATCGCGGAACAAAAAACCTCGCTCGCGGCCGCCAACGCCAGCCTCGCCGACGCCCGCCAAACCGTGGACAACGCCACCGCCGACCTCATTTCCACCCGGGACCAGCTCCGCCAAACGCAGGCTCAGGCGGCCGCGTCGGCCATCGAAGTTCAGCAGCTCAAGACCCGTCTCGCCTTGGTCGGCAATCTCCCGGCCGCCAACACCCCGTCGCGCCCCGGCTCGGTTCCTTCCGTCTCAATCGAACTGCCCCAGGCGACAGTTGCGCCCGTCGCGCCTCCGGTCGCTCCGGTGCCTCGCATCCACACGGTTGCTCCCGGAGACTCCCTCTCGAAGATCTCCAAACAGTATTACGGCACGGCAGGTCGCTGGAATGAGATTCTCCAGGCCAACCGCGATGTCATCAGCAACCCCAACTCGCTCGCCCTCGGAACGAAGCTGCGGATTCCCTGACCCGCGCCGTTGGCGATCACGCGGATCGGTTGCGGTTGATTGAGGCCGCCCCCCGGCGCAACCACCACGTCAACCGTTGACCACCACGGTTGTTTTGTCGGGTTCATCGCCTGATTTACTCCGGCATGTCCACCTGCCTCGGCTGCCTGTAGTCAAGCGCCAGACAATTCTTCGTTATGCCCCTCCGCCCCCTCCTGCCCGGCCTTTGCGCCGGCCTCATCCTTCCCCTGCTGCTCTCCGCCCGCGTGCCTGCCTCTACACTTCACGTCGCCGACTTCGGCGCCATCCCCGACGACGGCCTTGACGATACCCCCGCGATCCAGCGCGCCATCGATGCCGCCATTGCCGCCGGAGCCACCCGTCTCGAATTCGCCGCCGGCACCTACGATCTCATCAAACCCGCGCTCCGCGGCGGCCAGCTCCTCTTCGTCAAAGGATCCTCCGGCCTCACGCTCGCCGGCGCCTCCGGCGTCAACGGCACTCCCGCCACCCGCTTCGTACGCCACTGGAAAGGCCTCGCCGGCTCGAAATCCATACCATCCATCCTCCGGGTTCGCGAAGCGCGCAACTTCGCGCTGGAAGACATCTCCTTCGACAACGCGCCCCGATTCACCACCGCCGGTCAAGTCGTTGAGGTCGGCCCCGACCATGTGGTCGTCGAGATTGCCCCCGGTCTGCCGCAGATCGAAGGCGTGCGCGCCTATGCCGCCAACGCGTGGGACCTCGCCACGCGCCGCCTGAAACAGGTGCCCAGCCTCAGCTTCGGCGGTGACGTCGACAAATGGCCCGAGTCCGCCGTGTGGCGCAACGTTCCCGGAGGTGAGGGTCGCCGCCAACGACTCGATTACCCCGGCTTCGGAAAGCACTTGGTCGTCGGCGATGGCATCTCCTGGCACTTCGGCTGGGAAGGGCGTCAGCTCTCGTTTCAGCAATGCGACGGCCTGCGGATCGACCGCGTCGCCACCCTCAACGCGATCGGTTTTGCGATCGAAGCGCTCAACTGCCGCAACATCGAATCCACCGGCGTCTCCGTCCGGCCCGAGGGAGGCCAACTCGCCGTAAGCTCCCGCGACGGCTGGAAACTCTACGGCTGCCAGGGTCGCGTGCACCTTCGCGATCTGCACATCGAGGGTGTCCGCTGGGACGGCCAGAACGTCCACGGCTCTTTCCTCTGGGTGGAAAAACCCGTCGCCAACAACCGTCTCATACTCCGCAAACTCTATTCCCCTTTCGCCCTGCCCGCCGGCAGCCGCCTGCTCTTCTGGAACGGCGACACCCAGGTGCCCGCCACTGTCCGCTCCGCGACCGCCCAGGCCAGCGAGGGCAACGTGAGCCTTTACGACGTGGAGTTCGAGGAACCCCTGCCCGACTTCGTCACCGAGGGGGTGATGGCCTCGGTCGAAGCGTGGGACATCCCCGAGTACACGATTGAACGCGCAACGTTTCGCAATATCGCCGGCTGCGCCATGATCCTGCGCAACCGTCATGCCCGCATCGTCGACTCCACCTTCGAGGACATCATGTACCCGGCTGTCATGGCGGGTGCCTCGGTCAGCGAAGGCGAAGGCACCTACCCCGAAGACGTCACCATCGAGGGTTGCACGTTCCGCCGCAGCGGCTGGCAGTCTCGTCAGGGTGCCCAAGGCATGATCGGCATCAACAGCAGCGGCGGCACCGCCCGGCGCATGGGAAAGGTGAACGTCACCCGCTGCATGTTCGAAGACGCCGCCGTCGGCCTCGACATCGCCGAGATCCGGGAAGTCCAAATCAACGACAGCACCTTCAAGCAGGTCGCCCGGCCCTGGCGTATCCATAAACTCACGACAGGGCGGGTCGTCAGCGACGGCGTCCCGGTCGACGCCCGCTGAGGCGCATCCCTGCAGTCGAGCCTTCCGAATTCAGGTAGCAGCCGAGCCGGCATGCCCGCAGGTCAACCTTTGATCTGCGCGGGCATCGCCAGCCGGATTTCATGCGGCAGGGTAGAGGTGGCTGACCGTTCGACTCGTGGTGGAGCGCACTTGGGGCGCCGCCGAGGCGCATTTGTTCGCCTTCACCGTGGTGCACCCGCGGTGACCGATCCGATTCCCGAAGCTCCGTGGACCTCCCGTTGCGTGCCGGGCTCCAGCGCGGCGTAGGCATGCGGGAACGGGACAGGCTCGCATAACAATATCGGCATTGCCCGGTGCGACGGCGCGGGCTCTGATCGGCGGCCCGTTTGCCGCCCATGTCCGCCACGCCGTCAGAGGTTCTCATTTTGCCCGCCGCCGTCTGGCAGGAACGCGCGCGGCTGCACGAGGCCCGCGTGCGTACCTGGACCGACCCGCATCTCGAACGCGCCGCACGCGGAGAAAAGCACCCGGTCTACGATTTTCTGTTTAGCTACTACTCGTTCCGCGCCTCCTGGCTGCGCCAATGGCACCCCGGCTCCGACGTCGTCCTCGCCGGCGACGACGCGCACGAATTCCTCCGCTGGCCCGAATACCGCCGGACGCCCGCCGGGGTGACGATCGATCCGGCCACCCTGCCGGAAAAACGACGCGTATCCATTCGTTGGATTCACGGCCTTCTTGCCGCGATGACGACGCGCCCGCCGGCGTTCGGTTGCTTTGGATTGCATGAATGGGCGATGGTTTACCGGCAGACACCCGACGAGGTGCGTCACAACGCCCACCCGCTGCGATTCCCTCCCGATGAACTTGCCCGCATCGTCGAGAGTCAACCCGTGCGCTGCACCCATTTCGACGCGTTTCGGTTTTTCACCGCGCCGGCCCGGCCGCTCAACAAGCACCAGCCCGAGCGGTCCACCGTCACCGAGCACGAACAGCGCGGCTGCCTGCACGCGAACATGGATCTCTACAAGTGGGCCTTCAAACTCGCGCCGTTTACGCCAAGCGAGTTGATCGCCGACTGCTTCGAACTGGCGCGCGACATCCGCGAGATCGATATGCGCGCGAGTCCCTATGATCTGCGCGCGCTGGGCTTCGAGCCGATCCCCGTCGAGACCGCCGAAGGCCGCCTGGACTATGAGCGCCACCAACGCGCCTTCTCCACCCGCGGCGAGCCCGTGCGCGCCCGCCTGCTGGCCCTGTGCGAACGACTGCTGACGGGCTGATGCCGCCTTGATGAAATATATTCGCCCCATTCTCAGGCTCGTGTTTGTCGGGGCGTTTGCGTGGGTCGTGTTTGTTACCTGGCGCGTCATCTCGTTCGCTCGCATTCGCCCGCTCACTACAAAAGCCGAGGTGGCCCTTGTGCTCGGCGCCTCGGCACCTGGCGGCGCACCTTCCCCGGTTTTCGTCGGACGGATTGACTATGCGATCGAACTTTTTCAATCGGGCCATGTGCGCGCCATCCTGTTTACCGGAGGTCACGGAAAAGGGGAACCTATCGCCGATGCACAAGCCGCCAAAACCTATGCGATTGGGAAGGGCGTGCCCGCCGACCGCATCTGGATCGAAACCACATCCCACACCACTCGACAAAATCTGGCCGAAGCCCGCCGCCTGTTGAAAGAACCCCATTCCGTTACCTGCCTGCTGGTGAGCGATCCGCTGCACATGTTCAGATCGATCTCAATGATGCAGGACGAGGGGCTGACCGGCACTCCCGCGCCCTCACCTTACACGCGCATTCGCAGCTTAACGGAGAAGATTAAGTTTCTCGGCCGCGAACTGTGGCTGTATCACGCGTATTTGATGACGGGTGAGTGATTGGTAACGGCGAGGTCTCCAGAGTGGAGATTAACCTTCGGTGAAATAAAAGCGCACGAGGTGGAAGAACAACGGCGCGGCGGGCGATGGCTCGGCGGCGGCGGACCCAGAGGACGAGGCCGGCGGCGGAACCGAGGACAATCGCCCCATACGTCGAAGGTTCGGGAACAGGCGTGAGCTGGCCGTCGCCGCCGGCGAGCGGGATCCACTTGGTCTTGTCGCCGTCATAACCGGTGAACACGACCTTGTTCATGGGAGTGGCGCCTTGCGTACCCGGGCTCGTGGCGGCGATGAAGTAATCGACGTAGTCGGTCCAGTTTTCGACCGACAGGTCGCCGACGCCCGTCACATCCACGTTGTTGAATTCGGCCACGGTCGTACCGCTGGTGCCGAAATCGATCACCGATGTGCCCACCC
>JANJTQ010000222.1 GCA_024711005.1 Opitutaceae bacterium | reverse complement strand
CCCGCCCCCCCCGCCCTGCCTCGCGACCCCGACCCTCCAGAAGGATCCCGAGCACCCGGCAGTCGGCCGCGAGACCCCGCACCTAGCGATCACACACCCCGCCCACCCCGCCGCCAAGGCCATCCGCACGGGCGAAGGCTCGTCGGACTTGGTCGCGTTGCTCGCCGCCGACGCCCGCCTCGGTCTGACGGAGAAGCAGCTTCGCGCGATCCTCGCCGACAGCAAACGCTTCGTCGGCGCCGCCCCGCAACAAGTGGACATCTTTGTAAAGACCGTCGCCCCGCTCGCGAAGAAGGTGAAAGGGTCCGCCGGCTACGAGCCGGGCAAATTGCTGTAAGCCCACGGCGAAGCTGCGCAAAATCATCGGAGACGCAGGCCCACACGTTACCGCACCGGCATGTGCCGGCGCTCGGCGCTAAGCCGTATCCATGCATCCCGGGGTGGAATGCGTTGTCCCTTGTCTCCGGCCTAAACAGTCCCTAACGCGTTACGGAAAAGCTGCTCCGAGCCAGCGCGTTCAGGCGGGCGTTCGAATGAACAGTGCAGGTTTCATGAACCGACGGGGACGGGAATGCGGAAGGCGGTAAGTCCGTGATTGAGCGCGTGGACGCGGGCGAGCGCGGCGACCGGCGTGGAGAGGTGCGTGCCGGACTCGACGCGGAAGTTGAACTCGTGAAACCCGGCGAGACTCGCGTCGAAGTTGGTTTCCCAGAAATTCGTCATGAGCCATGCATACGGAAGCGGCGTGTCGGTTGTGAGGTCGGGGTTGCCCATCACGCGGCGAGGACCGTAGCCGAGCGGTCCAAGTTGGAGCAGGGGCGAGTCGGGCATGCTCACGGCCAACCCCGGCGCGGTGCCGGGGTTGCCGGCTTCGCTTTCGAGCGGAGATGAGCAGAAGCCTTCCTGGATACAGGACCAATCGGTCAGCGTGTCGGGGAGCTGGTCGATCCACGGACGAACGGGTGCGCCCGGTTTGTCGAGCCAGAGCTGGTTGCCGGATGGAGCAAAAGGCAGCGAGGCGTAGAGATTCTCCGGCTCCCAGACGGAGGTTTTGTGCAGGCGAAGCGTCACGTCGACGCGAGGCTCGGTTCGCCAGATGTCGAGCCGGACACGCCACCAGACCACGCCTTCGACGGAGTAGTGCAGCGTAACCGGTATCCAATTATCGGTGACCGAATTAAACTCGATCGACGATAGTGTCCCGACGGAACGACGGGCCCCGGGCCCCTTGCGATTCCGGCCGAAGCGGGAGCGGGCGCAGGTCATGTCCTCGCCGGCCTGGCCGGCGACGGATGTCACGTCATAAACCGGGCAAAACGGAGGGTGGACGCGATTGGGCGCGAGGAGCTCGGCGCCGGATGTCTTGTCGATCCAACCGGTGATGCCGGCGGTCTCGTCAAAATCGATGCGAAGGAACGACGTCTCCACGCAGCGAACTCCGGAGACAGCCGTGGCGTGCGTGTGATCGTCGGCGATGTCGTCGGGGAGACCGCGTTCGGTGACGTTGCGCGCAAGAGAACGGAGAGCACCCGTGCCGGTGCGCAACTCAAGAACGACTTCCTCGCCCGGGACAACCGTGAGGACGACGTCGCAGGTGATGCCACGAGGCGCCCGGCTGACCCGGCAAGGCAGGGGCTCACCGGTCCGCGTATCGATGACCCGCGGGTTAAGGGGGAGCAAATCGAAGTCTTTTGACTCCAGGTAGAGACGCGCGACATCGGTGACCTCCACGGAGAGGGGATTGATGACCTTGTAGAAAAAACGATCCCCGGCCTCATGCGGGGCGAGATTGGCCAAAGCACCAAGGCGAGCGAGTGCCGCATGGCGGGCCTCGACGGCGGCCTCCCAAGCGGCGCAAGCCAGGGCGCGTTTTCCGCCGCCGATGCCCTTGACGTTGATGTCCCATGGCGCGCAAACGGAATCCGAATGGCTGAACGTGTGCTCGGTGAAAAGGAGGAGCTTTTGTTCGGCGCGCTGGAGACACGCGGACTCGTTCGAACCAGGCGCAGGCGCCCCGGAGCGTTCGGCAAGGTGACCGAGCCAGCGACGGGTGCGAGCGGCGGCGCGGGCGAGACGCACCTCGGCGGGCGTGCTGGCGGGGCCGTCGGACCACCAATCGGGCCAGTCACCGCGATGGCGCGGAATCGGCACGGAGCTGACGCGCACCGCCTGGCAGAGTTCCGCGGGCGACCCCATGCGCAGAGTGATGGAGCCGGAGTCGGCGGCATTCCATCGATGAACAAACCGGATGACGCCTTCGGACGGAGGCGCGTTGTCGGTCATGGCGCCCGAAACATGAAGCGGGACGAAGTCGTAGGGATAGCCGTCGTCCTCGAGCTGACGCAGGTAGCGAGGCAGGCGTTTGAGCGCGAGGGGAAGAATGTCGGCGGTGCGGGTGGCGGGACGGAGTTCGTCGGCGAAGTCGTAGGTGATCACCGCACCGGGGGCGAGGCCGAGGGCGTTGCCCAGGTTGTAGTGTTCGCCGTTCCAGACCAGGAGTTCGCGTCCGTCATGCGTCTGCCAGAAAAACGGCATCTGCCGGCGACCGATCGGGGCGAGCCCGTGGTGCGAGTGGACGCAGGTAACGAGGTTCTGAATACCGGCGTCGAGGAGGGCGGAAGCGTAGTGCCAGCCAAAGCCGTTGACGTCCGCGGAGAGGGCCGTGTCGAGCGGGAGGCCGTGACGGTCGCAGAACGCCCGGGCGCGGGAGAGCGCGGAACGCAGGAGGTCGGCGTCGGGGAGCTCGGTGTAATGCAGATAGGTGCCGGTGAGCGCGATGCCGCCGGACCGGAGGGCGTCAAGCAACTCGGGGTGGCGCTCGGGTGGATTGCGAGCGAGCCACTGCTCGATGGACCAGAAGCATTCGTTGGTCCATCGGAACCCGCGCAGCGCGGCGTCTCCCGCCGGGTCGGCGGCGCGGCGGGCGAGCGCGATCGCCTGATCGAGAAACTCCGCATGGAAGCGGGCGATCGTCCGCTGCGAGTCGGTAAAGCCGACGTCGGTATGCGTGTGGTGAATGAGATGCACCGTCCATTGGCGGCGGGGCCGGAGGTGATTCGTCGGAGTCGTCATCGGTGTTGAAAAACGTGTCCAGGAAGGGGCGCGGTCCGGGATTCAGTGATCCCGAACGATTGAATTCAGACTTCGAATACATTCATGACCGAGGGTGACTCCCGGAGCTCCGGCGCCCATTCGAGCACCACGCCCGCCTCGCGGAGGCCTGCGACGAGATCATCGTAGGCGATTTGCTGAACGGGCAGATCGTCGCCGATGGCCATCTCGGCCGCGATGGCTGCGACCTGGCCGAGCGACATGAACACCGGTTCCATGCGGATCGAGCCGTAGGCGATGTGCGAGGCGGACAGGCAGACCGGAACGATGAGATTGGAGCACTCGGATTCAGTCGGAACAATCGAGCGGTAGCTGATCGGATACGGAGGAAACCCGTGTGCCTGGACGTCGCCGTCGTTGCGCACGCAGCCCTCGGCGTCGACGAAGCGGCGGCAGTTGTGGGAATCCATCGTGTAAGCGGCCAGGCCGATGGACTCGGGCGCGAGACGGTGTCCGCGGCAATCATGCTCGGTCATCACGTAGTCGCCGATCATGCGGCGCGCGTCGCGCACGTAGAGCTGATGCGGCCAGCCTCCGGTGGCGGTGAACTCGTCGCGACACAGGCCCCATTTGGCGTAGGCCTCGCGGACGTGGGTCGGAACCGCGGGATCGTTGGCAAGGAACCAGTGCAGCCCTTGCTGATAGGTGACGTGTGCCTGAAACAACCGTTCGCGCGTCGAGTAGTCGCCCGCGGGCCAGTCGTGATTCTGACCGATGAAATCAGTGGAGACGGCGCCGTGGTTGTTGGTGTCGGTTTTGCCATGGACCCGCAGGCGATCGAACTTGCCGAAGGTCTCGTCCCAGCCGGCGGCGAGGTAACGCTCGACGAGCACATACCAACCGCGATCGTAGCGGGCGGGTTGGGGAAACGGGATGCGGTTGGCCGGATCGTCGGTCATGCATACGCGGAAGTTGTAGGCCTGCACACGATGGTCGCCGGCGCCGATGACCGGCGTGGTGGTCTCTATGCCGGGCAGGAGTCCGCTCGCGGGATTCCCCGCCTCGACATGAGGATCGATCGGGAAATCGAACTGATGAATACGCGACAGCTGCGCGCCGTTGAGCGTCTCGCCGTAGACCGCGTTGTCTTCGCGGCCGATGTGATGACGCACCCCGGCGCGCGCCAGAAGATCGCCCTCGTAGGTGGCATCGATGAAGACCTTGGCCTCGATGACCAAGCCGCTTTCGGTGGTCAGTGAACGGATCCGTCCGGCGGATTTTTTAATCGACGCCAGATACTGACGCCGATGCACGACGACCCCGGCCTCGGCCACGAGGTCGGTGAAGACCTTCAAGGCGACCTTCGGCTCGAAGGTCCAGGCCTCGGACACGCCGTAGCATGCGCCCACACGCTGATAGAACTCCCGGGCAAGTCCGCCAATCGCGGCCTTGTTGCCGATATCGGTGCAACCAAGACCGGAGGCGGTCATGCCTCCGATCTCGGCGGCCGGCTCAACCACCACGGCCTTGAGGCCGCGCCGGGCGGCCTCGACGGCGGCGATCACGCCGCCGGCGGTGCCGCCATAAACGCAGATATCGAACGAGAACTCACCTTTGGGCCCTTGGGCCGCGAAGTCGGGATGATGATAGCAGAGCATGGCAAGAAAAACGCGTGGGCGGGCGTCCGTCGGTGAGAAACGTCACTGGCTGACGAACCTCACCGCGTCGGCGACGACGTAGCCGCTGGTGCCTTGGTTGCGAACGGTCACGACGGCGGTGGCGGGATCGAGCGTGTAGGTTCCCAACGGATACCAATAGCCACCGTTGCCCGTCTGGTCGACGGTGACCGTGGTGGTGGCTCCACCCTGGGTGACGATGTCGATCGGCACGTTGGTCGCGCGGTTGGCGTTTGAGGTCCAGCGCACATAGACGTTGTAGGGGCCGACAGCAGAGATCGGGGCGGCGAAGCGCACGGACTTCGAGCCTTTGCCCTGGTTGTTGTCGTGAAGATAATCCGCGCCCTGATAACCGACCCCGGAGGTGGAGGAGACCCACGAACCGGTGAGGGTAACGCGAGCGCTGTCGCTGTTGTCCACCACGACATCCTCGGAGGCCGGAACGACGCGAATCGCGTCGGCGATCACATAGCCATTCGTGCCTGTATTGCGAATGGTCACCTCGACGGTGGACGGATCGAGCGAGTAGGTCCCGAGCAGATACCAGACGCCGCCGTTCGCGGTTTGATCGACGGTGACCGTGACGGTGGCTCCGCCGGCCTGAAGGATGTCGATCGGCACGTTGGTGGCGCGATTGGCATGGGCGGTCCAGCGCGCATAGACTTCATACGTGCCGACACTCGAAATGGGCGGGAGGCAGCGGACGGCCCGGGAGCCTTTGCCCCCGTTGTTGTCATGCCAGTAATTCACGCCGTGGTACCCCGGAGTCGAGGTGGCGCCATACCATGAGCCTATCCTCACGACGTTCACCGGGTCGTCGTTGTCGACGATGATCTCCGACGCGTAATCGGTGCGGGGGAAACGAAACACGTGGGCGCTCATCGCCGGGAAGGCGTAGCTGAACAACGTGCCGTAGGCGGTGGACGTACCCGTGAGCGGATTGGCGGTGGCGGTGAGTTTAAACACCGTGGGTGCGGTCACCGCGGCGTTGTTCAACGTGACCGTGGCGGTGATCGCGGAGGTGTTTCGGTTGAGCACCTGCACGTAGACGAACTGATTGTCCTTGGTTCCGGTGACGACGAGATGAGAGTCGTCACTGGTCTTCGCGAGCACCTCGTTTCCGGTCAGGTTGCCATGAATGTAGGCGGCCCAGTAGGCGAAGCTGCGATTCTTCCCCGAGTCGTAGAAGCCGAGCCAGCCGCCGCCGGAACCGTTGTTGTAGATGTCGAATTGAAAGCCGGTCGTGAGACGGCTGCGCGGATTATAGAGGGAGTAGTGGTTGGACAGGAGAAACCAGAGTCCCTGCGTGATGGTGAAGCGGTGTTCGACCGTGTTTTTGAACAGGTTCATCTCCGTCACGCCCGTACCGACAGTGGAGGGTACTCCCGCCGTCGCCATTGCAGCCAGCAAGGCTTTTTCACCGCGGGTGTTGCCCTGCGTGTGGTCGAAATGGATCAACTCGACCGGCGAATTCAGCAGGTTGTAGGCGGTGTCGGTAAGCGGTGATTCCCACGGGTAGATCAGGGCGTAGATGTGGCGGGTGACGACATCGACCTGGTTTTTGCAGGCGACGAGAAAATCCCGCATGAACGTGTCCCGGGTGGTGTCGAAGCCGTAATCCCAACTCAGGACCGGGCCGCAAAGAACGACATTCGAGCGCACGCCGGATGAGACCAGCTGGTTGTGGATGGACTGAAAGATGCCGATATACTCCTGAGCGCCCTCAACCTTGTAATTGACGTTGATATCGGGCTCGTTGCCAACCTCCCAGAATTGCCGGGCAAGGTTGAAAGGAGGTGCTTTGTATCGCTGGACCAAATACGCCATGTTGGTCGCATGGGTGCCGCCCGGCGTGCCGTCGAGTTTGAGGAGCTTCGCATAGAACACGGCGTCCTTCGGCTGACTGTGGGTGCGGTTGATGTTGTTGATACCTTGGAAAAACAACGGAACCGCACCGGCACTGAGGATGCGGTTTACGCGTTCATCCAGGTCGGCCACCGTGTAGGCGGTGGCGCTGTCCACCGGGTAGGCGGCAATCCGGACGGTGCCGATTTTGCTCTCGGCCAGGCCGGCCGAATAGTCCGGAGTGGTAGAGGTCCAAAACTTCGGGGTGACGTTCGCACCGGACTGGCCGATAAGGACGTCGCCGACGACATTGGAGGCATCCACGGTGACGGTTGCGGCGGGGAGTTGGAGACTGACGGCAAGCAGGGCGAAGAGCCCTGCGAAGCGATGGAACCGACGGGGTAACGACGACGGAGGTTTCATGGGGTGTTGGGGTATTTGTCGTTCGAATACGGCCGTCCGGCTTTCGCGGGAGAGGCGGACCGTATAAATTCAAAGCGTCGAAAGGATATCCCTGATCGAGAGTTCGGCTCCGCAGACCACGGAGTCGGCCGCGCCGTAATAGAGGAACAGGCGGTCGCCGTCGGTGACATGGCCGTTGGTGAAAACGGTGTTTCCGTAGAACCCCTTGCACTCGTAGTCGGTCTCCGGGGTCATCAGCGGCTCGTCGCTGCGGGCCAGCACGCGGGTGGGGTCGTTGAGGTCAAGCAGGAGGGCACCGAGGCAGTAGCGGCCGTTGCAGTCCGCACCGTGATAGATGGCGAGCCAGCCGCGGTCGGTCTTGATCGGGGCCGCACCGGCGCCGATGCGTTCGGAATCCCAGTGCCCGCGCCGGGTGGTGGCTAGGCAGGTGTGGGCACCCCAGTGGATCATGTCGGGTGAGCGGGCGAGCCAGATGAAGTGTCCGCCTGGACCGAGACCGCTCGGGCGATGGAAGGCGGTGTAGGCCCCGCCTATTTTTTGGGGGAAGAAGGCGACGTCCTTGTTGTGCGACGCGAAGATAACGCCGTGCCGGTTGAATGCTCTCCAGTCGGCGGTCGAGGCGAGTCCGGCGACGACGCCAAACTCCGATGCCGTGCTGTAGGCGAGCCAGTAGCGTTCGTCGAAAAACTCGACGCGGCAATCTTCGACGCCGAAGGCCTCGTGTGCGCCTTGGCCGACAAATGTCGGACGGGGATCAGGCGTGAAATGGAAGCCGTCGTCGCTCCACGCGAGACGCAGGTGGGACAACGTGGTGAGATAGCCGCGGCCCTTATAGTCGAAGCCGCGCGTTTCTCCGGGCGCGAGGTCGAGGTCGGGATCATCCTTGCGGATGCGAAGAATACGCATGCCGCCTTCCGCATCGGGATCGAGGAGCGGAACACTGATCCAGTCGGGCTCCTGCACCGGGCGTTCGGCAACGCGCACCAGAAGACCGATGCGGCCGTTGTAGCGGAAAGCCCCGGGATTGAGCAGCAGTTCCACCTGCATGTCCGGGTGGCTGGCTTTCACGTCTGCAGGCGTGAGGATCGGGTTCTTGGGGAAACGTTGGATGGTGGGTGTCATTCGAAAAACACGGAGGGAGAAAGTCGGCGCAAGCGGGTATGCGGGCGCAAAGACCTCCCGTGGACGCGCCGCGCGCGCCCTCCGGAAGGCAGGAGGTTTCATGCGCGGAAATCAGCCGCGACGACGGCGCAAAACGCCCGCGCCGATCAAGCCGGCGCCACCCAGCAACAGGGCGGTGGTGGAGGGCTCGGGGATGGCGGAGGTTGCAGTGACACTGATGTTATCGACGAAGAAATCGGCGGAAGCGCTCCCGGGGGATCCGAAGGCAAAGTTGTCGCCACCATCGTTGGAAAAACTCGAGGCCGCGATCCCGGTCAGAATGTAGGACGTGCTGGAGTCGCCATACGACAGGTTGAAGGATGCGGAGGTCTCTCCATTCACATAGACGATCTCCACACGCACAAACTGGCCGTCGGTGCCGTTGGCCAAGGCGTCGGTGGTGCTATACGTGCCGAAATTAAAACCATCGTTAAGCCCGATGGCTTGGGTCAACGTTGGCGCGCTGTTGGATGATCCGGCCGAAGCGAAGAAGCAGAGGTCGCTGTTTGCCGTCCGGCCAAAACCAAACGTGAAGCGCGTGGCCCCTCCGTCCCTGAGCGAGAGGCGGAAAGTGGAGGCGCGATCCGTCCCCAAATAGGAATCCATCCGAAAGTCGAAGCCGATGGTCAGCACCGATTGGCTGGCATTGGTGGTGTTGAATGCCGCGAAGTCATTCATCTTCAGCGTGGCGCTTGTGCTGGTGTTATTCGGGTCGCTGAAGTGCAAGCTGGGCGAGGGATTGCCCGTCGCCGTGTTCACGCCGACCGTCGAAGGCGACGTGGCGACAAGGGTCCAGGGGGAGCCTGTCCCTGTCGGCGGCTGACCGCCGTCAGCCATTCCGGTGAACGATTCCTCGAAGACGGTGACGGCCGGGGCGGTAAGCGTAAGACCGAAGCTGGCGAGCGCCAAGAGCGTCAGTTGGTGTAGGGAGCAATGATTCATATGCGTATTTTATTCAGGGGGCTTGGGGGAACGGAAAAGAGGAGACGCTGCGCGCAATGAACCGGCGCTAGAGCGGCTCGTTGGGAGAAAGCTTCAGCGGGCCGACATGGCCGTCGAAGAAGACCGCGTTGCGGTGGTTGCCATGGACGGGATCGGCGGGGGCATATTGCCGATGGGAAGATGTCGTCATGCGAGAGAGCCGCCCGTCGGTTTCGACCAGCGCCCATTCACGCGAGGGGTTGGCAATCTGATTGAAATAGATCGAATGCGTGTTGGTCAGGCCGCCTCCATCACCGGCTCCGAAGGGCGGGACCCGATCGTCGCTGCCGTCGATTTTGACTCCGGTGCCGTTGATCCAGAACACGGAAAATGGATTGTCCAGCGGCGTCTGCTTCGACGCTTTTTCCCACGCCGGACAAGTGAAGACATCGGCGCGCGCCGGCATCGGAGAGGTGCCCCAACTCAGAGAAGAGGGCAGGCTCAAGTAGGGGCCCAACTGCGTCCGGTGCTGGAGGCGTTGAGGCTGGGCATTGTAGCCGGGGCCTTGGAAGGAAAACAGCGAGTGAGGGAGTCGCCCCTTGTTGTCCTGACCGTGCATCTTGAGCGCGATTCCGATCTGGCGAAGGTTGGACTTGCAGCGCGCGCCGTCGCCCGCGGAGCGAACCTGGCCGAGCGTCGCAATGATGATGGCAGCCAAAATCCCAATGATCGCGACGACCGCGAGCAGTTCGATCAACGTGAACCCGCGGCCACGGCCGGACACTTCGGTGTGTCGAAGGCCGGGGGACGAATAACTTTTATCACGGGGACGCATGAGGGGCTTGGAAAGGAAAGCCTGACGAGTTCCACGATCCACCCGGCCCACCGTGTTGCCAATTGGATAGGGTTTTCAGAATTATGATTCTTCTTATCGATTTCCGGATTGTGCACTTTCGATCTCCACGGGGCTTCGCCCAAAAGCCCCGCGGTATGGGGCACGGGGTGACAAGCAGCGCGGGCTTCCGGCCTGCGCTTCTTGATTGGTGATTAACCTCCGGAGTCTTCCCCGGCCAACGCGGCCTGGATTGCCGGAAAGGTGATCGCCGTCGAACCCGTCGCAGTGGGATGCACGCCGTCCGGAACATAGAACTCGAATCGCGTCCGATCCGAACTCTGCAATCGCGACCAGTTCGCATGGTGATCGATGAGCCGCAGACCTCGCGCCGCGGCCACCTCGCGATAGCCGTCGTAATACGCGGCCAGCTTCGCGCGCCGGGACGCGGATTGATTTCCGTTGGGCGCGTCCCACGCCGGGTTCATGGTCTGCAGGATGATTTCGGCGACCGGATTCGACCGGCGGATCAAATCGATCAGTTGATTCAGGTTCGCCCGACTCTTTTCCAAGGAGATGCCGTGGTCGAGGTGATCGGCGTCGAACGCAAAAGCATCGTTGATGGCAAACTCGATAAAGACCGCGTCGGGTTTATGCGCGAACACGCGCGTCTCCACATGCGCGAGCGCGGTGTTGGAAGCCTGTCCCGGCAGGCCGCTGTTCACCACGGTGACCAGATCGGGATGTCGGTCCTCCAGCCAGGTTTTCATGTCAATCACCCATTGGCCGCCGGCGGTCAGGCTGGTGCCATATACCACGACGGTTTGTTTTTCCCCCGCCTCCAAATTTTTCATCAATTGCGAGGTCCGGCCGACGGCGGGCATTGCGGACGGCTGGCTCAGGAAAACTTTCCGCAACGCGTGCGCCGCCGGTTTGGGATCGCCATGGAAGTCCAGCACCGCGGTGTTGCCGAGGCAGGGAAAAGCATCGTGGCCCATCCAGATGATGATCCCTCCGCAGGCGGGAAACCGGCGCTTGCACGTCGATGCCGCACGGTGCAGCGCCTCCGCTTGCAGACGCTGGCTCCAATCGACGAATTCGGCCTCGGATACGGGCGGTCGGCCGTTGGCCTGGGCAAATTGCGGACCTTGAATCCACCAGAGGAACCGCCGCCAGAGTGGATTATCCAGATCGGCCGGAAGCAGCGAGGCGTCGGGGTTGTAGTGCTTGAACAAGGCGAGCGAACTGGCCCCGGCGGCGCCGACTTCGGAACGAAAAAGCGCGTCGTCCCGCTCCCAATACTCGTCCGACTCGGGACTCCACGGACCATGCACGTCCCAGTGAACCCCTTGCCCGAACTCCGCGGCCGACGCCATGAAACGCGGCCCCGAAGAGGAGGTGTGAATAAACCGGCGACCGGGATCGAGCCGCGCCACTTCCGCGCGCATCATCGCGAAGAGCGGATGATCGGGCGGAGCAGGACGCCCGATGCCGATTTTGCCACCGTCCGGCGCGCCTTGGAGTTCGTTGCCACCACACCAGCACAAGAGCGAGGCGTGATGGCGGCGTCGGGTCACATAGGATTGTACAATCTCCGTCGCTCCGGCGACCACGGGCGCGGCTTCGGGCGGCCAGTTGTCCAGGCCGGCGGAGGAAAACGGAAACTCCTGCCACACGAGCAATCCATGACGATCGCACAGCTCATAGAAAACCTCCTTCTCCAGGAACGCCCCGCCCCAAACGCGTAGCAGATTGCAGTCCATCTCCACGTAGGTGCGAATGCGCTTTTCATAGTCGGCCGTCGTCACGTCGGCATAAAGCGGGCGGATGGGAGTCCAGTTGATGCCCTGCAAAAAGACGGCGCGTCCGTTGATCTCGCACAGCCACGGATCGGCCCCGACAGGCGCATCGGCGCACGCCCGCCAGGCAACGTCTTTGAAGCCGAGGTCGACCGTCCATTCATCGTCGGGGGTTTCGCCCCGCCCGTTCTCCGACCCGCGCAGTCGGCAGCACAACCGATAGAGGGGTTGAGCACCTGTCCCGCGCGGCCACCACCGCGCCACCGGCAGCGCATCGAAGCGAATGCCGGCGTCGAGTTGCTCCGCGGAGATGCGTTGTGAAAAGACCACGCGGTCATCGTCGGCGAGGGTGACCTCCACCTCGGTCCCGACGGGCGCGCATCCTTGCAAATGCAAGCTGTCGCCGGTGGTGGTGCAGCCCATGTCGCGCAACTCGACGCCGTCGGATACCTCCAGTGTCACGGCATCCCAAATGCCGATCTGCACGAGTCGCGGCTGCCAATCCCAGGTATAATTAAACCGCGTCTTCCAATCCGCGATGCGCGAGGTATGGCCGACCTGCCCGAGCCAACGCGGCGGCGGATCGAAGATGATGCGGCAGTCGTTTTCCGCGAGATGCGGGTGTTCCGACAAATCGAATACGTGTTCGACGAAGCCGTTGGCAAACCGGCCCGCCAAGCGCCGGTTAAGATAGACGTATCCGCTGGCGTCCAGCCCCGCGCACCGCAGGCGAACACGGCTCCCGCCCTCGAACCAAGACCCGGGAATCGAGGTCTGATAAATCCACGCCCGATTCTCGACCCATTCGCAGGCGCGGCTGTTGAACCCGACGTTCCAGTCGGGAAGAAGGCCGCCTTCGAACAGCAGTTGCTGGACCGAGGCCGGAATGCGCGCCGGCACCGGCGGCAATTCCGGCGCGAGTGACATCTGCACCTCCATACTCACCTCCAGCTTCCAGGCTTCGGGCATATGCCCCAGCAGGGTCCAAGGCAGGATCGAAAGGTTACGGGACGATTTCATGGAAAAAAGTAACGCTTACGGGCGATCGGCCGGCTGAACAGGCACCGGCCGACCACACCCGTGTAGTTTATTTTCAGATACAAAAGATCGCCCGGGATCCATCTGGGTGCGATGCCGGCAAAACGATGGCTGAAACCGCACGTGTCCATTGGGGGAAGTCTTGCGTCCCCCACCCTTTGGACTCAGGCCCCGTTGACAACCGGATAGGGTTTCGAAATTATGCTTTTTCTTATCGATTTCAGGATTGCCCCCGTCCCGTTATGCCGTTTCCCGACATCACCTCCCCTTCTGCCATCAATCCGATCCATGTCTGGTCCGGCATGCGCACCGAGCTCATCTGGATCTACGAAGGCGGCATTCACCCGGACAACCAAAGCCGCAAAAGCGACAATACCCATGGTTACCGGGTTTGGTTTTTGTTTAACGGCTCCGTCGAAGTGCGGCGCGATCGCAAGGTGCTGCGAGCCCGCGCCGGCGAATGCATCATCCCTCCCCGCGGGGCGATGTATCAGCGGTTCTCAAGCGATGCCCGCATCCTTTCGCTCTTCTTTTCGTGCGACTGGCCGACGGGAGAAAACCTCTTCAACGAACACCGCGGACTCGTGTTGAAGACCGCGGACTTCCCGCGTTTTCTGAGCAAAGCCCAGGAGCTTTCTGCTCTGGTTAAGACGTATTCGAACGTTCCGACCGACGTCCACTTCACCGAGCAACCGGTCGACTACCTTGAGTTTCTACACCTGCAGCGCCTCTTCATCGAGTGGCTGGAAGTCTTCGCACAAACGCTGGTCGCGCTCGATTACACTTACGTGCAAGTCGACCCCATCGACAAACGACTCCTGCAAGCGGTCCGTTGTTTGAAGCAGTCGTCGCTCTCCGTCCCCTTTCCCGCGGAGTTGATCCAACAGGAAAGCGGCCTGGGTCGCTCTCAGCTCGATCGGCTCTTTTTCCAGACCTTCGGCACGACCACGCGAAGTTATTGGAACCGCCGAAAGCTCGATTCGGCGAAAGCCCTTCTGGCGACAACAGCGAATCCCATCAAGGAACTGGGCTTCCGCCTTGGCTTTAAACAAGCCTCTCATTTCACCACGTGGTTTCACACGCACACCGGTCTCAACCCTGCCGCGTATCGCAGCCGTGAAAGCGGCGCACACCGGCACGAAAGCGCGTAAGCGTAAGGAGTCCGGCTCCCGTCCCGATCACCACAACCGGACGGCCCAACGACTTCTCACGAGGAGATCACCGCGACGGAGCAGGCGACGTCGGGAAGGTGGGGCCTGATACGGCCCTACCTGCATCGCTACCGTCAGGCGCAATTCAGCAGCAGACCGCCACACCCCGTACCCTGTCACCCCCGTACTGGGGCGCCGATCAAGCAAAGCCCCCGCGATTGTCCTGCCCGGGCCGACGGCAACCGGTTGGTTTCAACAAGTCGAAGTGCTCGCGGGTGGCGCACGATGAGAATCGGCTGCTTAGTGTCGTTAAGTATGATTTCCGGCCACCCCACCTTCACGGCCGCCCAGACTCCGAGCGTGTCCGCAACTTCCCCCACACGTGCGCGGAAGGCGGGCTTTGCCTTGCTCATCACGATCACGCTGCTCGCTTTTTTGGTCCTGTTGCTCGTGTCGCTGGCTTCGCTGACCCGCGTCGAGACCCAAGTTGCAACCAACAATCAGCAGCTCAATCAGGCGCGGCAAAACGCGCTCATGGCGCTCAACATCGCGGTCGGCCAATTGCAGAAATACACCGGCCCCGACCAGCGTACCACCGCGCGCGCCGACATGAATGTCGCCTGGGCCAACGCCACCAACGTCAACGGCCGCTGGGTCGGCGCCTACGGCAATGGCGCCACCATCGATACCACCTACTCGCTGAAGCCCTCCCAAATTCCCGCGACCCTCACCGGCGCCAATGCCGACACGAAGGGTTCACAGGCCAAGCTGATCAACTGGCTGGTGAGCGGCAACGAAGGGGTGACCTTCAATCCCGCCACCTCGGTGGGAGCCGATGGCCATATCAGCACCGCGCCCACGTCCTTCCCGTTTAAACCGGACAGCACGATCAATCTCACAACCGCCAGCGCGAGCCCGGCCCTCGCCGCGACGCAGACACTGCTGGTCGGCGCCAATTCGGTCATCGCCCCCAGCGATTACGTCACCGCGCCGCTGGTATCGATCACGGTTCCGGAAAGCTCCGTGCCCGGCCTCGATCCGACCAGCAACACGCCGGCGACCGTCGGACGCTACGCCTGGTGGGTGGGCGACGAGGGAATCAAAGCCCGCGTAAACCTGCCTATGGCCACGGCCGCGCAAGCACCGCAGGCCTTCGTTTCGGCGCAACGTGCGGCGATCGAGTGGGTGGACAAAGTGAACCCAGTCGGCAGCACCGCCTCGTTCGACGCCGCCGACTTGATCGGCCCCTCCGCCTACGATCCGACGGATGAAAACCTCCCCCAAATCGTCTCGGCGGGTCAGTTGCCCCTGCTTACGCCCGGCAGCGCAACGACACTCTCCACGGCGAGCCGGCTCCGTTTCCACGACCTCACGGGGCATGCGACCTCGGTATTGGCGGACAACTACGCCGGCGGCCTTAAAAAGGACCTCTCTGCGGTGCTCGCCAAAAACGCGTCCGTGCCGGCGGACACGGATTTTCTTTTCACTCCCGACAACGACACGACCACGGACTCCTTCGGCGTGCCGAACTGGGGCATGTTGCGTTCCTTCGCCCAAACCACGGCGACCGTAAACGCCGCCGGCGACCTCGACCCGATCAAACCGATCCTTTCAACACCGACCAGCGTAGGTATCTCTCCGGTACTCACGTACGTATCGATGGGACTCCAATACGCCGCCCCCGAGGGCGTCGCCGACGGAAAGCCAATCCGAGTGGCTGTGTTCCCGCTGGTTGTCCTCTGGAATCCACACACCACCGCGCTCAAGGCGCGTCATTACGAGGTGGGGATGATTCGCCGGTTTTTCGCGGGGTATCAGCTGCAGATGATAACGCCGAATCCCGCATTCAATCCCGCTCTCCCGGAGGATCCCGTTACCAACCCGAGGTATATTGGTGATTGGACCGCAAAGGAGTCGATCGACTTCAGCAGAGCTGGTGCGCGCTGGGGCACCGGCACCGCCGGGACCTACCTGCGCTTCGTCGTCGATGCACCGGACATTCCGCCCGGAGCCAGTTTGATCTTCACGCTGCAGAACGACGAGAGCGGCGAAGATTACAATGCACCTCTAGACGGCAAACCGAAGAACGTTCTGAGGCCCGGTCTTAACGACCTCGGTCACGTCTTGCTCAATCACGGCGCAACATTCGGAACCGGCGAATCGACGAAGATTTTTCGCGTCAGCGGCGCGCACATGTTGAGCCCCATCACCACCCAAGCGTTCGGCATGTCCGGTGGTGAAATCTGCGCCTACTTGGGCGATGAAACCGACGCCGGAACGAGCGGAACGAAGAGCTTTTTTAGGGACGACGGCAGCGACAATCACCAGTGGCATCAATTCGTCCGCGTATTTCCGGCGTTCGACGGTCCACCAAATCGGGCCGGAAGTCGCAACTCCCTGCTGCAAAGCGAAGGTCCGCTCGGGGTCGTGTTCAAGCCGACCTCGGTCATGACGATCAAAAAACTTTTTGGCGACCCCACGCCGGAGCCCAACTATCCGGAAGTTCGCTGGATCGCCCAATGCAACCCGCGCGCCAGTATCGTCTCGATCATTCCGCGCACCAAGAACCAGGGCCTCAGCGCCCTTAACTACTCCGGGTACGGCGGCATGCAGGGCAAGTGGGATGATTTCATCCCCGACGGATCGTTCCTCCGAACCTCGGCGGGAACATCTCTTGATGACAGCGCAACCGTGGACGCCACGCTCTTCGAATTCCGTCCGTCCACTCAGCCGCTGCTTTCCTTGGGCCAGTTGCAGCACGCCAACCTTTCCATCTACGACGCTGGCTATCCGGCATACGCGGTCGGCAACAGCCTGGCGGATTTCCACTTCGTCGACAACACACGCGACCAAGTGAGGAAGGCTTACACGATGACCCCCGGCACGGACAACGCTCCCTCCACGCAAATGACCTCCTACTACGATTTATCGTGGTTGCTGAATCGCGCGCTGTGGGATCGCTATTTTGTATCCACCGTGCCGCACGACGGCACCGCTGCCGTCACAATACCGATTCCGCCGCCAACGTTTCCCTTGCCGAATCCCCGGCACGTCCGCGTCGGAACGTCCGACGAAGCGGATCTGCTCGATGCAAACAAAGCTGCCGCAAACCTGGTTCTTGCCGGCGGCTTCAACATCAATTCCACCTCCGAACAGGCATGGCGCGCCGTGTTGGGCGGCGTCAACCGCCTCTCGTATAATCCGGAAAATCCAACCGACCTTCCCTCGCAGCTCCAAGCTGCACTTCCCCGCTTCAGCAGACCTACCGAACCCGTGGCTCCCGCCGATATTGCCGCAAGCGCACCGTGGCAGGGGTATCGTCAGCTAACGGACGAACAGATCGCTCAACTCGCCAAAAACATCGTGGAAGAGGTTCGCAATCGCGGGCCGTTTGTTTCGCTCGCCGACTTTGTGAATCGCCGCCTGAAGGACAACGCCGACACGGCCACTTCGGACGAGCGCACCCGGGGCGTGATCCAAGCCGCCATCGACGCAACGGTCACCGGCTCGGCGGCGACCAACTCGCAGGTCGCACCGTTCAACGACACTCCCGCCTATACGGGCTACGCGATCACCAAAGGCATCTACGACGTGGAATTGATGCGCGGCAACGAGGCGGCCTCCATCGCTCCCTACAGCTCCACCTCCGCGTTCGCGCCACAGTTTCTCACTCAAGCCGACGTGCTTTCCACCATCGGGTCGGGACTCTCGGCGCGCTCCGACACCTTCACCATTCGCACCTACGGCGAAGTGATAAGTCCCGTCACGCAAGACATTCAAGGTCGCGCCTGGTGCGAAGCCGTCGTGCAGCGTCTGCCCGACTACATCAATCCGTCCGACAACGCTCCGGAAGACGCACCCGCAACATTGACCGCCGATAACAAAGCATTCGGCCGCCAATACAAAATCATCTCCTTCCGATGGCTCTCTCCGAACGACATCTGATGCGCACACCCGCCCACATACAACTCGCGCGCAGATCCCGTCAGGCGCTTTCGTTTTCCATCCATTTGAGGAAGATCTCTCATGCGTGGCTGCTGGCGGTCGCGCTCGCTACGCCAGGATTCGTAACGACCGTCCATGCCCAGTCGGCACCCAAACCACCGGTAACGTTTCGCATTCTCGGACTCGGCGCGCCAGTGACCGACCTGTTCTACTATAATGGTCGACAAGCGGTGTCCGTGACCGCCGGCAGTTCGGGATTTTCCGCACCCTACCCCGTGCCGAACGACGGACGAGTAGAGTTCTTCCGCGTGCTGCCGCCCGAACCCCCTGAAGAGAAACCACGCCGGGTCACCGTGACCGATCTCCAACTGGGCGAAGGCGGACCGTTCTTGGTGATAATGCTGACCGACCCGGCTACCCCTACTCAAACACGAGGCGTGGTGGTGGATGATTCTTGGGAAAAGCACCCCTCCGGAACCATGCAGCTCTTCAGCTTTTCGCGTCGTCTCCTCGCCGTAAAAGTGGGCGATGAAATGGTCGAACTCGCGGCCGGCCAATCGCGCCTTTTTTCTTATCACGGGGCCAACCGGCTGTCGTTGCAGGCCGCAACGCGGGAAGGTGCCGACTGGGTCCTGCGGATCCGCAGTCCCAAATCAATCCTTCCGGATTCCCGCTCTACCGTCGTGCTGATCGATCAGGAACCCTCACCGGAACGACCGAACCCGGACGGGCTGCGAACTCTTGATTTTATCGATTTGGAACCACCGGAGCCAACGCCCTAAGGCCCGAACAAGGGCGGCAGGTGCGAACGATTCCCCAATCAGAGATCAGCGAGATTGCCGCGGCTCCACAAAGAGCGGCTCGCGCGCAATCGTCAGCTGGAGCTTTCCGTCGGTCACCCGATGATCCGTGGAATCACCCACCACGTTGCTGACTTTGGCTTCGATAACCGTTCCGGAAAGAACGATCGAGGTATTCAATGACTCACTACCAGGTGCCCAGGCCACGATCACCGGACTGCCATCTTCGCGTTTGAACTCGTGCAAAACGGCACCTTCGGGCGTGGTGCTGCGGCGAACAAACGCCGCATCACCGACCGTCTTGATGAAATGACGCACCGCAAAATACCCCGGCTTGGGCGTATAGTCGGCGCGCACCAAACCGAACATGTGCTCCTTTTCCTTCGGATCGGTGCCCGTGTCGCGGAAGTTGTAGAGGAATATTCTTTCAATCGAGGGTCGGGCGGCCGTCAGCGTGAGAACGTTCACGAGGTGGCCCGCGGCGTCTTCCTCGGTGGATACTCGAGGAATGGTCGAGACGCCGATCTCCGTGATCCAGAGGGGGAATTCGGCGGGCTCGGAGACCTCGCTGCCTTCGAGACCGGCGAGGATGTTGTCGAGGTTCGCCTGAAACAGCATCTCGGTGCGATCGCGCGTCACCCCGTGGCGAAACAACGTGTAAGGATGCGCAGCGATCGCGTCGAAGGGGCGTGGGTCGAGACGGGCCAGCTCGCGCACAAACGTGGTTTCGCCCCATTCGGGTTTCTCGGGGTAGTCCACGTGATTGGGCGCCAGACCGGCGGACAGCACCGTGTCATCGGGAGCCAGGTCCTTGATCGTCGCATAGGCACGGGCCGCCACCTGCGCGTAGTCCTTGGCGTTGGGCTCCGGACGCCAAAACGTCCGCAGGTTCGGTTCGTTCCAAATCTCCCACGCATGGATGCGATCGCCGTAACGGCGAACCATCTCGCGAATGTAATTCTCCCAGTCGTCGAGCTTGGGCAGCGCCTGCCGGAGCACCGCGGGCGGATGGTTTTCGTCCGTGGCGGCCGCCCACGTGTTGCCGAAACACAACACAGGGAGGATCGAGAGTCCGTGGTTGTAGGTGCGCTCAACGATGTCGTCATAACGTCCGGTTTTCCATTCGCCGCGAGCCGGCTCCAATTCGTGCCAGAGAAAGCCTTCGCGGATCCAGCCGATGCCCCCGCGTGAGATCAAATCGAGCATCTGATCGCGGTTGGCTTCATCCATCCGCTTCAAATGCGCGATCGTGCCGAAACGATTGCCTGCACCGGACGCAACCGGGTTCGACGCCGGCATCACTCCGAGCGTGCCGCTGGCCAGCAGCGTGCCTTCGCTCGACGCGTCTTTTGTGTGCGCTTCAATCCGATAAAAACCTTCCGGCTGCGGGGGAAACCCGACCGTCACGGGGTCTTCGCCGAACTCCGCGACGGCGGGCGAGATCGTGTTCACGATTCGCCGGTCATAGGTAAGCAGGTTGATCGTCAGCGACTGCGAGCCCGCTTCAGGGCGCTCGTCGGGCGCAAGCGCCAAACTGAACTCTATGCGTTCGTCCGGCAGGAAAAAATTCCCGGTGCGGGCGGAGCTCAGCGTGGCCGCCAGACCGTGGGTCGCCGACAAGACGGCGACCAGAGAGAGGATGAGGGTTTGGGATAATGCTCGCATGATTGAAGGAGGTCAGACGCCCCAGATTTCGATTTCGTCGAGAGTGCCGCCCGCGCGCGCCCACTGAACGCGGATGCGAACGTAGCGCGCGCGGTGCGGAGGCAGCGGAATCTCTACCTCCGGCCGCGGCACAGAGAGTTCGATCATCGCGGCCAGGCTGAAAAGCTGTCCATCGTTGCCGGAGAGAACCTCCAGCACGCGAGGCGTATTAAGACCGGGTCCGAGGACAACCGTCACTCGCGCCAGGCGATGCTCCGCCTTGAGATCAAAAAGGATGTCCGCACAGAGCGCATCGTAGCGGGCAAAGTGAGTCTCACCCGGCAGATTGCGATGATAGCTGTGCCGCTGACCGCCAATGCTGCTGAAGCCGTTGGTCAGCGCGTTCAACGGGACGCCCTCCCGGGGTTTCACCGGATCAGCGATGAGACTGCCGGTCGGCTCCAGGTAACGGTAGGTGGCACCGGTCGACACGCTCCAAGGCCAAGTGGCGGGGAAGCTCGCGTTCGCCGTAAGCAGACGAGGAACGTCGTTCGGATCCGGAACGACTTCGACGCAAGTTGTCGCCTCGGCGTCACCCAAGCGAGCGACCAGTGAGTAAAGTTCGTCGGGTTTGTAGAGCCGAAGATCCGGTTGCGGAGTGACCTCAAAGACGAACTCGTCGCCTCCCGCTTCCACCACCGGCGCGGAGACGTTCCAGCCTTCGGGGGCCGACAGAAGAGGCGTCGCTCCACGCAGACCGAAGTTTTGCACGCGCACGTGAAACGAGACACCCGGCTTCACTTGCAGGGTCAGTCCGTCCACCGCGCAACCGACGCCGTTTTCCGAACGGATACCGAGAATGGCGGGGCGCGTTTCCTTGAAGAGATAAAGCACACCCGCCGCCGCGACCGGCGGAAGCTCCACCTCAAGCGCGCCCCCGGTCACTCCTTCCCGAACGTGAACCGGCTCCAATCCATCGTGCTCGGCCGGCGCCCACAACGCGCGGCCCCACGGCCCGCCCGGAGGCAACGCCAACGTGAGCAGGCTCGCCGGTATCGTCTCATCGGAACAACTCTGCGCGCGCGTCGTGATCATGATCGCGCAGTTGCCCGCGGCATCCAGCCAAGGCTGTTCGATGCGGGCGATTTCCTGCGACACGGACAACCGGTAGGCAAGCCGCAGACCGGTTTGGCAGAGATGCCCGGCCAGCCATCGACCGATGGCAAATTCGCCGTCGAAGGCCGCGTATTCTTCGCTCTCCGCCGTAGGCGCGTCGGACGTCACCGAAGCGAGTCCAACGCCGCGTTTGCGAGTGGTCACCGCGCCCAGTTCAAACGGGAAATACAGAACATGGCCCCAGCCACTCGCAAAACTGGAGACGGATCCGGCTCCTTTTGCGAACAGCGTTCCGTGCTCGTCGACGATCTCCACCGAACCACCGCCGGTCGCAGTGGCGGACGCTTCAACGCCAAGCAATGTGTCGAGCCCGCGCACCTCCCGATGATGCTCATCATAGCGCCCGGCGTCTTTGTCGGCGACGAGCACGCCGCCCCGCCCGACATAGTCGCGGATGATATCCGTTTCCTCGGCGCTCAGGTGCACCGCGCCGACGAGGCAAAGCCCTTGATATCCGCTCAAGAATTCGGCGCTCAGCTTGGTGTAGGGGATGACGTCCACCCAGTACCCTTGCTCGCGGAGCCAGCGATACACCATCCACCGGTGGTTGCGCGGATACGCATAACGCGGGTTGCCCGGATTGCGATCCGATGGCGCCGAAAGCAGGATATCGCGACGCGGCAACAGCAGTGCCAGACGCGGAATCTGCGAAGGCGGAGCGGGGAAACTCTTGCTCCAAAAACCACCGGTGCGGCGAACGAGATTGGCCCACCGCGCCGCGTAGAAGAACTTCGGCTTCAACCGCCCGGTGACCGCGTCGGTGAAACCGAAATGATCCCAGTCGTCCTTCGCCCCCGCGAAGCCCGTCGTGAAAAACATCATGCTCTTGACTCCGTTCGCGAGGAGCCGCCATTGCGTCGCGGCAAACTGGCAGGCCGGTCCGTCGTGATTGTTGTTTTCGCCCAACATCACGCCGCAGGGGCGGTCAACGCATTCGCCATGATCGGATGGGCGGATGCAGTGATAAACGTAGCTGGTTTCGTAGGCCTGCCGGTCGCCGTGACCATACATGTCGATGCCATGAAAACCTCCATTGAAGGCACGCACTTGTTCGGCAAACAGCGCATGATCGAAGATGCGACTGCGCCACGCGGGCATCTCGATCGTCAGCTGCGTGGCCTTGTGCACAACGCCACGGCCAAGCGGGTCCGCCTCGTGCGCGACACGCGCGAGATCGGCCAGAATTCCGGTAAAGTGCCTCGACTGAAAGTGCCACCAATCGAGAAACCGGCCGGCGGTCCGATCGTAGTCGGCATCTTCGGGCAAGGGCCCGGCGACGGCGGCGGCGAAGTCGTCATGTTGCGCGCCCCAAGCTTGGTTGAGTTGGGCGATGTCTCCGCGGTAGGCGTCGGCGAGCCAGCGGCCAAAGGCTTCTCGCGCGGCGGCCGAGTAGTTGGCCCGGCCTTCCCATTCGTTGTCCAACCCCCAGCAAAGGATGCGTTCGTTCAGGGAACTGGCGGCGTGCTTGCGGACATGCTCGCGCACGAAGTCTCGCAGGTAGCGCACCGTGTCCTCGTGAAACAGATCGAGCCGGTCGATCCCGCGCGTCCAGGGCGCGCCTTGTGGATCAAGCGAAACCGGCAACTCGCCGTAGGCACCGGTGCGGATCGACCGTTCCCCCGCTTCAACCGCCTTCGCGAACAGGCCGACGATACTGTCGGCGGCGAGCGCCATGCTGTGGAAACGAAGCGCGGGCGACGCCGGCAGATACAAAATATCGGGGTACCCCTCGCCTTCGACAATCGACGCGGCCACCGACGGCAACTGTCGCAAGGCGTAACCCGACGCCAGCGGGAGCAGCGGATCGCCGTGGACAAAGCCCATGGGAAACCCGCCTGCATCCGATGCTTCCGCGGAGCAGGGAGAAAGTGACATGATGAGCGCGGCGTTGGATTTACTTGAGCGGAATGCCGAGCATCAGACGCTTGTTGTCCGCAATCACCGCGGCCTTCGTCAGGAATTCCACATGACCGTCCGCGAAGGCGTAGTTGGCGCCATCCCCGTCGTGATAATCGGCGAGGAATGATTCTCCTGCTCCCGTGCTGAGCGAATGTCGCACCGTGTTTTCCGCGTTCCAAACCTCTCCGTAAAGGATGGCACGCGATGGAGACGGGATAATCGCGAACGGCTTCCGCGTGGTGTTGGTCGCGATGCCGTTGATGTGGACGTAAACGCTCAATCCGTAACTGCACGGAGTGCTCAGGTTGGCGGCGCTGGCGGTCCGGACCACGTCGTCGGACGGACAGATGAAGATCGACTCCGCCTCGATCGTTTGGGCTCCGGCTGAACTCACATATTTTTGAATCTGCATCGCCCACCGGCTGTCATCGCCGGGTGCATTTTGAAAAACGAGCGGCATCATTCCGCGGTTGTCCCCGGCGTACAGGAGGGTTGCCGCGGCGACCTGACGCAGATTCGAAGCACACGTGGCACGTCGGGCTTGTTCCCGCACGCGACTCGTCACCGGAATAATGATGGCGGCGAGGATACCGATGATCGCGATCACCGTGAGGAGTTCGACCAAGGTGAACCCCGCCCGGCGGCTCTTTCGACCGGAGCACAGATGGACGTGTGAATGATGGGGTGACATGGGTGGGTATCCGGGTGAAAGAAAGCCGGGGCGAAGCGGGCCCGTCGGCCTTACTTTCTAGCGCGCTTGTGCATGCAGGCAACTCCGCCCAACACGATCAGGCCGGCCATGGCGGTGGTTGTCGCAGGCTCGGGAATCGACGTCGGCACGATCTGGACCGAGTTGAGGAAACCGCGTTGCTCCTCCGCCGTCGTGCCGTGCGTAAAGATCGTGAGGAAGCTGTCGGTCTCCGTCAGCGTCACGGACAATTTCACGTAATTGGATCCTTCGATCCATGAACCGCTGACCGAGTTGGAGGTCACCGCGTGGGGCGTGGCCAGGTGGGCGGCCATGCTGCGGTCGTCGTTGTTCGGAGTGGCCAGCGCCCAGACGCCCATCGCCGCACTCACGCCGATGCTCTTGTTGGTATTGAAACCGACCACATACACGTCGTACGTGCCCGCTCCCAAGCCGCCAACGGAGATGCCGACCATGCTGGCGCCGCTTCCATAAAAGATACCGTCCCGGCCCACGGACGTGCCGCCGAACACTCCGGTGTTCGTAGTCGATGCAAGGACTGCGCTACTCGGATCCGCCGCCTCCTTCAGCGTCAGCGTCTGCCAGTCGAGTGAGGACGAACGACCCACGGTAACAGTGACTCCGGTCGCATCGGAGCCGTCCGCATAGTTGAGTCCCGTGGTAATGGCGCTGAGTTGCACTTGTTCCCAAGTGGTTCCCGTGCCCGGCTCCACATCGTGGTAAGGACTATTGGTGGTATCGCTCGTCACGGTGGGTCCGAAATCGAGCATCAATACGGACGCGGACAGCGGAACAGCCGCCACGGCAAACAGCGTGGCGAACAGGCGGAGCAGGGTCTGGGCAGGTTGGGTTTTCATAGGAGGAGTTGGGGAGAGTATCGTTACAGAACGAAATTACTTGATGCCGGTGACACCGGGACGTTCTCGGACTCGGGCGGAAACAACTGTTCCAGGGGAGGAACGCCGGATTCCTCGCGAGCGGTGCCCAGTGCGGCGCGGACTTCTTTGCCGGTGATTTCGTGAAGTGTGCGGCTCCGGTCGCCATTGGCCAGCGCGACCGCCGTACCCGCGGCTTCACCGAGGCCCATGCAGGTCGGCATCACGCGAAAACTGCCGGCGGCCTCGTGCGTCGCGCTGATGCAGCGGCCGGCGACGGCAAGATTGGGATACGCGTCCACATCGGCGGGGAGCAGACATTCCCACGGGATTCCGTAGACATGCGGTTGGTCATCGGATGTCCGCTCATACTGCGTGCCATCCCCATCCGGCGCATGAACGTCGATCGGATAAGCGCAGAGAACAACCGAGCTCTCGGAGATCACGCGACCGCGCACTTCGTCTTCGGTGAGGGTGGCGCGACCCACGATCCGACGACTCTCGCGTACACCGATCTGCGGCCCGGTTTGCAGAAGATAGGCACGTGAAAACCCGTGGACGTATTTGCGGAAAAAACGAAGCAACTCGGCCGCCTGACGACGTCCCTCGATTTCAGCGGCCGTCGTGTCGAGCGGATCACAGGCGCTGAAGCCGTTGATGCGCGTGCCATTGACGGTGATGCGCGTCGGATCGGTCGGCATGGCCCAGAACAGCGCAATTTCCGTGCGCGGAATCGTCCATTCACTTGCGGCGCGAGCACGGTCGATCTCGCGGGCAAAGCGTTCGCCCTCGGTGGCGTAACGTCCGGCCACGAGGCGTTCCCCTGCGGCCCGCCAGGCCTCGGGGTCAAAGCCTCCGAGTTGAACCACCATCGACATCGGCTGGGTCTTGCCATCGCTCCGACGCCCGTGAGTCATCGGCGCACCGGCCAGCG
>JANJTQ010000184.1 GCA_024711005.1 Opitutaceae bacterium | reverse complement strand
CGGGCCTTGCCCTCGACGACCGGGTTGACGATCTCAAGGTGGGACGGGTTGGCGGCGAGACGGACCTCGACGGTCTTGCCGGATGTCGTCTTGAGCTCGGCCTCGTAACCGAGGTGGTATTTCACGTCGCCGTCGCCGCCGACGGTGTTGGGGATGTAGTTCTCGGAGAACTGCTCGAACAGGACGTCGAAAGGCTTGCGGAGAATGTTGGTGAGGACGCTGAGCCGGCCGCGGTGAGCCATGCCCATGACGATTTCCTCGACGCCCAGTTCGGGGGAGAACTCGATCATGGCGTCGAAGGCCGCGATCATGGTTTCGCCGCCTTCGAGGGAGAAGCGCTTCTGGCCCACAAACCGGGTGTGCAGGAATTTTTCGAAAAGCTCGGCCTTGTGGAGACGACGAAGGATGCGAACCTTTTGCTCGCGAGTGAAGGACGGCTGGTTGTTGCAGCTTTCCATGTGGGCCTGAAGCCATTCGCGGGCGTCGTGGTCCTGCACGTGCATGTATTCGACGCCGATGCGACCGCAGTAGGTCTGTTGGAGCGCGAAAACGATGTGCTTGAGCTTCTTTTGTCCGCCGCCCTGGAAATTGGTGAGGGTGAACGTCTCCTCCAAGTCCTGTTCATCGAGCCCGAAGTGGGCGAGTTGCAGCTTGGGGTGGGGGGCGGGCGGATCGCTCAACGGGTCGAGGTGCGCCTGAAGGTGACCGTGGGAGCGGTGGGCGTTGATGTAGCGGCCGACCTGGGCCTGCTTGTGGCTGTCGATCACCCGGACGCCGCTGGTGGTGAGGGCTCCGACGGTATCGCCGGCGCTGCCGAGCGCGAAACCTTGAAAAAAGGCCCGCCACGTCGGATCGACGGAGTCGGGATTGCTGAGCCATGCGTTATAGGCCGCTTCGATCACTTCGGAATTGGCGCGCGTGGGGAGAGACAGGGAGTTCATGGAGTGTAGCGCACAGGTGTGTGTTGGATTGGAGGATTAGGTCACACGCTGGGCTTGATCTATTAAGTTCCGTAATAACGAAAATCGCTTCCCATCCTGCACGACCCCGTGCTCTTACTCAAGTGTCATCCCCGAATGCGGCTCTTATAAGGGTACGGTGTGAAATTTTCTAACTGACTGAGATGAGGAATTAATTAGTTGTGATGATGCCTATGAGAACGCAGATCAAAGACGCCCTTATCACCCTCTTGTCTGCGATTAAGCAGTCTAATGGAGGGGTCGTGACCAGAGAGATGGCACGCCTGGATGATTTTCTTGAACGTGGCCGCTCTACGCTGGATCCGCAACTGGTTCATTTCCTAAGCCAGAGGAGCTATGCGAAGGCAGTGATGTTTCTGGGCGGCGAGAGTGATATCCCGGTGGGAATTTGCGGTGGTCGCGCGGGTCGGCCCACGGACAAATAAGGGCTGTCGGAGCAGACAAAACCTGCTTCAACGAAGCCTATTTCCTCTATGAGCAAAGATAAGATTGCGACGGATGGTGGCCGGGAGCTGGGGCAGAATCCCTTTGGAGCGCTTGGGGGTTTGAACTTTCCAGCGGGGGGCAAGGCGCCTGAAACCAGCACGGGCGCGCGAGATGCGGCGGTGGCAAAGGATGCCAAGGCGGGCAAGAATCGCGGACGCGTGGAGGTGTTGCGTTCCACGGCGGGGCGCGGCGGCAAGACGGTGACGGTGGCCAAAAACTTTGTCGGGATCGGGCTGACCGAGAAAGAGCAACTCGCCAAAAAGATTCAGAAGGCGTGCGGGTCCGGCGGCACGGTCAAGGACGGTGCGATCGAAATCCAAGGCGACCAGCGCGAGGTGGTGGCGCGGATTTTGACCGAGGCGGGATTCCGGCCGGTGATGGCGGGCGGTTGAGCTCGGTCCGTTCCAGTCGGCGCGGATCATCCGATCAACTGGCCGGCCCCCGACACGCCGACGCCGTTCGCGTCGGTTTACAGCAGCGGTGCGAACAAGCGGCTGAGATCCTCGGCGATATTGCCGAGCAGGCGATTGCGCGGTGTCTCGACCTTCGGTTCCACGCATTCGCGCACCAACTCGCCCGCCCAGATGCGCATGGCGCGGACGTCGGGTTCGGAGTAGAGAAAAATTCCGATTTCGAAATTCACGAAGAGGCTGCGCAGATCGAAATTGGCCGAGCCGAGCAGCCCGATGCGTTCGTCGACGATGACGGCTTTCGAGTGCATCATCTTGCCGGTGTGATGGAGCACCCGCGCGCCGGCCTTGCGCAACTGTGCCACGTAGTGGCGCCGCGCGAAGTCGGTGATCGGGTGGTTGGACTTGGCGGGAATGATCAGCGTCACGTCCATACCCGCGCGGGCCTTGACGATGAGCGAGCGCAACAGCACTTCGTCGGGAATAAAATAAGGCGTGATGATCCAGATACTCTGCCCGGCCTCTTGAATCATGGAGAGAAAGCCCTCGTAAAGCGCATCGCCGGCGACGTCCGGACCGCTGTCGACGACATGCACGGCACATTCGCCCTCGGCGCGCACAGCGGTCCGA
>JANJTQ010000168.1 GCA_024711005.1 Opitutaceae bacterium | reverse complement strand
GCACAGGCGTCGGCGTCTCCCGTCGTGTCGATCAGATAACGCGTCCGGACACGAATGATCGCGCCCTTCGAAGCAAAGTCGGCCAGCCAATGCGGACCATCCTCCCCGCTGTCGTCACGCACGACGCGAACCAGCAACACGTGGAAGAGAAGTTTTCCGCCCGCGGCTTGCAGTTTCGACTCCATGACCCGCTTGCAAATCTCCGGCTCAAAGAAGTCCGCCTGCGCCAGATCGTCGTAATAGTGCGCGCCAAGCTCGGCCTGGGTTTGCACAAACTCCCGATAAGCCGCCCCCGCGATGTCCTGTCCGCCGGCACGGTGATTGAGATGGCAACTCAGTCCCGCCGCCGTGCCCATCCCGCCGAGGTAACCATGTCGCTCGACAAGCAACGTGGGACAACCTCCCCGAAGCGCCGCCCATGCCGCGCCATAGCCCGCGGGTCCGCCGCCCACGACGAGGCAGGTCGTTTCAATTTCGTGCAGAGGCAGGCGCGAACTCATGAGGCAAGGAAGCGACGAGCCCGCGGTCGCGACAAGGTGAAGGGGCCGTTTCGGACCGACTGCGTTCCATTAGTGGAACATTGAGTCCCGGACGGCTTGCCCTGTGGTCGAGGGAGGATTTTAACTTCCCGCGTGAAGCCCACCGCCCCCGCCCTTACGCAAGGCATCGAGATCGTCCGGATGATGGTTCACACGGGTTATTCGATCGGCGTGACGCGAATGGCGAAAGACCTGGGCATACCGAAATCGACGGTTCATCGGTTGCTCGGGTCGTTGCAGGACCTGGGCTTCGTGCAACGCATCGACACCACGAAGCGCTACATGCTCAGCGCCGATATTTTCGATTTCGTGCACGAGATCGCCATTCACTTCGGCCGTAATCTCCGACTCGACGAACAACTCCGTGCTGCGGCGGCCCGGTTGGATTGCAGCGTTTATATCAGCATGGTCGGCCGGCGTGACACCTACGTGATCTGTGGCGCCGGAGAGGAAGGCACCACCACCAAGCTGGGCATCCACGTGCGCGCCTACGCGTCGTCGGCCGGCAAGGTGCTCGTGGCCCATATGAACGAAAAACACTGGGCTCGCTACGCTCCCGATCCGACGGAAAATCCGGTCACGCGTTGGACGAATCGCGACCCGGAAAAATTCTTTGCGCAACTTCGACTCGCCAAAAAAACAGGTGTCGCCTGGAACCGGCGCGAGTCGAACAAGGGTTACGTGTCGGTCGCGACGGTGGTGAACGAACCCTTCATCGCCCCGCCCCGGTTGGCGGTGGCGTTGCTGATGCGTCACGAAGCGTTCGCCACACGCGACCAGGCGGAGTTGGAGACAGACCTGATGAAGCTAGCCGGGGAACTGGAGCGCGAGTTGGGCTCGCGCTAATGCTCCTCCCCCGCCTCACTCCAACGCGAACTTCACCGCGTCGGCGATCACGTAGCCGTTGGCGCCATCGTTACGAACGCTGACCGATGCCGCGCCCGGCGCCAATGTGTAGGTGCCGATCAGCATCCAGGTGCCGTTGTTATTCTTCTGATTCACGCTGATGGTCTGCACGCCGCCGGCATGAACGATGTCGACCGGCGTGTTGTCGGCCCGGTTCAAGGACGTGGTCCAGCGAAGATAGACATGGTAGTTCGCCGTGCCCGGCAGAGTGGGCGCAAAGGTCACCTTTTTGCCGCCGGTCGAACCCGTGTTGCCGTCATGCAGGAAGTTCGTGCCGTGGTAGCCGGCAACCGAGGCCGACAACGTCCAGGCGCCGGTCTGTGTGACGCCGGTGGCGTCGGCGTTGTCCATGATGACTTCGACGCTCACCGCGCCCTTCACGGGGAAGGAGTCGCGGCTTTCACCCCCGGCATTGGTCGCGGTGACGACATAGTAATACTGAACCAGACCCACCGCGGTTGAATCGCTGTAGGCATTGTTCGCGAGTCCGGCGGCCAGGGTCGTGAAAGGTCCGTCGGGCGAGGTCGCGCGCTTGATGCTGTAACTGGCGGCACCGGGCATCGCGATCCACGTGAGGTTCACGGGAGACCCGCTGGTGCTGGCGGTCAGCCCGCGCGGCGGCCGCGGAACCGTCAGTTCAAAACGAACGGCATCCGCCGCCACGTATCCGTTGGCGCCATCGTTTCGGATCACCACGCCGCCCGACGTGCCGGCGTTCAGGTTGAAGCTGCCAAGCAGCATCCAGACGTTCGAGTTCTGCTGCTGGTTGAGTCGGACGGTTTCCGTTCCCTGGGCGTGAACGATATCGATCGGCGTGTTGGTGGCGCGGTTGGCGCTCGCCGGCCAACGCACATAGACGTCGTAGCAGCCGGCGACGGGCACGGTCGGCGTGAACCGGACGCTGCGGCCGCCGCCCGCCGAACCGGTGTTGCCGTCGTGCAGAAAGTTCGTGCCGTAATAGCCGGCCACCGAGGTCGAGGGGGTCCAGCCACCGGTGAGCGTGATGCCGGCACCGTCGGCGTTATCCAACGTGATCGGCACCGCGGGAACCGCGCAAATCGGACGCGAGTCCGCGCTCTGACCGCCGGCATGGGTCGCGGAGACGACGTAATAATAACGCGTGCCATTGGTGCGGCCGGTGTCGGTGAAGGCCGGGCTCGACAAGCCGGACGCGATCGTGGCGTAAGTGCCATCGCTGCTCGCGGCGCGTTTGACGCTATATCCGGTGGCTTCGACAACGGGCGCCCATTTGAGCGCGACTGCGCCGCTGGCGGGAACGGCGCGCAGGCCATGCGGCGTGGAGGCCGCCCCGCCGGATGCGGCGGTGCTGAGACGAACCACCGACACGCGATCGGTTACACTCAGCGTGATCTTCTTGTTGCTGATTGTGGCGACGGACGCGGACATCGCCCCGGCATCGTTGAGCGTAAAGATCCGACCGCTGACGATCGAGGCGGGCAGGTTGAGGGACACCGACTGCGCGGGAACGTTGATGGTCGCTCCGTTGGTCGGATCGTAACACGGCAACGCGAGCCAGAGGCACAGGTAGTAATCGCCGTTGCGCTTGCGGAAGAGTGCGGACGAGACGTTCGCCGTGTTGCCCGACAAGGTGTAGTCCAACGAGCCCGGTGCAAAGGCCGGACCCGGGTCGCTCAGGAGCGAGAGGAGATTTTTTACCGCGGCGTAGGCGGGTTTTTCGCTCAGATCGTTTTTCAGCAGACCGAAATTGTCCTCCTGATTCGCCGGATTCGTTCCCTCGTCGACAAATTCATAGGAAGTCGTGACCGCGAAGCCCTTCATGAAATGAGCGAGAAAATAGCGGGGGAGATAACGTCCATGGGTGAGATAAGAGAGCGAACCCATCAGCGAGGTGGCCGAGGCCCAGCCGCCTTCGGTCGCGATCATGCCTCCGCCGGGAGCCTGGACCTGCGACTGGTACGTAATCGCGTGGTCGATACCGCGAATCGTCGTCGTCTCGGGATTCCAACCGTATTGGTAGTGATGAACGTTGCTGTAGTCGACGTCATCACCGAGGTCGCCCACCGTGACATACGCGGCATCGGTCACGAGCGAAGGACCGATGAGCGGAAGGTTGGCGATCGACGGATCGGCATGGCTGGACAGTTGAGTCCACGTGTGCGCAGTCGCCGCTTGCAGGTAGTCAGCATAGTAGAAAGACGATCCCGGATCGTTTGAAACCGGCTCGGGAGTGGCGGGAGGAACCGCGGTATACCAATACGTGCCGCTCTGCTGGGAAACCATGTCGAGCTCGTTGTTCATTTCGACGAACGCCACGACATCCCGTCCCGCGACGTGCACGTACTGGTCGATGGTGTAGGCGGGGGAATTGGCCCAATAGTTGGTGTTGGGACGGGTTCCGCTGCCGGGGTGAACCATCGCGATGTTTTTGACGCCGGCATCGGCCAGCTTCTGGATTTTCGCGACGTAGGCGCGGTCGGTGCCGGTGTCGCGGCTATGCCGGATTCCGGAGTCGATCAGCTTGTCGGCGAGTTCGACGTAGTTCGTCATGTAGACGTTGTTGAACCGCCAATGCGTGGCCACGGCGGTGGATGCAACGAAGCGATCTGCTTCGATCGCGGGCGTGGGCGCGGCCTGCATGCCGACAAGGCCGCCAAGCTGACCGCCAATGACGACGGCAAACGCCATCAGACCAGGACCTGACTTTCGGGGAGTTTTCATGGGGTAAAGAACAACCACTCCGGCGGACCGAGAGGCGGGAAAACCTCGGGGATCGGGCGCGCCGGTGCGTTGATGAGTCCGGCATGTCGCTCCCTGCCGCAACCTTCCGACGATCGAAGCCTTCAATTCGATTCCATAAGTGGAATCCCGTGCTCGTCACCCGACTCCACCGATGCGGGACCGGCGCGGACGCCGGGCCCCGCATCGCTCACAAGGTGACCACGCGACCTTCGTCGGCCGACCGCATGGCGGCGAAGCAGATCGCGAGACTCTTCAAATTGTCCTCGGCCGAATTCTCGGGCTGACGATCCTCCTCGATGGCGCAAAGCAACTCCCCCATCGAACCGCGGAAGCCATCCGGGAACCACGATCCCCGCAGCTCGCACCGCGCCTGCCCGGCCACCGTGGTGAGTTCCACCGCGGGCATCGCGCAAATCCCGCCACGCGCGTGCAGCGTTCCCGAACCGCCGATGATCGTGCAGCTCTCCGCCGGCGCGTGACGACTGCAGCCGTTGAACGAGAGTGTTGCCATCCCGGACGGAAACGTGACCACGCTCGAAGCGACCAAAGGCGGCTTGATCGGCTGGTCGGGCGCGGACGCCAACGCGGCATAAACCGAGCGTGCTTCATGTCCGCCAAAAAACGAATAGGCCGCATCGAACCAGTGAATCGCGAAGTCGTAGAGCACCAGATGATGCATCTTTTCGAACGCCGTTCCCGCGGTCCAGGTGTGGTCCCAGTTGAGCGTAATCGCGACCGAGCTGATCGGTCCGATCAATCCGGCGCGCACCGCCTGGCGAAGATATGCGAACGACGGCGCCCAACGTCCGTTCTGATTCACGGCCAGCTTCACGCCGGCGGCGGCGGCAAGCGCGACCAGACGGCGGCCTTCGTCGAGATCGAGCACGAAGGGTTTTTGAGAGAGCACGTGCTTGCCCGCGGCAATGGCCTGCTCGATCAGCGGACCGCGGATTCCCGCATGAGTGGCGATGTCCACCACGTCGAGGCCGGGGGTCGCGAGGAGTTCGTCGACACCACCGCAAACCTCGGCCTGCGGATAAAATTCGGTGCGACGTTTCTCCGCCGCCTCACGGTTCGGGTCGTAGAATGCCACCACGTCCCACCCCGCGTCGCGATAGGAGCGCAGGTGATGTTCGGTGATACCTCCGCAACCGATGAGACCAATTCGCGGACGATAAACCTTGGGCATCGGCGGTCCGTAGAGCAGCTCGGGCGCGGGAACGAGAGCGGCGGCGGCCGCGGCAAGATCGTAGTTCGACATGGGGATGCGGGGGCGGGTCGGGAGATTGGAGCCTCTGATTTAACCGATAAGCTTCACCGTTTTTCGCAAGCGGGCGCTCTGCACCGCGGTATCCACGATCTGCTGGCCGATTCTTGCGATCTTGGGAGAGAGCGGACCGTCCACCTTTCGGCCCCGGGCAAGGCAGTCGAGCACGTAGGCAATCGGGTTGTGGAAAGGCGCGCGAATCTGGTCCACGCGAATCGCTTCGCCTTCGGGATGAGCCGCGTCCTGAACGCGAACGGTCGGCTCATAATCATAGCTGCTGATGGTGCCCTTTGTTCCAACCAGAACAAAACCACACTTGGGCTGGGGTTGGAATTTCCACGGGTCGGTGAAGGTGCCCCAACGGGTTTCAAACTTCGAGAGTCCGGTCTCGTAGCGGGCAACAACGATGGCGTGCTCGTCCACCTCAAGCCCCTTCGGTTGATCGACGGTGGCGGTCACTTCTATCGGCGCACGACCGTCCATGAACCAGGTGCCAAGGGTCGTGCCATAGCCGAGATAGTCCAGGAGCGAGCCGCCGCCGGCGGACTTCTGATAAAACCAGCTCTTCGCCTTTCGCGCGGCGGAAGGGGCCGCCTCGACCTTGTCGGCAACGTGCGTGAGCGGTCCGCGATTGCCGTCGTAATAGTGCACCTCGATCACGCGTCCGATACGTCCTTCGTCGACGAGACGCTTGGCCGTGATGTGCGAGGGATACCAGCGCAAGGGCCAGTTGATGATGAGCTGCTTCTTCGTCGCGGCGACCGCGGCGATCATGGCGTCGGCCTGCGCGAGCGTGGCGGCGAAGGGTTTTTCGACGAGAATGTGCGTGCGATAAGGAGCGACGAGTTGGGTCCACCGCGCGTGATGCGCGGTGGCCGGGCAAAGGATGACCAACTCCGGCTTCGTCGTTTCGAGACAGCGGCGATAGTCCGTGAATACGCGCTCGGGCGGGATGCCAAAGTTGGCGATGGCAGACTTCATGCGCCCGGGCTGTTCGTCGCAGATGCCGACGATCTCGGCGCCAGGATGCTCATGCACCTGACGAAGCAGGTCACCCATGTGCATGTGGTCGAAGTTAATGCCGGCAATACGAACTTTTTTGACGGATGTCATCGGGGTCAGGATTGAGGTTGAATGAAAGCGTAGGCGTCGGCCGGGGTCGTCACAAATATGCGGTGTAACTGCTCTTCGGATACGCCCGCCGCACGCAGCTCCTCACGGAAGGTCGTCATCAGGTAACTCATTCCAGGCTTGCCGCCGTGGCTGGTCCAATACGACGCGCGGGCCGCGTCCATGCCAAGCATGAGCTGGTCGGGAAACTCAGCCAGCAACGCAACCACCAGGTCGCGCGTCGGATTCCCCTGCCCCGCTTTCCAACGGAAGGCCGAGTCGTATTCGACGCGCACACCGCTCGCGAGGATCTCGCGGTGCAGTCCGACGTCCGGGTTACGATCGAGGTGCGACAACACAACGTGGCGCAGGTCGACGCCGAGGTCGCGCAGGCGTTCGACTTGCTCAAGCCCGAGCGTGCCTTGTTCGGTGTGCGTGAGAATCGGCGCACCCGTGCGGCGGTGCGCCTGCGCGGCGGCCGCGAAGATCTTTTCCTCACGCGCCGTGATGACCTTGTCCGTCGCGATCTTGATCAGTCCGGCCCGATGCGGCGTGCGACGAACCAGCGGCCCGTTGTAGTCGTGCGCATCGATGCCTTGCTCGATGTCGGCGATGAAGAGGTCGGCGAGTTCGTCCTCGGAGTAGAAATTTCCCCAGTGGCCGGGGTCGTAGTACTTGGCGAGGTGCAGTCCCGTCGGCGCGAGAATGTGCACGTCCGCGCCGCGCGCGAGGGCCGCGAGCTTGAGGACATTGCGCCCGGAATCGCAGGGCATCGAATCCACCAGCGCGCGTCCGCCGTCGGCGCGGAACCGGCGCAATTCGGCGACGGCCGTGTCGACGTCCGACAGCTCAAAATCGGCCGTGCCGTACGTCGTGAAACTCTTGTCGATGATAAGATGCTCGTGCGCGTAGGTGCAGCCGAGATCGGCCGGCGCGATGTCACCGAGAACCGTGCGAATGAAAGAGGTCATGCTTGATGATTCTTGCGCCAATCGGCGGCCCCGGTGGCCGCGACGCGGGTCGGGGTTTCAAGAACCGAACCCGTGGCACGAAGGGCCGCCTGTAATTTCTCGATCGACAAATCGCGGGCGCCGCAGCCGTCCGCAAGGCTGAGCGCGGCCGCCGTTCCTGCCGCCTGGCCGAGGGCCATCGTCTGGCCCATCGAACGACACGAGGCGTGGGCGTCATGCGTGGCGCTGAAACAGCGTCCGGCCACCCAGAGTTCGTCACGGCCCCTGGGCACGAGCGTGCGATAGGGCACGTCGTAGGCATCGCCGCCCGGGATGTAGCCCCACACCGTTTCCTCGCTCTTGCCGTCGGGCGAGGCGCGATGGTCTTCGATCGGCGCACCGCAGAGCGCGATGCGGTCGTCGAAGCGGGCGACCCGCATGCAATCGTCTTTGGTGAGACGGTATTCGCCATACACGCGGCGCGTCTCGCGCACACCGATCTGATGCGAAAGCCCGATAATGTGGCTGCCGGCGAAACCGGGCACGCATTCCTGAAAAAACTTCTCGTAAACAAACGCCTGGCGCCGGCCTTCCTGCTCGGCGGCGGTCAGTTGCTCAAAGTCGTTCGCGTCCACATCGGCCACACGCACCGCCACCGTCGAAATGCAGCCGGCGGCGTTCATCTTGTGCAGGCTTCCGTTTTTGCGCGGAAGCGGATGCGTACCCGCATCGACCGCCGCGGCCATCTTCCGGGCGAGCATCTTCTTGCCGCCGGCGGACTCGTAGGCGTCGAGGTCCACGTTGCTCATGCGGAAGGTCGTGGTGAGCGTCTGCGCGGGATCGAGGTCGCCGGCGCGCTCATAGGGCACGCCCGCCCAATGACAGAGATCGGCGTCGCCGGAGGCGTCGACGAAGCGCTTCGCCGCGATGCGGAGAAATCCCCGTTTGGTGAACACGACCACGCCGGTGATGCGGCCCGCCGGATCGCGTTCGGCATCGACCAAGGTGCAATGCAGCAGCACGCGCACGCCGGCGTCGGCGAGGAGTTGATCCCAGACGAGTTTAAGGCGCTCGGGGTTGTAGTTCACACCCGTGCCGGCGCCATAGGTGTTCGGACGCAGGAAGACCGCGCCGGCGTCGTCGAGGGCGTCCACCACCCGGTCGGGCAGGCCGCCGACGACCTTGCGCGGTTGTTCGCCCGGCGTGAAGAAGCCGTAGAAGGTGTCGAGCATCTGCGTGCTCGTGCCGCCGGGAAAACCGTAGCGCTCGACCAGAATGACGTGGCCCGCGCCGGCCTGACGCGCGGCGATGGCCGCGCAACAACCGGCGGAGCCGCCGCCGATCACAAGCACGTCGGCACTGGCAAAGAGAGGAATGCGATCGATCTGAAGCATGGCGTGAGAGATCAAACCTCGACGGGCGCCGGCAGACCGACGCGGGCGTAGAGTTTCGCGAGCCGATGAGCGTGCTCGTCGTAGGCGGACTCGAAGAGCTCGACCGCGCGCTCGGCTCCGACGACGGCCGCGCCGCTGAGCACCTTCGGCGGTTGACCGGCGGCAACAAGACGTTGCGCGACCTCGGCCTTGATGGAGTTGACGATCAGGCAGCCGCCGACAGTCGATCCGGGGGCGACCGGCGTATCGAGGCCATCGATACGCACCATCGCGTCGCCGACCGGCGCGCCGGTGTCGATGACGAGATCGGCGAAGTCCTGGAGTTTCTTGCCGTCCGCGCGCTTGGAGGTGCTGGCGACGGAGTGTTTCGTGCTGATGACGGCGACGACCTTGACGCCGCGCTTTTGAAACTCCTCGGCCATCTCGATCGGCACGACGTTGCAGCCGGACGAGGAAATGATCAGCGCGGTGTCCTCGGTGGTGAGGTCGTAGTTGCGCAGGATGCGCCCGGCGAGGCCGCTCACGTTTTCGAGGAACATGGCCTGGCGCTGACCGTTGGCGCCGACCACGAGGTTGTGGAACGAGAGCGAAAGTTCGACGATCGGATTCCATCCGGGGAAGGAGCCGTACCGCGGCCACATCTCCTCGGTCATGATACGCGAGTGGCCGGAGCCGAACACGTGGACCATGCGGCCGGCGAGGATGGTGCCGGCAAAGAGGTCGGCGGCCTGCGCGACAAGCGGGAGCTGGGCCTCGACGGCATCGATAAGGCCGCGGGACTTTTGGAGGAAGCTTTGGGAGGGAGTCATGTGGTTTTGGAAAGGGAGAGAAGGGCTGCGCGGGCGGCGCCAAGCGCGCCGGCACGGTTGCCGAGAGCGGCGGGAACGAGACGCACGCGGGCGCCGCCGGGTCGCCACTCGAAGCGGTCCAGGTTGGCCTGAAGCGGGACGAACAACGCGTCTCCGGCGGCGGCGATGCCTCCGCCGATCACGACGACTTCGGGATCGAGCACGTTGATCAAGCTGATGATCCCCGCGCCGAGCACGCGCACGGATTTGCCCCACATCGCGCTGGCGAACACGTCGCCGGCGTTTGCCGCCGCCACGAGATCGCGGGTGGTCTTGAAGCGCCCTTGGGTGCGCGCGGAGACGGTATATTCGCCGATCGCCTGTTCCAGGGAGCCGGGCGTGTTGACGATGTCGGGTTCGCCGAGCGGATCGAGTGAGATGTGTCCGAGATGACCGGCGCGACCGAGATGGCCGCGCAGCAGGCGTCCGTCGGCCAGAACCGCTCCGCCGACACCGGTGCCGAGCGTGAGCAAGAAGGCGTTTTCAACGCCGCGTGCGGCCCCGAGCCAGACTTCTCCGAGGAGCGCGGCCTGGGCGTCGTTGAGCACGGGAACCGGTCCAGATGCGCCGAGCAGGCCCCGCCACTGGAAGTTTTCGAGACCGGGCAACCGGCCGGGCATGCTGGCAATGGAGAGACCATCGCGCGCGGGCACCCCGGGCGCGGAGAGTCCGATGGCGTCGGGCGCGGTGCCGACACGCGTGGTGAGTACGGCGACGGCGTGAACAATGTTGTCGCGCCAAGCCGGAGTCCCTTCGTCGCCGGTCGGCAGGGAGTGCTCGTCAAGAACATCCCCGGAATGATTCACGGCGACGGCCTTGATCCGCGTTCCACCGAGGTCGATGCCAATCAGGTAGTTCATGATGCAGGGGATTCGGGTATCTGGCCTTCGGATACGCACCAGCCGCCATCGACGGCGAGGGTCTGTCCGGTGACAAAACGGGCGGCGGGCGAGAGGAGATAGACCACCGCGCCGTCCAGGTCGTCCGGCCGGCCGATGCGACCGCCGTCGAGCGGCTGCTTGGTCGCGATAAAACGCTGGATGATGTCGTCCTCGGCGGCGCGGCGCGCCATGGGCGTCTCGACCAGCGCCGGGGCGATCACGTTGGCCCGGATGTCGTGCGCCGCGTAATAGGCGGCGATGGACTTGGTGAAGCCGACGATCGCGGATTTGGCGGCGGCGTAAACGTGGGTGCCGAAAAACTGGGGCGAAGGCTGCCAGCCGAGGACGGAGCCCATGTTGAGGATCGCGCCGCCGGTCTTTTGGGCGAGGAACTGTTGCACCGCCGCGCGGTTGGAACGGATGAGCGCGGAGAGGTTGAGCGAAAGCGTGTAGTCGATGCCCGCGTCGGTCACCTCGTGGAGCGCGCCGTCGCCGAATTTGCGCCCGCTGCCGCCGGCCACGTGATAAAGCGCGTCGAAGCGCCCGAAGCGTTCCAAGGCGAGCGAGATCGCTTTCGTGGCATGGTCGCCCGCGGTGGCATCGCCGACATGCGCGGCGGCCTGGGATCCCAACTCGGCAAGGGCGGTGGCGGCGCTGTCGGCATTTCGCCCGGTCACCACCACGCCGCGCGCTCCGGCGGCAAGGCAGGCATGGGCGGCGGAAAGACCAAGTCCGGTGGTGCCGCCGATGATGACGACGACGTGTGACTCAAGTGAAACGAGCATTGGAACAAAGTCTGGTCACGGACGGCCCACCGCAAAAATTAAAGTATCGCTTGGTTCATAAACCGATATGATAACTGACCCGTCTATGCCACGTCCCCGGAGCAACGCCGTAACTGAAGTGAAGTCGCGATTGATCGTACGGTTGCGCGATGGGTTTCACCGGCCTGGGCAGCGGTTTCTGTCCAACCGGGCGTTGGCGACACGCTTCGGCGTGAGTTACCAGACGGCGCACCGGCTCATTCAAGAGCTGGTGACGGAAGGCTGGCTGGAGCGGCGGGCGGCCTCGGGAACTTACGTGGCGGGCAGGCGCGAGGTGTTTCGCGGGGTGGTTCTGATTTTTGCGGAACGGGCGCGACGCGCAGGGAGTTTTGGCGCGCGGTTGCTAGATCTGTTGCGCGGAGCGCTGGATCACGCGGGCATCGAACATCGCACGCGCTGGGACGGCGCGGAGATCGGTGCGGCTGACGTTGCCGACGGTCGTTATCCGATCATTTGGGAGCAGGCGGCGCTGGCCGAGGCGATCGCGGGGATGCGACGCTTCGTGTTGATTTTGGAAGACCGCCCGGTGCGGGGATTGGCGGCGAGTTATGCGGACAGCGTGTCGGTGGATGATTTCTCGGGCGGCGTGGCGGCGGGAGAATGGTTGCGCGAGCGCGTGGGCGGCGGACGGTGCGCGGTGCTGGCCGGCCCCGAGGACGACGCGCGCAACCGGCTGAGGGTCGCGGGGTTTTTATCGGTGCACCGGCGGGCGCGCGTGGTAAGCGCGGGAAGCTGGTTTTACGCGGAAGGCCTGCGCTCGGCACCGCGGGTGTTGGATTATTCCGGGGTGTTCTGCGCCAACGACCGGCTGGCCGCGGCGGTCGTGGACGAAGCGCGTCGGCTGGACAAAAGGCAGCCGGAGCTGGTGGGGTTCGATGATGCGCCGGTGGCGGAGCAAATGAACTTCACGACGATCGCGATCCCGTGGGACGACATCGTGGCCGCCGCGGTTGGGGTGGCCCAACGCCGGATGACCGGCGACGTGCGCACGGCGGCGGGCTTGATCTTCGCCCCGCGCCCGCTGGTGCGGTGAGGGCGCAAGGTGAAGTACGCGGCGAACAATCGCCACCGTCGAATCCACGTTTTCACAACCGCAAACCGGAAAACATCCCGTGCACAACCATGTTCCGGCCGGAACATAGTTGTGCACGGACCCCCGGTAGCTCCTTTTGATTTTGTTCATTATTGATGCACAACGGTGTTCCGGTCGGAACATGGTTGTGTATCGAACAGGTATGGGGCCGCGGTCCAGATTCCTCAGAACAGGTCGTCGGGGTTCTTCACCTTGCGGAGCAGGGCGCGCTTGATGCGAACCTGCGCCGAACCAGCCGCGTCGATGCGGAAATCCAGGTCGATGTTCGGAACCAGCGTGGTCGCGTCGCCGACCGGAATGGGCGGGGTTTCAAACCACCCCCCGTAAGCGGCGGTCGGCCAGGGCTGAACCGCACGATTGTTGATCGTGTTGCCCAGATCCTTGCCCATCACCGTTCCGGCGGTGAGCGTCGCTTGAAGCGACCCGGCGATTTCGGACGCCGACACTTCGTATTCGACAAACCATGACACCCAGTCGGCGGGAGCGAGCCCGGCGCCGGCCACCTTCACGCGTCCCGGCGAAAGCCGAAGGGTTTGGACGTTGGATGCCGAGGAGTCGCCGCCCGCCGAAGTCACGTCGATCACCCAGGTCTGTCCGATCGGCCCCGGCTCGAGGGCCGAGATGGCCGAGACCGTGGCGCCGTCTTTCCACACGGTGTTGAGCATCGACCAGCCGGCAGGAATCTGACCCGAGCAGGAGTTCGCTTCGACGGAGGTCGAGCCGGTGAGCGCGCCGTTGGCGATCAGGTTGTCCTTTGTCGGATCCGCCTCGAACCAGGTGCCGGGGGCGATGATCCGCTCCAAGATGCCGCGCAGCCGCTCACCGGCGAGGAAGGCACCGCGCGGCGCAAAGTGCACGCCGTCACGCAGGGTACCCGGGAGGGGGTTTCCGGGGACGGGGTTCGCCGGGTCGACCAAGTCGGCGAACGTGTCGGCCACGATCGCGCCGTGCTTCGGCAGCTCCGTGCGAATCCATTCGTTGATGCCCATGATCGCGCTCATGCGCTCCGAAGAAATCTCGTAACTGTTGGGCGCCGGCTTGCCGGCCGCGGTGTCGCGCGGGTCGATGGTGCACACGATGCAGGTACGACCGGCGGCAACGATGCGATCCACCGCTTCCTGAATCGAGGCCTTGGTCACCTCGGGATTGTTGTCGGTCGCGCCAATATTGGTGCCGGCCGCGTAGATGATGATTTGCGCGCCGGTCGCGAGAACCGTGTCGATGCGTTTGAGCGTGCCGGTGGCGGTGTCGCCGGCGTAACCGTAATTTGCGCCGCGAAAGAGCGGGTTCACCGCCAAGGCGTCACCCGATGAGGGGATCAAGTTGGTCGCCGTGGCGTCCGGGTCCGGCACCAGCACATGCTGAAATCGTCCCCCGCGCCGCGCCCACGTGATGGGGCCGTCCGCCTGATGTTCGATGCGGGTCAGCTTGCCCTTCGAGTAAAGCACCGAGGCGGCATACTGGACTTTGCTGTCGCCCAAGGTCGCGACCTTCAGCTCGGGCGATGGTTGATAGAGGGACAAGGACGATTCTGACGACGGTGTCGGACTCGCAGGTTCGGCAAGGGAGGTTCCGGCCAGAAGCAGGACAAGACCGGCGAGGCGGACGGCGGGGAAACGAGAAAGCACTTGGATGAGTTTCATGGGGATTAAGAAAGAGGTGTGGGGTGCGGGCGATGGTTGGCAGGCAGGGACGGACCGCCAGGCCGTCCGTTTCGGCTCGCGCAAATAACCGCTCTCCTCTGCGGCGGGCCCAGCGGTCCCGCCCCACCTCAGAGGAGAAAGCTACAGCGTTAGCGGGCACTACTCCATCGGGAAAACCGTGGCGGGGTTGGCCACCTTGCGGAGCAGGGCGCGCTTGATGCGGACCTGCACAGAGCCGGGGACATCGATGCGGATATCCAAGTCGATGCGCGGAACCAGCGAGGTGGCGGCACCGACGGGAATGGCGGGGGTTTCAAACCAGCCGCCGTAGGCCGCGGTGGGCCAGGGCTCGGTGGCGCGATTTAGGATGGTGTTGCCCAGATCCTTCGCGGTGGCGGTACCGGCGGTGAGCGTCGCCTGAAGGGAGCCGGCGATTTCGGAACCGGACACTTCGTATTCAACAAACCATGACACCCAGTCGTTGGCGGAAAGCTCATGGGGGGCCACGTTCACGGGGGCCGGGAAGATCCGCAGGGTCTGAACGTTGGCCGACGAAGACCCGCCGCCGAGGGAGGTGACATCGATCACCCAAGTCTGTCCGGTGGGACTCGACTCGAGCGAGGACTCGGCGGACACGATTGCCCCCGCCCCAGCGGTATTCATTATCGACCAGTCGGAGGGGACCACGCCTGAGCAGGAGTTTGCGTTAACGGATTTCGATCCGCTCATCGAATAACTTGAAATGACCTTGGCCGCCGCGTCCGGATCCGCCTCGAACCACGTGCCGGGGGCGATGATCTGTTCGAGGATACCGCGCAACCGTTCGCCGGCGAGGAACGCCCCGCGCGGCGCAAAATGCACACCGTCGCGCAAGGTAAACGGGAGCGCGTTTCCGTAGACGGGATTTGCCGGGTCAACCAAGTCGGCGAACGTGTCGGCCACGAACACGCCGGGACCAGGCAAGGTGGTGCGAATCCATTCGTTGATCCCCATGATCGCAGCCATGCGCTCCGTGGAGATTTCGTAGCTGTTGGACGCGGGAGCGCCGGCCACGGTGATACGCGGATCGATGGTGCACACGATGCAGGTGCGATCTGCGGCGACGATGCGATCCACGGCTTCCTGAATCGAGGCCTTCGTCACCTCGGGATCATTGTCGGTCGAACCGATGTTGGTCCCGGCCGCGTAGATGACGATCTGCGCGCCGGTGGCGAGCACCGCGTCGATGCGCTTGAGCGTGCCGGTGGCGGTATCGCCAGCGTAACCAAAGTTGGCCCCGCGGAAAAGAGGGTTCACGGCCAAGGAATCGCCCGTAAGGGGAATCAAGTTGGCCGCCGTGGCCTCCGGATCAGGCGCCAGCACGTGCTGAAACCGTCCGCCGCGTCGCGCCCAGGTGATGGGACCGTCGGCTTGGTGCTCCACACGGGTCAACACGCCATTCGAGTAAAGCACCGAGGCGGCATACTGAACCTTGCTGTCGCCCAAGATCGCGACTTTCAGCTCGGGCGAGGGCGTGTAGAGCTGCGGTACCGCGGGCGTGGCTTCCAAACGCAAAAACGTGCGGGGCCCGGCAGGCGCATCCACGTCCACGACGGTACCCGGCGTTCCGGGATTGCGCGCCAACTCGGTCCATTCAACGAGGTCGGTTGAACTTTGGACCACGTACGTGACGTCGTCCGCCGCACGGGCGAAACTCGCCCGCAGCGCACCGGAAGACGTATCCAGGTTCAATGACGGCGCCTCGGTCGCCGAGAGGGGATCGCCGTCGAGTGCGTATTCAAGAAGATTGGACACGCCGTCGCCGTCGGGATCGGCGGTGGCCGCGGCCCCGGGCAGCGAAGCGTTCAGACCAAAGTGGGCTTCACGCCATTGCACGAAGGACGGAAAGCTCGCGGCGGCCGAGGACACTAGGGCGAGACCGGCGAAACAAAGGGCGGTTTTCCGAAGGAGAAAGCGGGTTGGGTTCATGGAGGCTGAGCGACTAAGGAATACACCTCACACACGAAGGCGCGTGTTGCGTGATCCCCCCTGAAGCCACCATGCATTATTCGTACAGACGACCCGATGTTGGCTCATTCAATTGAAGCAGCGCTTTAGCGAGCCCGCTCCCTGCGATTTCAACTCGTTGACCACGGAGCCAATCGCATGCGCCATGCTTTTTGATCAGATCGCACCCAGCAAGGGGTGTCTCTTGCATACTCCACTCCACATCCACGCTCCGTTTTTATGACTAAACTACCCATCCTGCTTGCCGCTTCGCTCGGCATCGCGCTCGCCGCTCCGCTCGCTCAAGCCCAGACTACTGCTGTGTCCGCCTACGGCGGCGATTACACTGGAACTGGCAACTTTCAACGTACGGCGTCCCTCGTCAGCCCCGACAGTGGCGACTACCGCAATACTTTCAGCGATGGCACGGCCCTGAATCCCACCGGCTATTCCGGCCCTGTCTTCTACGGTGGCTATGAAATCATCACTGATCGTGCCGATCTAACCATCGGCTCTCAACGCGTCGCCAATAGCGGAACCACGGATTATATCCAAATTGGGGGAGCTTCCGCCGACTGGTCAGCCAACACCACAGGCAACAGCGTCGCTGGTTTTCTTGTCTTTGAGCAGTCCGCCTGGAGCACACTTAGCTCTGGAAACGTGAATGTTTCGAACCTTCAACTTCAGTACAAGAACGGCGCAGCCAACACAAATTACAACAGTGCCGCCACCTCTCGCTGGATCGTCCGCGACTCAAGTGGACAATACTACGTCTCCGAAGCCGCAATCGCCCCTAGCACCGGGTTCGGCGTGGTAAGCGCCAGTCTTAGCGTTACGACAACCTCTTGGGCGGCAATCACGCCAGCAACGACCAATAGCATGAATCTCGCGCTTGGCTCGTTCACTTACTCCATTGCCGGCACTTCCATGGCATCCACTAACATCGATGCCGTCGGTGTCTATTTTGAAGCCGATGATTTTGCGGGATCCGCCAGCGGATCCCAGTGGAATTATCAGCTCTATTCCCTCGGCTTCGACGGTGCCGCCGCCATCCCCGAGCCCTCCACCTACGCCGCCTTGGCCGGCGCGTGCATGCTGCTCGCCGCCACCGTGCGCCGTCGCAAGCACGCCAAGAACTGATCCGTTTAATCCGTCAATCCTCCGCCGTCCGAGGTCCGTCCTCGGGCGGCGTTTTTCGATCCGCAGCCTACAGCCCTCCTGCCATGATCTCCGCTTCCCGACTCCACCACGCACGCGCCTTCACGTTGGTCGAACTCCTCACGGTCGTCGCGATCATCGGCATCCTGGCCGCCATCCTCATCCCGGTCGTGGGGTCGGTCCGTCAGCAGGCGCGCATCACCGAATCCCTTTCGCATCTGCGCCAGATCGGCATGGCGCAACAGCTTTACGCCAACGCGAACAAGAACTACTTCGCATGTCCGCAGTTGACCCGTCTGGCGCCCGGGGCGTCCAAGCCAAAGGTCACTCAATACTGGGTTGATTTTTTGGACGCCTACCTCGACGGCGATCTCCCGCAAGGCGAGCGCGTTGCCGTCTATAAAGATCCAACCTCTCTCCCAGGCTCATCGAGCACTCCGCCCACTTACCGGCTGATGCACTACTCGATGAATCAGGCGGTAACCGGAAGCACTCAAGACGCCGATACCGGCTATCGCACCTCCGCCATCATCGCCCACCCCGTTTACAACCGCGGCAGCATTCAGCGCCCCAGCCAGGCGATCTTGGTTGTCACCGGCACCCAAGAACCCGTCGATGGCAGTGTCTCGGCCGCCATCACCGGGTACGCCTGCAATTTCAACGCCACCGATCTCACCCAGCCCATCCCGTCCGTCCTCCCCGACATGGGAACGATGGGCGGCATCGCCTACCGCCTCAAGGGCTCGGCCGGCGCGGCGATGGTGGACGGAAGCGTTCGCACGTTCGAGCGCGGCTCGATCAAGTACAGCAACATCCTGCCTTGGTAATCGCGGCGATCACCGCCCGTTCAACGTCCCCCGCTCTCCTCTGAATTCAACCTTTCGATTGGTTGATGTTGAATTTTTCAACTGATTGAAGCGTTCGCCGTTGTTCGCGAACCCGTCTATGTTTCAGCCTCGGGAATCCCCCGGGGCTTTTTCAGGCCCCGACCCGGCTTAACTCCACCGCATCCATGCCCAGACGCATCACTCAACGCGACGTTGCCAAAGCCGCCAACCTTCACTTTTCAACGGTCAGCCTGGCCTTGAGCGGCAGCCCGAAGGTCAACGCGGAGACACGCGATCAGGTCATGCGCGTGGCCCGGGAGCTCGGCTACGAACGCGACCCGATGCTTGCCGCGCTCGCTTCCTATCGCAAACGCAGCGAGGCCCCGGCTTATCAGGGCGAATTCGCCTGGATCGTCGAATCCTCGACCGAAGGCGACTGGCGTAACGCCCCCGAGAATCTCGCCTATCTTGAAGGAGCCGGCGCGGTCGCACGCGACTTCGGCTACCGCATCTCCCCGTTCGACCTGAAGGAGTATTCCCGCGGTACGGAACGTCTCGGCACCATTCTCAACAACCGTGGCATTCGCGGAGCGTTCCTCTGCCCGCGCGCGCCCGATGACCCGATGCTCAATTGCGACCTCGGCGGACTCCCCGGCGTGACGCTGGGGCACGCCTTGCGTCACACGTCATTGCACGCCGTGGCTGTCAACCGCTACGGCTCCATCCTCGACATCGTTGAACAACTCTCGGCGCGGGGCCACCGCCGCATCGGCTACGCCATCCCCCACGCGATCAACGAACGGCTCAACGGCATCTATCTCGCCGGCTTTCTCCTCTACCAGACGACCATGCCGGCCGCGGAACGCCTCCACCCCTATCTGGAAGCGGAACCCACCGAAGAATCCTTGAAGCAGTGGATCGAGCAGGAACGCCCGACGGCCGTGCTCACCGCGCCCTACGTCATTCCGCGCCTCATCGAAGGCTTGGGCATCAAGGTCCCGGGGCAACTTTCCGTCGCGCTGGCCTCGCTTCCCGAGGGCCGCGACGGCTTCTACGCGGGCATCGACGAGTGTCCCTCCGAAGTCGGCCGCCGCGCCGCGGAGTTGTTGGTGGCTCGCGCGGAGATTTCCAGCGACGTCCAGGCCGGCCGCCAACCGGAGCTGCACCTGGTCCGAGGCGTCTGGTGCGAAGGCCGTTCGGTTGCATCCGTGTCGGAAAGCCGCGCTCCGTTCCTGCCATCGAAAGAGAAGGCCAAGGAATCCCCCGCCGCCTGATCCGAACCACGGCGTCCGCAGGCAGAGAAAGAGAACGAGTAAGAGAACGAAAACGAAGGCCGCGCCGGGTTGGAAACGTGGCACGGGCGTCTCGCCCGTGATCCGACGCGGCCAGACGCCGCGTTTCCTCATGGGCAAGATGCCCGGCAAGATGCCCATGCCACTTCGAACACGCCAACCCGGCCGCAGTTTTCATTCCGCACTCCTCAGTCTCTTGGAGATTTCAACCGCCCCGAATTGCGCCCGCAGTCCCGAATCTCTCCGTCCATCAACGACAAAAACATTTAAACCCGTAAATTCGTTATGAAAATTTCAACTCAATGAAGGCCGCGTGATTTGCTGAACTCCTCCCGGGCGCAAGGCTGCCATGGGTCGCCCGACTCCATCACGCATGAAGTCCCGCGACGCCGCGCGCATTCGCGCGAACCCCGCCATCCAAACCTCCCCGCTCATGTCCCTCCTCGCGTCCGCCTCCGCCCTGCAACTCACCGATTCCGAAATCGAGCAAATCGTTTCCGAACCGACGCCCGCCGCGGTGGCTGCCGTCAAACGGCTCGAAGGTGATTTTGTCGTGCTCGGCGCCGGCGGCAAAATGGGCACCACGCTCGCGGTCATGATCCGCCGGGCCCTCGACGAGCTCGGCCGCACCGACACCAAGGTGCTCGCAGTCTCGCGCTACTCCCGCCCCGAGAGCCGCACCGTACTCGAGGAACTGGGCGTAACCACCCTTGCCTGCGACCTGACCGATCCCGACCAGGTGGCCGCCCTGCCCCTCGCGCCCAACGTGCTTTTTCTCGCCGGACAAAAATTCGGCACCACCTCCGCCCCCGCCGAGACCTGGTTGCAAAACACCTTCACCCCCGCCCTCGTCGCCCGCCATTATCGTGCGTCGCGGATCGTGGTTTTCTCCACCGGTTGCGTTTATCCGTTCACCCCGATCGACGGCCCCGGCGCGACGGAGGCGACTCCGCTCGGTTTTTGCGGAGACTACGCCAGCAGTTGCATCGGCCGCGAACGCGTCTTCGAACACTACTCCCGGACCTTCGGCACCCGCGTGCTTCAATTCCGACTCAACTACGCCGTCGAACATCGCTACGGCGTGCTCGTCGATATCGCCGTCAAGGTCGCCAAGGGTGAGCCGGTCGACGTCACCACCGGTTATTTCAACTGCATCTGGCAGGGCGACGCCTGCGCCCGCGCCATTCAATGCCTTGAGTTCGCCGCCTCGCCCGCCCGCATTCTCAATATCACCTCCGAGGAAAAACACGCCGTGCGCGACATCGCGGTCCGCTTCGGCGAACTCCTTGGCCGCCCGGCCCGTTTCATCGGACAGGAAGCCGACACCGCCTGGATCTCCGACGCCTCCGAATCCTACCGCCTGTTCGGCCCGCCGCTCACCTCCATCGACACGATGATCACCCTCATCGCCGACCATGTTCGCCAGGGCGGCAAGCTCCTCGGCAAGCCCACCCATTTCGAACAGCGCGACGGCCAGTTCTAACCCGTCCCCCTTCGTTCGTCCCATTCTCCCCCTCGCGTCCGTCCGGCCCGCCCCGTCCCCTTAAAATGCGTATTCGTTCTCTCCCTACTTCCGTTGTTCTCACCGGCGTCTTTCTGTGCACCGCCGTCTTCGCGGTCCCCGTCGTCAAAGTCGTTCCCGACCGCCCCGACTGGACCGCCGCCCCCGGCGAAACCGTTCTTTTCCAAGTCACGGTCACCGACAACGACAGCCCCGTCGCGAACGCCGCATTGACCTGTACGCTCGGCCCCGATGGGTTCCCCGGTCCCGCGCAAAAGCTCGTCACCGGTTCCGACGGCACCGCGGTCATTGACGGTGGTACGCTTTCCGAACCCGGATTCCTTCGTTGTGCCGTGAGCTTTGCCCCGCCCGCCGGCGGCAAGGCCGTTCGCGGCATCGCCGCCGTCGGTTTCGCCCCCGATAAAATCACCCCTGTCCAGACCGAGCCCGCCGATTTCGACGCCTTCTGGAACGCGCAAAAAGCCGCCCTCGCCAAGACGCCCGCGAAACCCGAACTCGTCTCGCTGCCGGACCTCTCCACGCCCCTCTTCGAAGCGTTCCATCTTTCGCTCCACAACGTCGGCGGCTGGCGCGGACCTTCCCGCATCTATGGCATTCTCACGATTCCCCGCGGCGAAGGCCCCGCACCCGCGCTCCTCGCCCTGCCCGGCGCCGGCGTCCGCGGCTACAAGGGTTTCATCGACTACGCCAACCGCGGCTACATCACCCTCCAGATCGGCATCCACGGCGTCCCCGTCAACCTGCCCGACGAGCTCTACACCTCGCTCCAATCCGGCGTCCTGCTCAACTACCCGCTCATCGACCTCGACAACCGCGACGCCTATTACTTCCGTCGCGTGATTCTCGGCTGTCTGCGCGCCGCCGACTTCCTCGCCACCCACCCTCGCTGGGATGGAAAAAACCTGATCGCCTTCGGTGGCAGTCAGGGCGGCATGCTCTCCATCGCCACCGCCGCGCTCGAACCGCGCGTCAGCCACCTCACCGCCAACTATCCCGCGTTCTGCGACGTCACCGCCCCGCTCAAGAACCGCGCCGGCGGCTGGCCCGCGATGTTCAAGTACGACCAGCCCGGCGTCCGCACCCCGGAGAAAATCGCCACGACCGCCTACTACGACACGGTCAACTTCGCCCGTCGCGTGCGCGTCCCCGGTTTCTACATGTGGGGTTACAACGACGAGGTCTGCCCTCCCGGCCCGTCCTATGCCGCCTACAATCTCATCCCCGGACCCAAGACCCTCGAAATCCTGCACCCCCGCGGACACGAAAGCGGCCGCGAATTCTCCGTCCCCGTCCGCTCCTGGGTCCTGAAAAACGTGCCCGTCGCGCGCTGACTCCGAACGGGTATGATAGGGGTAGGGACGGGGATTAAACCCGCCCCTCCCTCCGAACCGGACTGGCGGGTCTCCCGCATCCGGCTCTCCAGTTGGTTTTAATTTGAAACTCCTTT
>JANJTQ010000140.1 GCA_024711005.1 Opitutaceae bacterium | reverse complement strand
CCCACCTTCACAGGCCCGACAGTCGGCGACCTCGCGGAGATTCAGCGGGTGCGCGGTTGGCCGGTTTTCGCCGGTCTCGAAATCGCCGTCCAGCGCGGCTTGCTCCACCGCTGCACCATGACCGACGACGGGGTTTCCCGTCCGGCCTGGGCGATTACCGATTCCGCCCGCCGCTCCATCCAAGTCCGCCGCATGGACGGCGAGCCGTGGGAATGGAACAGCGCCAAAGCCTGGACGCTCGGAGGCAGCATCGCCGGTTGGCCCATCGGTGCCGCCGACATCGGCGACCGTCGCCTCGTTCTCTTCTGCGAGGGCGGGCCCGATTTCCTCGCTGCCCACACCCTCGCATGGCTCGCCGACCGCGCCTCCTCCGTTGCCGTCGTCTGTGTTCCCGGCGCCACCGCCTCGCTTCATCCCGACGCCCTGCCGTTCTTCACCGGCAAACACGTCCGCATCTTCGAGCACACCGACGACGCCGGTTTCGATGCTGGCCAGCGCTGGGCATCCCAGCTCAAGCAGGCCGGGGCCACCGTGGACGGCTTCGCGCTCGACGCGCCCCACAAGGATCTCGCCGACCTCCTCGCCGCCACCGACGCGGAATCCCTCAACTGCCCAGCCGATATTTTCGAGGGCTTACCCAAGGAGGACTCGTCATGCCGGTGAAATCCTACTCCGACAGCCCTGCGCCCGACCCGCACGGCGCATCTCCCACCGGCGCTCCCGTCCCCGGCGAGACCACTGACGCACCCGCCGCCATCCCGTTCCCCGAGAAATTGGTCGCTCGCGTCGAGTCCACCCGCTTCGACCCGACCAACCCGCCTCCCGTCGAACCGTGGGCGTTCAAACTCGCCGGGGTAGAGGTCGCGCACTCTGGCAATCTCGTCACCATCGCCGCCGCCGTTAAATCCGGTAAATCTTCCGTCATCTCCGCGATGATCGCCTCGATGATGGGCGCGGAGGGGCGGGATTACCTCGCCCTTGACGGCAGCAATCCCGACGGCAAAGCCGTCCTCCACTACGACACGGAGCAGAGCCGCGGCGACCATTACCACATGATGATGCGCGCGCTTCGCCGCGCCGACCTCACCACGCCGCCAAGTTGGTTTTCCAGTTATTCGCTCACCTTGCTCGACCCCGCCGAGCGCCGCGCCGCCATCGGTGCGATGGCTCGCAAGTCCGCCTCCTCCGGGGGGCTTCACTCGCTCTTCATCGACGGTGTCGCCGACTTGGTATTCGACGTGAACGACCTCGCCGAGGCCTGCGGTCTCGTCGCCGAGCTTCACCAGCTCGCCACCGAGACCGGCTGCGTGATCGTCACCGCCCTCCACCACAACCCCGGCGGGGAAAAGACGCGCGGCCACCTCGGCAGCCAGATCGAGCGCAAATCCGAATCCGTCCTCGTTCTCCGCAAGGACGGCGAAACCATCTCCATCTCCTGCAAACCCGCCCGCCGCCAGGAAGTCAGCGACGACAAGGCCCCACGCTTTTCGTGGGACACGGAGGCCGGCATGCACCTGCTCACGCAGTCCAAGGCCACCACCGCCGAAGACCGTAAGCGCATCGAACTCGGCACCCTCGCCGATGAGGTTTTCGGCGATAAGCCGCGCCTCAAGTGGGTCGAGTTGCGCGATGCCATCATGGCCGCGCGGGGTTGGGCCAAGAGCACCGGGGACAACAAGATTGAGGCGATGCTTCAGGTCGGGGTCATAACTAAATCCCAAATGGGGTTTTACGAGAAAGGCCAGCCATGAACCCCAAACCCCAAATTGACCCCAATTTGGCCCCAATTGGGGTTCGCCCAGCTCTGCTACCCCAAACCCCAACGCCCCTATATCTAGGGGCTGGGGTGCTGGGGTTGGGGTTGAAATCCTTTTCGAACCCATATCGGCGAAAGGAGGCGCAGCCATGAAACCGCGTCTCTCCGCCGCCGATCTCCAGGACGCTCGCGACGCCGAATACGCCACCGCCTACCGCGATTGGCTCGCCACCCTCCCGCCCGATGAACGCGTCCGTCTCGCCGCCCAAGGCCTCGGCGAGCCCGACACCAAACGCCACACCTCCCAGCACGACGACGAGACGGTCATGGAGTTGACCGAGTCGCCGGACATCCAGCCCGACGACCAGGTCGAGGAGGACGACGAACGCGCCTTCGCCGCCAAACAAGCCGCCCAGTCCTCCACCTCCACCACCCCAGTTCCCGCCGACTCCTCCCCGACACCGGGGGGCTATCTCGCGGCGGGCGACATCCTCGCCTCCTTCTGTGCTCGCATCCGAGCACATCCCAATCCGCTCCTCGCCTTCGACGCTGCCTGTTTCGCCTCCGGTCTTATGGACATCGAAGGCCTGAGCGAGACCGCTCTCGCCAAGCGCCACGGCGTCACCCGCGCCGCGTTCTCCCGCCTCGTTGTTCAATGGTCGCAGACCTTCGCCCTCCAGCCCTCACGGGGGATGCGTTCAAAACGCGCCCGCCAGTCTTACCGCAAATCCCGCATCAACCACCTCTCTAAACTCAAATCCACTGCTCACCATGTCCACTGATTCCGTCCTCTCTCTCAATCTCGCCTCCGAGATCAACGCCGCCTTTTCCGAGGCCAGCGCCACGGCAGCAGCCGCCACACTCAACGCCCGCCAAGCCGTTGCCCGCGCCCTCGAATGCGGCCGCCTCCTCAATCGCCAAAAGGACGCCCTCCCCCACGGCACCTGGCAAGATTGGCTCGCCGCCAATTGTCCCGCCATCTCCGCCCCGACCGCACGCCGCTACATGAAGCTCGCCAAGCACGCGCCCGACACCGTCCTCGAAGACGCCGCCGGTCTCCGCCAAGCCTACATGGCCACGGGGGTATTGCCGGATTCGCCCCGTCAACGTCGCGAACCCGACACCAACACTCCCACGGTGAACTACGTTCGTGGCCTCGACCAATTCCGCCGCTGGTTCCATCAACGCATCGAGGAAGAGCCCTTGTCGAAATGGTCGCCTCAAGCCCGCCGTCTCCTCCGCAACGAACTCGCGTGGTTCAAGAAACTTCACGACGACCTCGCCGCCTGACAACGCCCGCGCTCGCTCCGCTCGCTTGGCGATCCCGCTCTCGCGTCGTCGCCACCCTTCCCCCCAACACGCCTCGCCGTCCCTGTTCGCCCGCTCCCGTTGGTCGCTATGCACAACGCCTGCGCTCGCTCCGCTCGCTTGGCGAACCACGCTAACGCGCTCCGGCGTCACCCCCTCGATAATTCGCCCGCAGACGGTGGCGCTCGGCCTCCCTCCATTCCGCTCCGTGCTCCCGTTCCGCCTACGGCTCACAGGGCACGCCCAGCCGGGGCCGCAACGTCCTTCGCCCCTGACGTCACGGATCCCGCCGAGCCGGGAACCGCGCCGTCTCGCTTCGCGAACGGGGCTACGGCCGACGCGGCTGATCCCGGCCCGGCGTGCCCTGCGCCCCTCCGGCTCCACTCCCGCACTCCGCTTCATTTCACTCGCCCGACCGCCACCGACTGCTCGCTGGTCCGGCTCACAACGTCTCCCCTCCCCAAACCAACGCCAGCGCGGCGAGACGCCGCCGGCAGTCTGCGCGCCCGGCAAGCCGGGTGCTCGCCTGCCGTCGCCGACTCGCCCGGCCACAACGACTCCGGCCCCCGCTCGCAAGCTCGCTCGGTTCCGCCCTCATGCGTCGGGAGGCTTTGATGCTCGGGGCGCACAACGCCCCTCGGCAAAACGGTGTGCGGTTCGTTCGAAAAGCTCACTCACAACCCAAAACGTGGGCGCGCTCCCCAATGCGAACGCCCTTCGTTCGCCCCGGCACCCGCTGCGCCAGGCCCGGCGCTGGCGACGGCGGCAGGCACTGCGACGGCGCTCCTTCGTCACGTCCGACGTCGTGTCCAGCCGTCCACGTCCCGCGTCACGGGCTTCATCTGTCACAGCGGCTGCGTGGGCTCCGCGTGTAACGAGACATTATGGCCAATGGGTGCTGTTTCGCCCCTCAGTCCAAGTATTCCATCGGGTCGGCACCTACCCTCCGCTTCGCTCCGGCATCTGGTCATAATGTCGCATTACACGCTCCGCCCTCGGGGCGACCGTCGGGCCGTTTCAGTCAGCGAGCGCGCCCGGTCAATATCACTGCGGCTACGCCGCCCATAATGAAGATTCTAGCGGCGCTCCCGCGCCAATGAATACAGCCCCCCGCCCCCGCCCGGGCCGTCCTTTGGCGGAGCCCTGTCGTCGCTATCATGTCGCTCACCAAGCCCTCGGTGGTCCGGCCGACGACCAGGCGCCCCCCTCGTTCTCTCGCTGCGCTCGTTCACTGGGGAGCTTCCCCCCGCCACCCAAAGCAGGGCGGTGGCCCCGCCCGTCCCTGTCGGCATCGCTCCGCTGGCCGACAGAGCGGGCTTTGCGCGCCTCTGGCGCGCTGCTCCGCCCAGACGCCCGCGCGCTTCGCGCCAAGCCAGCGAACGTCGGGCTCCGCCTCCGTCGGGCCGGGTCTCGCTCCGCTCGACGTCGGCCCTCCTGCGCGGCGAGCGTTCCGCTCGCCTTGCGGCAAACTTCACGCGCGTTTTCACCCGTCGCCAAGTTCGCCCGCGCGCGTTGACAGCCCACCTCCGGCGATGCCCATCGCCGTTCCCAAGTCCGCGAAACCGGGCCGGCTCTCCAAATTCAGCCGAGCCCTTTTCGACCGCGTCGTCTCGGCGATCCGCGACGGCGAGCCGACCGCGACCGCCATCGAGAAGCAGGGCATCGACCACTCGACGTTCTACCGCCACTTGCAGCGCCAGCCGGAACTCGTGCCCGAGTTGCAGGCGGCGCAACTCGAACGCGACCGCGTTCGCAACGCATCGCGCATCGAAGATGCCGAGCAGGAACTCAAGCGGCGTGGCATCGATGGCTGGACCGAACCAGTCTTCGACGCGAAGGGCCAAATGTGCGGCGAGCGCCGCCGTTACTCCGACGCGTGCCTGATTTTCTTCCTCAAGGCCCACAAACCCGAGCTTTACCACGACCAGCCCACCACGGTCGTCGCCACCCAGGTCAACATCACCCCGGAGCGTGAAAAGGACATCATGCGCGAATGGCGATCGCGCCTCGGTGCGACCGAGTCCCCGGCCGCGCCTCCCGCGTCATGAGTGCAGCCCGCAAGAAATCCGGCACACCCGAGCGCCGTCTCGCGATCACCCCACTCGACCTTCTGCTCCCCTACCAACGCGCGTGGGTCCAAGATACCGCTCGCTTCAAAATCTGGCTCAAATCCCGTCAGATCGGCGGCTCCCTCGCCGCCTCGTTCGAGGTCGTCGCCGAAGCCATCGAAACCGGCGGTGACTGGGTGATCTTGAGCGCAGGCGAACGCCAGGCGCTTGAGTTCATGGACAAGGTCAACCGCGCCGCGTCCATCTTTTGCGATGCCGTCAGCTATTCGTCCGGTCGCGAATATCGCCCCGAAATCCAAAAGTCCCAGCTTCGATTTCCCAACGGCGCGCGCGTTCTCGCACTTCCCGCCAACCCATCCACGGCGCGCGGCTATTCCGCCAACCTCGTCCTTGATGAGTTCGCGTTTCACGAGAACCCCGAGGAAATCTGGCGCGCGGTTTACCCGATCATCTCCAACCCGCTGCGCGGCGCGCTCAAGCTCCGTGTCATCTCCACGCCCGCCGGACGCAACAACAAGTATTTCGACCTCTGGGAACACGCGCCGGCTTTTTCCCGGCACCAGACCAGCGTTTACGACGCGGTCGCCCAAGGACTCGCGCTCAACATCGACGAACTCCGCGCCAACCTCGCCGACCCCGACGGCTGGGCACAGGAGTTCGAGTGCCAATTCATGGAGCACTCCTCGCAGGTTTTCTCTGCCGACTTGGTGAAAAGCTGCGAAAGCGCAGACGCCACCTTGGATTCACCAGAGGAGCTTTTCTCGCGCAAGTCCCGTGTCCGCCCAACCCTCTTTGTCGGCATCGACGTGGGCCGCAAACGCGACCTCACGGTCGCTTGGACGCTTGAGCGGGTCCCCGGTGGCCAGCTCATCACCCGCGAAGTCCTGGTTCTCGACCGCGTGCCTTTTCCTCAGCAGGAGGCCATTCTTGCCCCGCGCGTCATGGCCGCCGCCTTCACCGCCATCGACGCGACCGGCATCGGCGGCCCGGTAAGCGAACATCTCGCCACCGCGCTCGACGAAACCCGCCTTGAAGGGGTCACCTTCACCGGCGACCGCAAACGCGAACTGTTCGAGCGGCTCAAAAAGACCATGCAGTCCCGTGCGGTCATGCTTCCGGCCGCCACCGTCACCCGCGACGACCTAGGCAGCATCCAGCGCATCGTCAGTCCAGGCGGAACGATCCGCTACACCGCCGCGCGCACTGCCGACGGACACGCCGATCGCTCCACCGCGCTCGCCCTCGCGATCCACGCAGCCCAACGCAATCCCTCCGCCGGTTGGGGTGCGTTTGCCGCCGAGCGCGTTCCGACCGGCCTCAACGCCCGTCACCGTCCCGCGCTCACTCGCTACCGCGGCGCGTGGGCGCGATGACACGGAGGTCTTGGCATGTCCGACTCATCGCCTCCTGCCAAACTCGCCGCACCCGTCATCCGTCCCTCCTCTCGTGACTTTGAGCCGCAGCTTTTCGGCCGCTCGCTTTCGCCCGACACGGTCGGCGCATTGCTCCAAGCCGGCGCCCGTGGCGACCTCGCCGCGCAGAGCGATCTTTTTAATCTGATGGAGGACACTTGGCCGCGTCTCCGCGCCAATCTTCAGAAGATCAAAAATGCCATCCGCAAGCTGCCGCTGAATGTCCAGCCGTTCACGGCGAAGAATGGTAAGCCTTCTGCGTCCGCGCAGGAAAAAGCCGCCTTCGTCGAGTCCGCACTCCACCTGCAACGCGGTTATGTGGACACCACGCGCGCACCGCTCGGTTCTGCTGTTTACGAACTCATGGATGCCGTCGCGCGTGGCTTGTCCGTCGTCGAAATCGACTGGGCCTCCGACCGCTCCGGTTACGTCGTCCCGGTTGGCTTCCGTCGCGTCCCCGCCCGTTATCTCGGCATCGACACCGGCGGAGCACTCGCACTCCGCCTCGATCCCGCTGCGTTCGCTACGCTCACTCCATTTTCGCGGTACCCCGGCAAATTCCTGTCGGGCGTTTTCCGATCCAAGTCCGGTGCGCTCGGTGAAGCTGCGCAACTCCGAGCCCTTGCTCCGCTTTGGCTCGGTCACATGCTCGGTTGGGAATGGCTTGTCCAGAAGGCCGAGCTTTTCGGCACTCCTCTGCGTTGGGCCAACTACCCAACCACCGCCACCCAGGCCGAGATCGACGCCATCACCGCCTCGCTACGCAACATGGGCACCGCATCGTGGGGCGCATTTCCTCAAGGCACCGACCTGCAAATCCTGCAAGGCAACACACCCGGTGTTGCCGGCCCCAACGACCCGAGCGAACGCCTCATGCACATCGCCGACCGCGCATGCGACATCATGCTTCTCGGCCAAAACCTCACCACCGAGCAAAACGGACAAGGCAGCCGGGCCGCCAGCGAGGTTCATCGCGAGGTCGAACTCGACCTCTACGAGACCTACGCCGAATTCATCGTCTCGGTCATCAATGACCAACTTATTCCGCAGTTGATCGCGCTCAACTGGGGCAGCGCCGAAGAGATTCCCTTTGTGGAGGTCGAGATCCCGCGTCCCGGCCGCGAGCAGGACATGACCGCCCGTGACAAAACCCTCTTCGTCGATATGGGTCTGCCCGTATCCCTACAGTATTTGTATGAGCGTCACAAAGTGCCCTCGCCGTCTCCCAGCGAAGCGCTATTCATCCCGTCGCATTCGTCCCCTGCGCCCGATACATCCCATTCCGCCCAGGCCTGCGCCTGCGGATGCGGCGCGCCGATCAACGCCGCCTCCGAAAGCGCGCAGGATCTCGCCGCCCGCCAAGCCGCTGCACAAGCCGCTTTCCCGCAGCAGATCGCCGAAGCCGACGAAGCCGGCGACTACCTCGTTTGGGATGCCACCCTCGACAACCGCACAACTCCCCTTTGCGAAGGACGCCACGGTCGTCGCTGGGGGGACGGTTGGTTTTCGCCGCCGCCCGCCCACTACAACTGCCGTAGCACCCTTATCCGCGTCCCGAAGACACTTTACAAATGATGCTAATAAGGGACGATTCCGTCCGCTGGACGAGAGCATCTGGTTCCTCCTCCGGGAGAAGTCGATCATAGCCACCATCACACTATGAGCAAACCCAAACTCAAACCCATAGCCTTCACCCCGCTCGCCCGCGCCGAAGTCGAATCCGTATCCGCCTCGTTCCAAGTGAGCGAGGCGGATTTGCTTCGGGTCATCGCCGAGGACGCCGAGCGCGAGCTAAACTCCACCGCGCTAAAGCACGTGGCATGGTTCAAGGAGCAACCGCGCCACGCGTTCCATGCCGCCCGCATCCTGGGCGGCGACGGCAACGTCAAGCTCGACCTCTTTATGGTGGTCGATCCCTCCGAGCGGCGCATCTACAGCGCGGTCGAGTCGCCCCTGCCCGACGAATACCACGCCGATCGAAAATCTGCGCCCCATTCAGCTATCGCGCTTCGATTTCGACGCCTTCGTGAAGGGACGTGCGCAGTTCACCCGCGACGAGTGGCTCGACGTGATTATCCGCTCCTTTGGTCTGGAGCCTTCGTGGATGACGCAGCGGCTAAAGTTTCACTACCTCGCCCGCCTGTTCCCCCTGGTGGAGTCCAACTACAACTTCATCGAACTCGGCCCTCGCGGTAACGGAAAATCCTACACCTTCAGTGAATTTTCCCCTTATGCGACGTTGCTCGGCGCGCCCACCTCCGCGTCCACGCTGTGGTGGAATGCCGGCCGTAAGCAGGTCGGCTTAATCGGATTCTGGGACGTCGTCGCGTTCGACGAAGTCGGCGAAGGCGTTGTGGTGCGAGACCGTGAAACCTTCCAGGTAATGAAGCAATATATGGCCAACGGTAATTTCAACCGCGCCAACGCCAACATCACGGCCAACGCCAGCCTGGCCTTCGTCGGCAACATCGACGACGCGATCGAAGACCTGGTGAACTCGCACGAGCACGACCTCTTCAAGCCGCTGCATCCAGTGTTCGACCTCGCGGTGATCGACCGTTTCCACACCTTTGTTCCCGGCTGGGAGATTCCAAAAAACAAAGACGAGAACCTCACTCGCCGCTACGGACTCATCATCGAATACCTCGCCGAGGCCTTCCACCATTCGGCGCGAAAGACCAACCGCTTCGCTTACGCAAAAGCGACCTGCAAGCTCGGCCCAGGTTACGATCAGCGCGACCAGACCGCCGTGCTCAAGTCGGTGTGCGCCTTCCTAAAGATTCTCCACCCCGGCCAAGACCCAACTCCCGGCGAGCTCGATGAATACCTGGCCTACGCGGTCGAAGGCCGCCGTCGGGTAAAGGAACAACTCAACAAGCGGAAGCCCGACGACGAATTCGCCCAGATCAATCTCGGCTACTTGCGCTCTGACGGACAGCAGGTGGTGATTTACTGCCCCGAATCGAAGTCGGCGTCAGCGACACAAAATCCCCAACAACAGTGCGACGGAGCCGCGAAAGAATCGCCCGTTGTCGCGTCCAAGGATTCTTCAGTTCCGCCTGAAACTCATGTTGCTGACGCGAAGCCGGTAGCCGCCGCACTTGCCGGGGCGAAGGTGCTCGAACCTGCGGCAAGCACACCGCTCGAGCCGAGGGAGAAGCACTACCGTATTCACTATGGCGCTACAGGGTTCTCCTACGCCACAATTTTTGGCGATTACTTGGTTGGGGCCGAGGAGATCGTGATCGAAGATCCCTACATCCGCGCGCATCATCAGGTGCTGAACTTCCTGCGCTTCTGCGAAACGATAGTGCGGTTAGGTAAGCCCAAGAAGATCAAGCTAACCACCCGGTTCGACACTGACCTGGAGCGGGACGAGGCCATACCGAAGCTCCACAATATCGGGCTGAGCCTAAATCCCTATGAGGTGGAGTTGGAGGTGAAGGTAAGCAGCACACTTCACGACCGCGAAATTCGCTTCAGCAACGGATGGACGATCAAGATCGGCCGTGGTCTGGAAATCTACCAAAAGCCCGACGATTGGCTCAGCATCGGCGCCAGCGACCTCGACCTCCGTCCCTGCCTGGAAACGACGGTGGACATTTATCGGACGTAACAGGCTCCAGTCGGTGATGCTCGCCGGGGGCTCGAATTTTTCGTGCGTGGCCGGACCCTGAGGGCTGCCTTAGCTTAGCACCTGCGACGGTCGGCGTTCGTCGCGCTGCGCACTCCTCGCGTCCTGACCTCAAGGAGTTCTCGGGCTGCGCCCTGCGCTCCTCCTTGCGCTGCCGGTGCTCTGCGTCGGCATCCCTCCGGGGCGGCCGATTTTTGTGTGCCTTGCCAAGTCACACCCTCCGCGTTGCTACGGGCTGTTTCGCTACGCTTCACGACGCCATCTCCAGGCTGCCGCCCTCCGTCGGTCTGGCCATCTGAGGGCTCCGCGTAGCGCGGCCCGCTACTCTCTCCCTCGCCAGCTCAGCGCCGCCATTTGATCGGAAGACTGTCCCGCAGGAGTTCTTGGAGTTCGAAAACCTTTGCCACCTTCCCCTGCTTTTTCAGGTCCTTGTCGGCGATGTCTTTCACCCAGCAGAGCACGCCCACCGGACAGCCGGGATAATCCGCATCAGCGAAACCGCCGCCTTTCTTGACCGCCGCTGCGTGGCCATGGGTCAGGAACGACTTGCTGTAGAGCTCCAGCTCCAAGTGCACCAAGGAAGAACGCCCCTTTAGCTTCACTAGCGTGTCAGGAAAGCCGGTGCGGATGCGGACGAACTTCTCGATCCCGAGCTTTTCACGACCCGCAACCACTAGAGCTAGCACCTCCTGCTCGTTCCGCGGATTTCGCCCCAGTAGCGGAATCTTGGAAGGCTTGAGCTGCCGCATTTTGGCCTCTCGGACGATTGCCGCGAATTCTTTCTTTGAAACCTCGATCAACGCCGACTGCCGAAAGGTTTTACGCCCCATTATCTGCTCGATGGGAGGAATGGCAACGGGGCCATCCGGCTGCCACCCCAACGGGCTCCCTTCGATCATCCACGCGTTTTTGGTATTACCAGTGATCTTGAGCCCTTTCTCCGGAATGCGGCGGTAACACGCTTCACGGACACATTCATAAAAGCCCGTAACAAGACTCAGACGCCGCTCGCGAGAATCGCTATCCGCGTAGGCGAAACCAATCCAGCGATCTCCTTTTCTCACGCTGCCAAAGGAACGCGGTCGCTCCCCCTTCTTTTTTCCCGTGCGCCAAATCCACCGGGGCAGCGCGGTCAAGGAATCCAGTCCGTGCTTCACCAACCAATATTTGCGGGGTTCTTTCATGACGGAATCTATGCCGGTTAAACTTCAATTAGCGGTCCTCAAGCTCTCTGGAGGGTTAGCCGACGAAGTGCTCATCCACGAGACGGTCCACTTGCGCAAGCGCCATCACGGCTCGCTTCTGGAATATCTGAGTGCCTATTCGCTCGGCTTGATGTCCTTGAGCGCCGTCGCAATCGCCTTCGCCATCGCTGCCGTGTCGCCCGTGGTGCCGAAGTGCTCCAACTTCTCAAATTCCGGATGTTGCTTGATGGGCGCTGGCAGGCTCTCGCCTGTCGCAGACTCCAGACCGCCCACAAACGCGGCCATCATGGCGTTCCACCGTCCGACCGTCGTCAGGAGCTTTTTTGCGTCGCGGTCATCCCAATAGCCGGCTTCGTCCAAGACCGATTGCAGCAGCCCCGCCGCCTTCGCCGCGTCCAAGGCCGCTGTGATCGTCAGATGGCACTTGAGGAAATGCTGAGCCGCCACCGTGGAGGCGTATTGGGTTTTAGCGAAGGAGCTGCCCCGCCACCCGCTGATTCCCGGCTTCATCAAATGGCGACCGACGAGGGCCTTTTCGGGATACCGCGCCAAGAAGCAGTTCATCGGCTCGCACTCATTGCCGGCGAATGCGGTGAAGCCCACGACCTCGACCGGATCGACGGAGGCCGAAAACTCGTCGGGCGTGTCCCGGTTGATCGCGACATAGGCGCTGGCCTGGACGAGAAACCACCGAAAAGGATCCGCGCGATTTTCCAACCGCTGCACGATCTCGGCTTCCGTGAAATGAACGATGTCCGTGACCTCATCAAAAGGCAGATCAAGACACGCCTCGCGCCACGCCCGCAGCTCGTCGGTGACGCTCTCAAGCGATGCCGTTTCCGGTGCGCAAACAGTCCAGTTGATGCAAAGCCCCATTCACTCCATGAAGTCCGGACGCGTCGCCGATGTCACTCCCAACGAGCGGCAATCCGGCCCCGTTTAGGTTGCCAGAAGGTTGCCACGAACCCTGTTTTTGGCTTCCCTTGACTGCATTTTCCTGCTTCTGTGTTCTTGTTCTAAGCCACTAACCACCAACTAAGTCCGTATTTTGTAGCGGCTTAGGCAAAACGGAGCCAAAGGGTTCGAATCCCCCCCTCTCCGCCAGTTTTTATATCCTGCAAGCCATCGTGTTGCAGGATTTTTTATTTCCAAACAGAAGCATTCGCCAAGCAGCGGTGCCAACCCCAAATCTCTCAGGCTCGCCGCCCGGCGTTTCTCAAAACGGAAATCCCACCGAGAAATGCAAGGTGCCGCTCGGGTCGTCTTCACGCGGGTTTAGGTTGCGACCATATTCCAGACGCACCGGTCCGACGATCGTCTGATAACGAATACCCAGCCCCACCGAATACAGTCGTTCGTCAAACGGGTAATCTCCCAACTCCGCCGCCTGGCCGAGCGCATCACCAAACAACACCAGCGACCAGGTGTTCGTGAGCGCCTGCTCGATCTCGACGTTCAGCAACATATACGTCTCCGCGCCGACAAAGCGTCCATCGGGTCCCCGCGGTGCCGCCTCGTCCTTTTGATAACCGCGAATACTGCTGTCGCCGCCCGGATAAAAACGACGGTTCACCGGGATCAACTGCCCCGATGGCGCGCCGAACGTGGTGATCGCTCCGTGCGTGAACCCTACATGTATCCACCGGCTCCGGCCCCACGAAGTGTGATAGGACACCCCCGCCTCAAAGGCTTGATAATCCACCTCGCCGCCAAGCGACTCGCTCGCGAGCTCCGCTTGCGCAAACCAGCGATAGCCGCGACGCGGACGCAGCGGGTTGTCGCGACGTTCCTGCGTCAGGCCCAGATCGATGCTCGCAACCCTCACATTGTCCTCGTCGACCGCGCTGGTCGTCAGCGCGTTGTCCTGATTGCTCAACGACTGATACGTGTAGCCGATTCGTCCTTCGGCCTTGATCAAGGGAACCCGCCTCCGCAGGCCGACCGTACCGCCATACTCCTCGCGCTCGAAAGCTTCTTCCTCGCGCCGCAAACCAAACAGACGCGCCGTGCCGTCCACCGATTCACCGAAGAGCTCCGGCACCGTGTAGGTGTACTCGCCACGAGTGCTCTTGATGGATTGCACGAGTAACAGCCGACTCTGATGCGCCCTGCCGAACAGGTTTGTTTGCTGCAACTCCACGCCTCCGCGCAATTGCTCATAACTGCCGTAGCCAAGCAGCAAACTCGCATCCCATCGGGGCAGTTCACGCACCGTAAACACCGGATCGCGCACCCCACCCGTCTCGGGTTCGTAACGTACGTCCACCCGCTCGAACGCACCCAGTCGCGCCAGTCGATAACGCGAACGTTCCATCACCAAGGGGTTCAACGGATCGCCCTCCTTCGCCCGCACGCGTCGCAACAGAATCGATTCACGTGTGTTCTTGTTCCCCTCAAAGCGCACTTCCCCCACCTGCACCGCGGGCCCGGGCGTCACCTGGATTGTCACACCCACATCCCGCACGCCCTCGATGGGCCGCGCGGCCTCCGGTTCCACATGTATCCGCACATCCGCATAACCGAGCTCATAGAACGCGCGTCTCACCTGCTCGGCCGCATCCTGCTGCCAATGGTACGACCAGGGTTTTTGCAGCCTGAACTTCCCAGGG
>JANJTQ010000080.1 GCA_024711005.1 Opitutaceae bacterium | reverse complement strand
CGTAGACGTCGAGCACGCGATTCAACAACTCGAAGTTGGCCTGGTATTTTTTGAACAACGACCGGGCGAGCACGTCGCGCAACAAGAGCACAATGCCAACGACTTCATGCGTTTCGACTCCTCGTGGGATGATGCGTTCGGACAGGTTGCGCGCATACGCCTGCAACGCCTCGACACTGCCGGTCTCCAGCACCTCGACGTAATTGTCATACACCGACGTGGCCTCCGAGAAGATCTCCTCCTTGGTCATCGCGGTGAGCAGTTGGGAGTTGGTGATACGACGGGCCCACTCTTCGCGGAGCTGCGTGCGGAGTTCTCGCAAGTGCGAAACCAGTTCGCGCAGGAGCGGATCGTTGTAATGGGTCATGGACCTCGATGCGTGACTGTTGGTCTGAATCTTGGACTCGGCCTTCTTTTTCATAATCGGGAGGGAAGCGTGGAATGGCGGATCACGGCGGGACAGACACAGCACGCGCCCCATGGTTCAGCCGGCCGGACGGTTTAATTCCTTTTTATTGGGGTGCGTTTTCCTCCTCCAAGGAGGTGCACACCCCATACGGTTCACGTGCGTTAATTCGTCCAATGGCGGGATGGTTTATTCGCGCCCATTCGGTGCCTCTTCGTGCGTCGTAATCGTCGGCATTTTTTCCGTGTCGCTGCTCTTCGGGAGCGGGCGGTCCGGGCCCGTTCGCGACGCCGACTTTCCTTCGCTGGCGTTGCCCGCGCCCGGGGAACGCACGCTGCATGTCCTTTCGCCCACCGTGCTTGAGGTGGGATGGATCACAACGGATTCCTCGGACCGCACAGCATCCGCGTCAATGGACGGATTGAAGTTTTTCGACGCACTCCGGTCCACCGGGCCAAAATCATTCCCCACCGTGACGGTGGCTGGACAGGCGGCGCCCGTGCAGGCGATCGGTTTTAAGCGGCGTCCGGTTTATGCCCCGCTGAAGCATCGGGATCTTCGCATCGGTAATTTCCTCTACCTTCAACTTAGGTCGCCGCTGGAGGAAAATCAGGAGGTCGCCGTCGTCATCAACAATCCCCGTTTCCCCACCCCGAATCAGATCACGGCCAAGTCGGATCCCCTTCGCCTTAGCCCCGCGATTCACGTCAATCAAGTCGGCTACTCTCCCGGCTGGCGCAAAACCGCCCGCGTTGGATTCTACCTCGGCACGATGGGAGAATTAAACGTGCCTCCCCAGTCCGAATTCCAACTCGTCGACGCCGCGTCCGGCGAGATCGTGCATCGGGGGACACTCGTATTGCGACCCGATCAGGGCTTCCCGTATCCGTGGTATCAACACGTATTATCCGCCGATTTCAGCCGGTTCAAGACGCCCGGCGAATACCGACTGGTCGTTCCGGGTCTCGGCGCCTCGCATCGTTTTCTGATCGATGACGGCATTCCGGCCGTCTTCGCGCGCACCTACGCGCTGGGGCTTTATCATCAGCGTTGCGGCACAGACAACGCCCTGCCCTTCACCCGTTTTATTCACGGCGCGTGCCACACCGGACAGGCCGAGGTCCCGACGTCCACCTCCCGGCCGACCGCCGATTTTTTGGAATCGGCGAGCAAAGGTATTCCCAATCCGGATCAGACCGCGCGCCCTCTCATCAGCGTGGACACCAGTCTCTATCCGTTTGTGCGAAAGGGAAAAATCGATGTCTCCGGGGGGCATCACGACGCGGGCGATTACAGCAAGTATACAATCAACAGCGCGGGGACGATTCATCACCTCGTGTTCGCGGCCGACTCCCTCCCGGGCGCCGGAGATCTCGACAACCTCGGCCTGCCCGAAAGCGGCAACGCCAAAAGCGATCTGCTCGAAGAGGCGAAATGGGAGGCCGATTTTCTGGTGAAGATGCAGGATGACGATGGCGGGTTCTACTTCCTCGTTTATCCGCGCGACCGCCGATACGAGGGCGACGTCCTCCCGGATCACGGAGACCCGCAGGTCGTCTGGCCAAAAACGACCGCGATCACCGCCGCGTCCGTCGCCGCACTCGCGCAATGCGCCTCGTCTCCGCGTTTCAAACGCGAGTTCCCCGAGGCTTCGGCACGTTACCTCAAAGCCGCGCGACGCGGTTGGACTTTTCTCACCACGGCCATCGACCGTCATGGCAAAGCCGGTGCCTACCAAAAACTCACCCACTACGGCGACGAGTTTGGACAGGACGACGAACTCGCGTGGGCCGCCTGCGAGCTGTTCGCCGCCACCGGTGAGGCCGAATTCCACGATCGGATTCATGCCTGGCTCAACCCCGCGGATTCCGAAACGCGCCGTTGGGGTTGGTGGCGGATGTGCGAGAGTTATGGTCGCGCGATTCGCAGCTACGCGTTCGCCGCCCGCTCCGGCCGGCTCAAGGACAAACAGTTGGATCCCCGACTGCTCTCACTTTGCGAAAACGAAATCCTCGGTTGCGCAGGCGACTGGTTGCGCGCCGCGCAGATGAGCGCCTATGGACTGAGTTTGCCCGAAGACACCAAGCGGATGCTCGGCGGCGGCTGGTTTTTTCCGCTCGATCACGCGTTCGATTTGGCGGTCGCATGCCAGCTGGACTATCCCGCGATGAAGGATCCGCGCGCCGATTTTTTCGAAGCCGTCCTCTCCAATCTAAACTACGAGGCCGGCGTCAATCCGGTGAACCAAAGCTTTCTCACCGGCCTCGGCTGGCAGCGCCAGCGGGAGATCGTCCACAACTACGCGCAAAACGACCGGCGCGTCCTGCCGCTCTCGGGCATTCCCATCGGCAGCATCCAAAACGGCTTTGGCTGGCTCGACTACTACAAGGACGAACTCGGCAAATTGTGTTTCCCCCAGGACGGTGACAATAATCTGCCCTATCCCATCTACGATCGCTGGGGAGACAGCTTTAACCTGGCCACGGAATTCGTGATCGTGAATCAGGCCCGCGCGCTGGCCGTCACAACGTGGCTGATGGCTCAAACGCCTCTGCGTAACCAGTCTTGGAAATCCGTCGAGGCCTCGCTCACCGATCTGCCCGCCCAGGCGAAGACGGGGACACCGGTGACCGTTCGGTTGACCGTCCCGCGTGACTCCGGCCTCGACCTAAACTCGGCACGCATCGTTTGGGAAGCGCGCGATCAGGACCCTGTCTTCGGAAATGAATTCACCTTCACCCCTCGCGCCGGTGGCGACCATTGGGTCGAAGCCGAGGCTCAATGGCCGGACGGAAGGCGGGTTTTCGCCCACGGGAACCTCACCGTTCGCGAGCCATAAAAATTCCCGATGAGCCCCCCGTGTATCCAACCGGTACATTCACCCGCGGGCGTGTTTCTTTGCATTCGTCCAACCCGCAAGGAACACAATCAACACCCTACCCCCGCCACCAATTGACGCGGATGGTTAGGGCCCGCGGAAGGTCCGTATACGGTCTTCACCTACTAAACCCACGGCGGGGTTTTGGTACTATTACGTAACGGCGGGGTCCGTTCCGAACACCCGCCTTCCACCCTGAGAATATTCACCATGCGACTGCTTTTTGTTCATGATCGTTTCGGCGCTTCGGCGGGCGCGGAGGTCAACGTGCTCCAGACTGCGCGAGAACTCCAAAAGCGAGGCCATCACATCGCGCTCATTCATGGCGCGTCCACCGGAAACGACGAATCCGGCTGGCAGGAGACGTTCCCATGGAGGTGCGAACTTGGCACGGAAGAACCCTCTGCTCTCGTGAAAAAAGCAGTCGAAACGTTTTCGCCCGATGTCGTCTTCGTTCACAAGATGGCGGACATCGAGGTGCTCGAGGCGTTGACAGAATGCGGCGTACCGGTGGCGCGAATGGTCCATGACCATGACCTCTACTGCATGCGCGGTTACAAATACCATTATTTCAGCCGCCAGATTTGCACCCGGGCGGCGTCCCCGTTCTGCGTATTCCCCTGCGGGGCCTCGGTGGCCCGCGATCCGCAGGGTCGCATCCCGTTTCGCTGGGTGGGCTACACGGATAAGCGCCGTGAGATCGAACTGAACCGCCGCTTCAAACGGATGATCGTTGCCACCGAATACATGCGCGAAGAGCTCATCCGAAATGGGTTCCCCCCCGAGCGCATCGAAACCCACGCACCGGTTCCGACGATGGTCAGCACCACGAATCAAAGCTCGTTCGACGCACGCAATCGCATCGTCTATGCGGGCCAGATTGTCCGGGGCAAAGGCGTCGACGTTCTTCTTGAATCCCTCGCACTCGTCACCGTTCCCTTCGAATGCGTGATCCTCGGCGACGGGAACCATCGCGCCTATTGCGAACGGTTGAGCCGCTCACTCGGTTTGGATGATCGCGTGCGGTTCGCCGGCTTCGTGCCGCAGTCGAAGATCGCGGAATACTACCGCGACGCGAGTCTGGCCGTCATGAGCTCCGTCTGGCCCGAACCGTTCGGCGCCGTTGGCCTGGAAGCGATGTGCAACGGCCTTCCCGTCGTGGCGTTCGACGCCGGCGGAATCCGCGAATGGTTGATCGATGGCGTGACCGGATATCTCGCGCCGTGGATGGACCGCACGCGGTACGCCGGTTGCGTGGAACTGCTCCTCAAGGACAAACAGCTCGCTCGCGAAATGGGCGGTCGCGGCCGCCAGTGGGTCGATCAACGATTCAATTTCGCCCACTATATCCACGGACTGGAAAACATGTTTGCCCGGGTGTCGTCCGCCCAGGCGGAAACGGCGCAACCATGATCGCCACCCAACAGACGACCACCAGCCAGATGATCGCCATCGTCGGCGGCACCGGAGCCGGCAAGGGATGGGTTGCGGGGCGCCTCTGCCAACTTCTCGGCGAGCAGGCCTGTCATCTCTCGCTGGATGACTTTTATCGGGATCGTTCCAATCTCGCACCCGGTCGGCGCGCACAGGTCAACTTCGATATCCCGAGCGCCATCGACTGGACCTCGGCGGAACAGGTCCTGCACAACTGCGCCTCGGGCCAGGCGACCCGCGTGCCGCGCTACGACTTCATCACCCACACTCGGTTGTCCGCCCGCGAGGACTGGCATCCGAAGCCACTGGTGCTCGTCGAGGGACTCTGGCTGTTGTGGAGGGAATCCACCCGCCGGCTTTTCACCCTGAAGATTTACCTCGATTGCCCCGCGTCGGTGCGACTGAGCCGGCGTCGGCTGCGCGATATCACCGAGCGGGGACGCACCGCGGCCGCCGTCGATCGCCGCTTCGAGATCATTGCTCCGTTCCATGAGCGTTACGTCGAACCGCAAAAAAAATGGGCCGATCTGATCCTCACTCAACCCTTCCGAAAATCCGACATCACTCAGCTGGCCGACCGCCTGTGGTCGCTCCTTCAGGCCCGTTCGCTCTCCTCCGCCTGGATGCATGAGACCTTTCGGAAAAACCTCCTAACCCTTATGGAAGCCGATGAATATTCCAACTAACGCCTTTCTGAATGCCCGCCTGGTGGAACACTTCGCCTCGTTCGAGACCCGTCATGGCCGGTGGCGCCTCCAGTGGGATGTGCGGTGGAAACGGTTTGTCTGGCACTGCCTGACCCACGGCTCCGCCTTCGTCAAACGGGGTCTCGACTGGACGCTGAGCCTCGCCGCGCTCGCCGTTCTCAGCCCTCTTTTTTTCGTCGTCGCGATCCTGATCAAGCTGGAGGACGGCGGCCCGGTAATCTTCCCCCAAACCCGCGTCGGGCGATTCGGCCGTGAGTTTCAAATGTTCAAGTTCCGTTCGATGCGGCCCGATGCCGAAGAGCGTCTGCGCGCCTTGCTGGCGGCCAACCAGCACGGCAATGGCGTCACCTTCAAAATCAAAAATGACCCGCGCGTCACCCGCATCGGATACTGGCTGCGCAAATACTCGATCGATGAACTGCCCCAGTTCTACAACGTGCTGCGCGGCGAGATGTCGTTGGTCGGCCCGCGTCCCTCCCTCCCGCGTGAAGTGGCGCGCTATTCGCTCTCCGATCGCCGGCGACTCGCCATCAAGCCGGGCATCACCTGCATCTGGCAAATCAACGGCCGTGCCGAAATCGATTTTCACGGACAGGTCCAACTCGATGTGCGCTACATCGAGAGTCAAAGCCTCGCGGGGGATATCAAAATACTCGTCAAAACCATTCCCGCCGTCATGCGGGGGACAGGAGCCTACTGATGAAAACGCTCCTTATCTGCCCCGCGCATCGCGCCTCTGTCTCCCGACTGGCCGAATCCTGCCCGCTGGTCCTCACCCCGCTCCTGGGAAAATGCCTGCTCGAATATTGGCTGGAATACCTCGTCGTCCGCGGGGACCGGGATGTGCGAATCATCGCGTTGGACCGGACGGAACAAGTACGCGCCCTGGCCGGCGACGGCTCTCGCTGGGGACTGCATGTGGAGGTCATTCCGCATGCCGGCGATCCGTCCTCCGAAGAAACTCGCGCACGGCGGGAGGCCCGCGGCGCGGCCAGTGATTCCGCGCCACCAGACGATGTCGTGCTGATGGATCACCTGCCCGGCCTCGCCAGATTCCCGCTCTTTGAGAGTTATGAATCCTGGTTCCAGGCGCTCGAAGCCTGGATCCCGCATGCATCGACACCCGATCGAATCGGTCGCCGGGAAATCAAACCCGGCGTATCCGCCGGCCTCCATGCAAGGATCTCCTCGTCCGCCCAATTGAATGCCCCGTGTTGGATTGGCGAGAATGTGTTCATCGGCCCCGACGCCGTAATCGGCCCCGGCGTCATCATCGAGGACCGCGCCTTCATCGAGGCCGGTGCGCGCATCGAGCACAGCGTGGTCGGCCCGGAAACATTTGTCGGCGAACTGACCCTGATCGACCGGTCGATCGCCTGCGGCCACCTCCTCATCAATTGGAAAACCCGCTCCTGTCTCGATGTGCCGGACGCCTTTCTCCTGTGCTCCCTCGGAACACGGCAGCCCCCGCCCCGAACCCTGAGCTGGGTTAAGAGCCCGCTGATGTCCCTCCGGGACCTGATCCCGCGGCAGCAGCAATAACTTCTCTCGACGCATGAAAATAAAACACGACGGACAACGAATGAGCGTCAGCCAGATCGGCGAGCTGAGTGCGGTGAACTCGACGGTGTTCCGAGACGAGGTGCAGGCGGCCATCCAGCCGACCCTCCGCACCCTCGACATCGACCTTTCCCAAACTCTCTTCGTGGACAGCTGCGGCCTGGGCGCCCTCTTCTCGCTCTACAAAACCACCGGGAACTCCAACGGGGTCAAACTGCGGTTGCTCAACCCGGCCCCGCAGATTCAACAACTGCTTGAGCTGACCCAGATGCATCAGTTCTTCGAAATCACCAGGGACTGACGCTGCATGGGCCTCCCCACCATTCATACGGACAGCGGCGCGACGACCCGGATCGCGTTCCAGTGCAATCCGGCGGAAGCGCGGGAATCCACGCGGGCGTTGCGCGCCTTTCTGGCCGAACACCACATGGACGAGGCGGAGCTCTTTGCCTGCGAACTCTGCCTCGCGGAAGCCTGCAACAACGCGGTCCAATACGTCGGTGATGACCATAGGAACGAAGCCGTCGTCGCCGAGGCGGTCTGCACCTCATCCTGGGTGGAACTGCGCGTCGTGGATCACACGGAAGGGTTCACGATGCCCAAAAAACCGATTGAACTTCCGCCTCCGGACAAGGAGCGCGGACGCGGGCTCTTCATCATCCATTCGATGATGGACAACGTGCGTTACCTCCGTGGTGAAAAAACCAATACGCTGGTCATGTGGAAACAACGGGCGCATCACCTGCACCGCCCGTTCGCGCGTCCCTCGACGGATGTCCCGGATGAACTGAGACGGCAACTGGACGATTTCAAACGGACGATCGGGGCCATGGCGCGCGAACTGTGTTTCCGCTCCGAAAGCCTCGCCGCGATTTTCCGCTGCGGCACCGAACTCGGTCGCGCCGGCGACTTCGGCGGCTTCGCCCAACGTCTTCTCGGAGACCTGCTCCACCTCACCGGCGCGGACTGGTTCGTTCTGCGGTTGATCCCGCCCCAGGATTTGGAACTGACGGTCTTCGCCGCCTCCGATCCGGAATTGATCGGCGAGCCGCTGCGACTGGGCTCAACCGAGCCACCGATCGCCTCGGCCGAATTAGCCGCCGCCGCCACGCGCACCGCGGTGGTTTACACGGCGAAACAATCTCGCCTCGCGCCCGACCCCCTGCGGGCAACGGGCCCCAAGGCGACCGGCATCGTGCACCCGATTCTTTTTGGCGAAACCCTCGTCGGCACCCTCGCGGTGGGGCGCACGGAAACAGGTCCGCCGTTCTCCGAACTGCAAGCCGAGGTGATCCGCACGTTCGCCGAATTCATCGCGATCCAGATCGTGAACCTGCGCCATCAAGAGGAACAAGTCGGTGCTCGCATCATGACTCGGGAACTCGAGATCGCGCGCAGCATCCAGCGCGCGTCGTTCCCGCGGCTCTTGCCCCAACTCGGAAACTTCAGCCTCGCCGGCCGCTGGGAAAGCGCCCGGCAGGTCGCCGGCGATTTCTACGACGCGATGCCGCTCGGCGACCACTCGATGCTCCTCGTGGTCGCCGATGTCATGGGCAAAGGCGTGCCCGCCGCGATGTTCGCGACGATCACACGCGCGCTCATTCGCGCCATGGCTCCGCATCACCATCAACCCGCCGAGCTGCTCAAACAACTGAACACGTTGTTGTACGAGGAACTCTCGGCGGTCGACATGTTCATCACGGTCCAACTCGTCTCGATCGACCTGCGCTGGAGGCATGTCGTTGCCGCCAGCGCCGGGCATTGCCCGGTCCTGCTGGCGTCGGGGGGCGGTCGCCCGGTCCGGTCCCTCGGCCCCACCGGCACGCCTTTGGGCATCATGCCCGACCCGGTCTACGACCAGCAATGCACGACCTTGGACGATCCCGCATGCCTGATGATCTACACCGACGGCCTGACCGAGGCGCTTAATTCAACCGGAGAGATGTTCGGCCGCGAACGATTGACGGGATGGCTTCGGGACAACGTCCGATTCCCCTGCACGGCGGAAGAATTATGCGAACACCTCGCCGCCGAGTTGGACCAGTTTCGTTCCGGCACGCCCCTGCGCGACGATCAGACGTTCCTCATCCTGACCGACAAAACCGTCCCGGCCGACCTGCGCGCGGCAGATACCGCTGCTCCGGCCCGACGCCACCCCGTCGAACCGTCACCCTCCGAACCCACCGAAACCGTCAGCCCCTTTAAATCATGAAAGCGATTCTGCCTCTGTTCATATTTGTCGACGCCTGCGGCTGGGAAATCATCAAAAATGATCCGTTTCTTCAGGACTTCGCGCCTCAGCGCCGCCGCTTGCGCTCGGTCTTCGGCTACAGCTCCGCCTGCATCCCGTCGATCCTCTCGGGCCGCATGCCTGTGGATCACCGCAACTGGTGCTACTTTGTCTACGATCCCAAGAACTCGCCGTTCAGATCCTTGCGGTGGCTTCGATGGCTCCCGACCTCGCTCACCGGCCGTCGCCGCGTCCGCCGATGGCTCTCGAAATACGTTAAAATGCGTCTGAAGTTCCGCGGCTACTTCGACCTCTACAACATGCCGTTCAAAGACGTCGGCCTGTACGATTTCACCGAAAAAAAGAGCCCGCTGCAGCCCGGCGGGATGAACCGGGGGACGAATATCTTCGATCACCTAAAGGAACGCGGCATCCCCTACCACGTCAGCGAGCCGGAGCGCGGTGAACAGGGAAACCTCGAAGCGCTCCTGCACGACATCGCCGGGGAGCGGATCGACTTCGCCTTTTTGTACTGGCCGGATCTGGACGGGTTGCTCCACCGCGTCGGCAATCAGTCGCCCGAAATTTCGCTTAAGCTTCGTTCCTACGAGCAGCACATCAAACGCCTCATGGCGGTCGCCCGCGGACACTACACGGACGTGCGCCTTTACGTTTTCAGCGATCACGGCATGGCCAATTGCGACCGCCGGCTCGATCTGCGCGAGCGCATCCAGTCGCTCGGACTGAAACTGCTGCGCGACTACGCCGTCGTCTACGATTCCACGATGGCCCGCTTTTGGTTCTTCAATGACAACGCCCGACAGAAGATCACCGAATTTCTGAAAAACGTGCCGCAGGGAACCATTCTCTCCGACGAGGAATTGGAGAAACTCGGAACGCTTTTCCCCGACCGCTATTTCGGTGAACTCATTTTTCTGGCGGCGGAAGGGGTGTTGATCGTGCCGAGTCACATGGGGGAACGTCCTATTCGCGCGATGCATGGCTATCATCCCGACGCGCCGCACAGCTACGCCTCGTTGCTCACCAACCAGGGACGCATCCCGGAGGACATCACCGGCATTCCCGATGTCTACAAACTGATGGCGGCCGAATCCGAACACGCCTTTCACATCAATCATCTGCAAACGTCGCCCGTCACGGCGAAGACCCCGGCGCCCCATGCCGCCGCAGCGATGACTGCCGTGGCAACAAACGCGGTTTCCAACGCCGGAACGACCACCCCCTGACCCGGGAGCGTATTTCAATTCGCGTTCAAGTTGAGCCTGCTGCGAGGCGGCAAGTCGTCGCGCGCCTGCGCATGGCCGCGACATCGACACAAGCCAAGGCGAGACCGATGCTCGGGAAGATATCATGATAACCTCCGATGCTTGATTCTCAGAGGTAGGCCGCCTGCTTGCAGGCGCAGTTCGGAGCGAGAGCAAGTGGCGGACTGTCGCTTCGCTCGAAACACGGCCTACGCCGAAGGCCATTTCGAAAACACGGCCCAATCCGCAGGTAGGGCGATGCCCCACAGCCCGGGACGATACACCGCTGGGCGCGCCGCTGTTCCGTCAATCGGTGGGGTGAGGCCTCCGACGAGCCGGGGATTGGCATCACGGTCCCGCAGACCTCAAAAAATCACGCAACTCTCATTCAAAAACATTGCTAAAACTTTGCTAAGTGGGCCTCCTCGCCGGCGTTCCACTGCGGTACCCGCGACTTCGCGCCCTTGAGATCCGCCATTCCCGCTCCCGACGCAAGCGATGCCCCCTTCCACGCTCACCACCCGAAGGAACTACCCCGATCACCTCGCATCGCCGCATGGCCGCACCGGCGGCCCCGCCTGTTTTCACCGCATCTGCCGCATCCACGAACGCCTCCGCGACGGCCGCGCCGCCAACACCCGCCTCCTCGCCGAAGACCTCGAGGTGTCCGCGCGCACCATCAAGCGCGACATCGAACTCCTCCGCCGCGACCACAGCGCGCCGATCGAGTGGGAACCGACCACGCAGACCTATTTTTACAGCGCGCCCTTCGACCTCCTGAGCGGCCTCCGCCTCGATGCGGACGAAGCCCTCGCGCTCATCCTCGCCGGACGCACCTTCGCCGCCTGGAACGACTCGCCCATCGGTCGCGCACTCACCGCCGCCTTGGGGAAGATCTCCGAAGCGACCGGCCGCGCAGTGTCTCTGCCGGCCTCGGACCTGAACGCGCTGCTGTTTCAACCCGAGCACGGTACTGATGTGGAGCACCGCCACTTCGCCGCGCTCATCGAACACATCCGCCACGCCCGCGAACTCAGCATCGCCTATCTCAAACCCAAGGCGAACGAGCCCGAGCAACGGTTGATCCACCCGCTGCATCTGGCGCACCTTGATCACCGCTGGATGCTCGTCGCGCACGACACGCACCGCCGTGCGTGGAGGAATTTCCTCCTCAGCCGTATTCAAACGCTTGAGACAACCGGAGGGACCTTCACGCCGCCCCCGCCCGCCAGACTCAAACGCCATTTGAACGGCAGCCTTGGCCGCTTCACCGGTGACGCCGAGATCCCGGTCCGCCTGGCCTTCGACGCCACGGCGGCTCCCTACGTAAGAGAACGCCCCTGGCACACGTCGCAAACGATAACCGACCGCTCCGACGGAAGCATCGAGACAACGCTTCGCTTGAACAACCTGATCGACGTCCAACGCCGCATCCTCGCTTCCGGCCGCCACGTCGAAGTCCTCGCGCCGGCCGAATTGCGAGAAAACCTCGCCGCGGAAATCGCTGCGATGTCCCGCACCTACGCTCCCGAACTCCACGTCACTAAAAAAACTTCATAAAAATCGCGCCTGGGACAACCGATGTCACCCCGCGTCCCCTAGAATCGCCGCCGCAAAAACTCCACCCATGACAACCTTCCCCGAGTTCAAGGTTTTCTTCCACGATGCCGCTCCCTGCTATTGTCCTCGCCTGACTCGCTGACTCTCTCCCGCTCGCCGATGCTCCCATGAACAGCCCTATGGATCAACGCACCCATCACGCCGCCGTCCAACGCGCCCTTGAGCTGGGACGAGGCACCGATCCCGCCGTGCTCCCCGAACTCATTCGCCTGCTAGGTCTCCCTTCGGCCGAGATTCGACGCCTCGCCGCCTCCGCCATCGGCAAACTCGCCGCCTTCGGTGCCGACACCTCCGCCGCCGTCAACGCACTCGCTCCCGTCGCCTTCCGCGATCCGCACCCGCAGACCCAGCAATACGCCCTCAAAGCCCTCAAACTCTACGGCTCGGCCGCCGCCACCCACCTTCACGACCTCGAAGATCTCGCCGCCAACGAACGCGCCAAAGACTACGTTCGCCGTGCCGCGCACTCCGCCACCGAGGCAATTCGCGAGTCCGTTCGCCTCTCCGAGTCCGCCGCCCTCCATCGATGCTCCCGTTGCGGTCAACCCGTGACCGCGGATGAACACACCCGCAGCCGCCAAGCCTTCCAGCGAACCTTCTGCGACCGCTGCTTCGACGAAGTCTTCCTCGAACGCCGCAACTTCGACACCAAAGTCGAACTCCATAAAACCATCACCGCTAAAGCCGGCACCCTCGTCCAATCCGACGGCGAACGCCTGATCGCAGATTGGCTCACGGCCCGCGGCATGGCCTACCGCTACGACGAACGCTACCGCATCCTCGCCGGCCACGCCATCCGCCCCGATTTTTATCTGCCCGAGTTCGATCTCTACATCGAATATTGGGGCATGGATACAGCCGACTACAAAATCGGCATGCTGAAAAAGCAGCAACTCTACCAACAAGAGGGCAAGCGCCTCGTCTCGCTCTATCCCGCCGACAAACCCCACCTCGACACCGTGCTCCGCGCCAAGCTCGCGCACTTCGGCCACCCCGCCTCGCCCCCCGGCGTCGGCGAGCGCTAGCGAGTCAGCCCCCAAACCCAACGTCCCTCGATGCACCCGCCCGATTTTTCCAGAGCCTTCGAATCCCTCACCGCTTCTTTCCATGGCAGACGGCGCTCTATGCCTGCATCGTCTCCGGCCGCAGCCCCGCTACCGCCGATACATCAAACTTGACTGCCAATCTCGCCGCCTCCCTCAGCACCCCCACCGGAAATGAACATCCCTGAGCCCACCTTCGACGCGTTCTTCAAAACCGCCACCGGCGGCCAGACCCCTTACGACTACCAGCGCCGCCTCGCCGGGGAAGGCTCGGCTCCGTCCGGAGCGTTCCCCTGCACAAGCCAACTCATCAACATCCCCACCGGCCTCGGCAAAACCGCCGCCGTCGTCCTCGCCTGGCTCTGGAACCGCGCGATCTTGGGTCGCGACGACTGGCCACGACGGCTGGTCTATTGCCTTCCCATGCGCACCCTCGTCGAGCAGACCCGCGACGAAATCTCCAAATGGTTGGGCAACGTCCTCGAACAAAGTAGAAGCGGTATCCTGCCGCTTTCCGATTCAGCCCAAACCAACCTCCGCTGGCTGCTCGACCACTCCCCCATCATCCTCATGGGTGGCGAGGAAAACGACGACGCACGCCGCGAGTGGGACATCCACCCCGAACGCCCCGCCATCCTGATCGGCACGCAGGACATGCTCCTCTCCCGCGCCCTTAACCGCGGCTACGGCATGGCCCGCGCCCGCTGGCCCATGCACTTCGGCCTGCTCAACAACGACGCCCTCTGGGTCCTCGACGAAACCCAGCTCATGGGACCAGCCCTTTGGACTTCGGCTCAACTCGACTGGCTTCGACAAGATCGATTCCTCTGCCTGAAAAACTGCCCTACTTGGTGGATGAGCGCGACCATCGGACCCTCGTTTCTGAAAACGCTTGATCGCACCAACGCCGCCACCCTCCAAACTCCCCCCGTTATCGGCCTTAATGATGACGAACTCGCCGCTATCCCCCTGCTAAAGGCGACTCGGCCCGTTGCCTTCTGGAAACAACCTCCGTCTGCGAAAGCCTCCAAGATAGGCAAAAAAAATACCCCTAAATCCGACAATTCCCGCGATATTTTTCTCAGATCGTTGGCCAATTCGATCATACAAGAGCATCAAAACGGCACCCTCAGCCTCGTCGTCTGCAACAATGTCTCAACCGCGCAGAAGCTCTCCCAATTGATCGAGGGCTTCGCCCCCGAATCGCTTTCTCCCGATTCCATAACGCTCCTTACCTCCCGCTTTCGTCCGGCAGACAGACGCGAACACCTCGAAAAACTCCTCATCTTCGAGCGAACCCGTAAAAATTCGTCTGCGTCATCAAGCAGCGGCACGCCTCCGACGCCCGCCCCTTTGGGCCTAATCTGTGTCAGCACGCAGGTCGTCGAAGCCGGAGTGGACGTTTCGGCACGCCGCCTCTGGAGCGAGTTATCTCCATGGCCTTCGACACTTCAACGACTCGGACGCCTCAACCGCGACGGACGTCTCAACATCGAGGCGCGGGCCTTCATCTTCGACGTCCCTCCGGAAACAAAGAAAAACTCGAAAACCACTGCCTCAACCGCCCCCTACGATCCGGCTGACATCAAAACGGCCCGCAACCTTATCACCGCCTTGGCATCAGCCTGCGCGAATGCGGCACCCGACACGCCCATCCGACAAATTCTCCTGCAACTTCAGACCGACAAGGCAACCTCCTCGCTCATTCAGCAATCGCTAGAGCCTCGCCCCGAACCTTTTCCCCGTGCGCTCGATCTTCACGGTCTCTTTTCAACTGAACCCGACGCTTTCGGCGGATTCACCGACGTCAGCCCATGGGTGCGCGGCAGCGATCCTAATGCCGATGTTACAGTCTTCTGGCGCAGTTGGGTGCCGACCAAGGAGTCGCCCAATGCCCCCCACCACGACGGCCCCGGTTTTCAGCGCGACGAAGGTTGTCCAGTGGCCATTCACCGCCTGCGTTCGTTCCTCGAAGCCAACCGGCAGGCGTGGAAATGGGACGACAAGTCCAATCAATGGGCTCCGATTCCAACCTACGAGATATGCCCAGGCATGACCATTTTACTTCCCACCTCCGCAGGCGGGTATGATGGCAGGCTCGGCTGGACAGCCGATAAAAAGCATTCCCCGGAGAATCCCCCTCCACCCGGTCCCTTCGATAAGCGCGACCACGAGGACAGCCCCACACAAGCGCGCGGCCACTGGGTTGCCCTCGACAACCATTTGGAAGGCGTCGCCCGCTCGACCAAAGAAATCACCGAGGCACTTGCGTTGCCTACGCCGCTTGTGACCGCGCTCCAACACGCTGCATCCCTTCACGACATCGGAAAGAGCATCGCGCCGTGGCAAGACGCACTCCCCTCCCCAAAACCGGATAGTTCCACTTCATCTTTTTGGGCCAAGGCTCCTTGGCTTCTTCAGCTCGACCTCGAAGCGACCGCGACACCCGATCTCAAAGGCATCCTCTCCATTATTTCTAAAGAAGCCCCCTCATCTGTCGCGGTGAGAATTGAGCCCAAGAACGACAATACCCAGCGCGTCTTCATCCAGCTCAACCGCCTATTGTCCAGAGCAACGCTCGACGAGCTTGCCGCCATCCCATCCGTCAAACGCCCCAGTCGTCCGCACCTCCAAAAATTCGCCCCCGGTCTGCGTCATGAAGCGGCCTCCGCGCTTGCCGCGTGGCATCGCTACTATCACGGGAAAACGGCGGAATTCCCTGCGCTCACCATTTACCTGATTGCCGCACACCACGGCCTGGTCCGCACCGTCCTCACCTCCCGAGAAAAAACGGGCCGACCCAACGTCTGCGGCGTCCCAATCACCGACTCGCCGTCTTCGCTCCCGTGGAACCCCGACTGGCACCTTGATTTTCAGTGCGCTCAAGACGGCACCTCCGGAGAATTTTCCGAAGACGGTTTCAGTTTCGTTCCCCGCGCTCCCGGCTGGACCGGCCTCGTGTCTGACCTTCTCGGTGGCTGGGAAGCCGACGCATCCCGAGCCGCCTGCGGAGCCGTCCCGGAGCATGAGCCGCATTCGCTCAATCCCTTCAACCTCGCCTATCTCGAAACTCTGTTGCGCAGCGCGGACAGCCGCACCTCCGCCACTGAGCAAGGCCTGACGCCCGCCGAAGCCAACCTCCACCCGCTGCCGATGCACCCATGACGCCAACAACGCCCAAACCTCTGTCCGTCGTCGCTCTCCCAGGTTTCCACCTCGACACTCTCGGCTACTACTTCGCCGCCCTAGGATTGCTCCGACTCTCCGCGCGCCGATGGCCACAGGTAAAAGGCTGCTGGCGCAATGGCATCTTTAACCTGATCGGCGGTCCTGCTGACATTGCCGCACTCGAAAACATCCTCCTCTCCATCGGCCAAAATCGCGAATGGACCCCTTATGCCAAAAGCTGGGATGCCTTCCAAAAGAAAGACACATCCGCTCAGTGTGCCGAAAACTCCACCCTCTGGCGTGCCCAACAAGCATCTGAACTCGAAGTCCTCCACTTCCAGTCCCACATCGCCACTGCGGCCCGACTCAGTTTCAACCCCGTTTTCGGCACTGGCGGCAACGCCGGTGCCCGGCTTTTCGCCAAAGGATGGAGCAGCGCCTGCGACGCCATTGCTCCGAAGAATAAAAAGTTTCCGCGAGGCATCACCGCTGAAGTAATCGCACGAGACCTCAGCGCCTTTCTCGTGGGAGGCTCCTGTTCTTATCTCTCCGATTTTGGAGCCGCCTGCTGGTTCAGCGCGGCCAACAAAATGTTCAACAACGGCCTCGCCCGCTCCTTTCGAGGAGGCCAAATCACCCCTTGGGCCATGCTGCTCGCTTGCGAGGCCTTCCCACTCCTCGCGGGTGCGACGTCTCGCCAAATCGGCTTCAACCGTAAGGCGACAGGAGCGTTCCCGTTTGTCACTCGCGGCCCCTCGCCCGAAGCCGAACAAGAGGCCGGTAAAAACGTCGGCGAATTCTGGGCTCCCGTCTGGCAACACCCCCTTTCCCTCCACGAAACTGCCGCACTCATTCAGCGCGGGCGTGCTGAGGTCAATGGCCACGGTGCGATCACCGCCGCCGCTTTTGCCGCCGCAATCATTCAGAAAGGCACCGACGCCGGCCTCTCTGAATTCCGCCGTTTCAGCCTGCAACGAACCACCAGTGAAAACACCTTCGAATCTCGACTCGCGTCCATTCACCCCCTCAACGATCACAACGACGCCGATCAAGCTCTCGCTGTAAGCCACGTCATCCAGCTTCGAGACGCTCTCCCGCGCGACTCCAAAAAAGTCTATCGCGGCGTCCAAGGCCCCGTTGACCAGGCCCTGATTCGACTCGCCGAGGTAGGCAATCGCGACGACCTCCGGCGCGAACGTTCATGGGAACTCGTTGACGCTATGTTTGCCGCCCTCGGAAAAGTGGATCGCAACAAGACATTCCGCGCCGAAGAAATCCGCTTCAAACTTCTCCCACCCGCATGGGCGGCGTCTCTTCTCTCTGGCGGGCACGACAACACAACCGAGGCCCGCATCGCCCTTGCGCTCGCTACCCTTCTAGCCGCTCCGATCCCTCGATCCCGCCGAGCTACCACTACCCGGCGCTCCACCTTGCCCGCCGCACTTCTTTCATACCGGCTCGGTGCCGAGGTGCATCAACGCGGGTGGCAGATTCCCTCCAACGTTCCGTTTCGCCGCGTGTGGGCACAGCGCGCAATCGAGGAGAACCTTATCGCCGTCATCCAGCGCCGCCTATCCGCCGAATCGGACACGAAATCACACCCGCCATTTGAGACCCAAGCTGCGTTCACGCTCTCCGCTCACGACACCGCCGCCTTCATCCATGGCGAAACCGACGACGAACTACTCGCCCGCTGGCTCGACCGGTTTCTGCTCTTCGACTGGAGCTTCGTAGCCGCTTTGGAACGAAACGCCTTCGTTCAATTTCTTCGCTCGGTTCCCAACACCGCCATCCCCACGGCAACCCCTGAGCTCTGCCTTCACGGTTTGCTTCGCCCCCTCTTTGATCGCGGCACTTTCGACGTCGTCCGCGACCGCGCCGTAACCAAACCCGCGGGCCATTCAGCTCCGCCATCGCCCCAATCCGGTTCCTTACGCCGCGTGGTCGCCCTCCTTGAGCGCCACGAAACCGGCGCGGCGCAGCAAACGTCGGTGAGTATCTACCAAGGCCTTGTCGTCCCCATCGCGAATTTCGGCAACAACACCTTTGAATGCGAGCACCCTAAACGCCTGCTTGCCTCCCTGATCCTCCCGACCTCGCCAGCAGCCATCGCTGACCTTTTCGCACGCTGGAAAACACCATCCAAAACCCGCGCAGCCATCGGCCAGCAACCACTCCTCCGACCAGCCACCAACTCCATTCACTAAATTCAACCCATCCGATTCCCATGAGCACCAACCATACTGATAACACCGCCCTAACGCCATCTACCCTTCTTGCCGACAAGGCTCATCGCCTCGTCATTCAGGCAACCCTTGCCCCGGCCGCTGGGCAGACCCGCTTTCAACCGGCCGGATTCCCTGAAATCGGCCACGTCATCTACGACGCACCTCAACCCGATGGCTCCACGAAAAAAGTCTGCATCGTGGATAGTGCCGCCAGCATGGCCAACCACCTCGAAACGGTCTGCATTGATCGCTATAGCTTGGAACTTGTGCCCGAACTCAAAGGCCTGCCCTACGTGCAATGCGTCACCGATACCGGCACGAAGGACAAGCCCGACCGCTTGGTTGTCACCACTCTCTCAGAAGGCCACCGCCTCGCCTCCAGCCTCTTCACTGACGACAAGTCCAAGGTCATTACCAAGAGTGATGATGGCACCCTCAAGCCGGGCGATAAGACCCTCGGGCAGTTGCTACTCGAAGAATTCAATCTCGTGGACCTGGGGAAACGTTCCCACCCCCTGCCGGAAGATTGGTGGAACGTCTTTAAGACCATCTTCAAATACGATCCAAACTCCCTCGTTCACGGCATTTTGTTTCCCGCCATGGGCATCAAGATTCCCCGTGTCTTGACCGCACATCTCGAAGCTCAGGGCGCGGCTCGTGTCGCCTCCTCCGGAGTAAAGTTCGACAAGCTGCTGATGACCACCTCCGGCCAACCCATCTTCGCCAAAGACGAAGAGACTGCGCAGGAAATCAAAGCCACCTTCATTCTTGATCTCTCCCTGATCCGCTCTTTCGGGCGCGGTGACGCAAAAGGCCTCAACGCCCATCAAAAAGAGCTCCTCCTCGGCCTCGCTCTCTGGAAAATCGGAAAACTCCTAGAAGCACCCTTCCGCTACCGCTCCGGTTGCGACCTCGAACTAGTCAAACTCCAGCAACTCGACAACGGCACCCCGGTCGACCTCGATGTGTCCAGCCTCAGCATCGCGATCTCCAGCCTAATCGAGGCGGCTAAATTCCCGGAGAATCCTATCACTCAAATCTACTGGCCCTCCGTTGAACTTTTCAAAAAGGCGATTGAGAAGAAGGATGCTCCAGAGGATGCGACCGACACCGACGGCGACAGCAACAACGACGCCGTCAACCCCGAGGAATAATCGGCATGAGAATCATCCTCTCACAACGGTTCCCCTTGGGACGCTTCCACGCCAATCCGTGGAAAGCGTTCGTTTTCGATGATCCTTATGGCGAGTGGCCTCCCAGTCCTTGGCGTCTGCTGCGCGCCCTCATCGCTCGCAGCTATCAACTCCAGCGAGAGCAACCGGAAATCGACACCCCTCAACGCGAGGCACTGGTCCGTGCCATTTGCTCAAGCACCATCTCGTGGCAGCTCCCTGACTTCTCTTGGCGCGGTCCCGGATTGCGCCAGTATCTGCCCACCGAGTTCAAACGCGTTCCCGCCGGAGCCAAAGAGCCTGGCCGGATGACCTACGGAACATCAAAGACCCAAGATAACTTCTGGCTCACTCCTGATTCCGCGCCACCGCTCCATTGGATTTTGGAGACCGATCAATCTCATTGGACCCCAGAAGTCCTCAGTCATCTTGATGCCTGCCTTGCCCGGATAACCTATTTCGGTCGCGCCGAATCCATCACCGATATTTCGCGTATCCAATATAAGGATACAAACATCACTGCCAACTGTTTTCTCCGTCCCAACCGCACGGCAACGACCGTCCCAGTCCTTTGCCTGCGTCCTGATGCGATTCTAGACCAAGTCCAGCTCACCACGGACGACAAGTCTGTGTCCGACGCGTCCTGTCCACCCGGCGCCATCTGGCTCTTCGCAGAGCGTCCCGCGCTACCTAAGCGAAAACCCCGCTCAACGAACAGTAAGCCGGCTGGCAAACGCCATCCCGTGCAAACAATGCAGTTCGCCTTGGGCGGACGCGTTTTCCCGCCGGAACAATCTTGGATACGCATCACAGAAAAGTTTCGCGGTGCCGTGCTCGCCAAGCTCGCGCAGTCCCTAACCGGAAACCCCAATTCAAGATTCGGAGACCTCTCCCCGTCTGACCGGGCCAAGTTTTCCCTGATGACCGGGAAAACCGACGACGACACCCCACTCGGCGGACACCAGCACACATGTTTTTTTATCGTGCCGGATGAAGGAGGACAACCGACCCGCTTAGTCTGCCACCGCCACACGCCATTCACCACAGAGGAGCAGAACGCAATGCTCGCCGCATCTGAACGCTCCCTTGCCTGGGAATACGGTAGCGATGACTGGCAACTCCGTCTCGTCCCACTCCATGCGGGAACTCCGCTACCTGAAAATATCCTAGGGACTGCTCAAGCATGGGTATCCCTCACTCCGTATGTGCCGACCCGGCATATCCTCGGCCGTAATGGAAAACCCAAAGCTGGCTGCGACATCACTAGCCAAATTTTAGCTGACCTCAACCATCGGGGACTCCCTCCCGCCACGCTCAATAACGAAATAGACGCCGCTCATCACCGCTGGGTTAAAGTGCATCGACCGCAGCGCGCCCGCACAGGACAAACCAACGATATCAAGCGCGGCTATCATCTTCGGCTCCGGTTTGACCAACCCATTCAAGGCCCACTAGCCCTAGGCCACTCCGCCCACTTCGGCCTCGGACTCTTCACCCCCGTCCTCGAATGACAACCTCCGCCTCATCGCCATCTCCCCCCACCATCGCCGTCACCGGACACGGACGACGCGAGGTGCGGCCCGATGAGGTGGAGTTTCACTTCATCCTCGAAGGTGTGTTCCTTTCCGTCCGCGAAGCCGAAACACAGCTCCAACGCCAGCGTTCGATCCTGCTGTCCGCTTTGGAAAAACACCACGGCCGCGACACCCGCCTCACCTCCGGCGAACCCGTCATCGCGCCTCAACGCGACTACGAGCACCACGCCTACGTCTTCAAAGGCTTCAAGGCCTCCGACCACCTCATCCTCCGCGCCCCGCTCGAGCCTTACCTGGTCAGCAACGTCCTCGAATCCATCGCCGCGCAGATCGAAAGCCTCACCTTCACCGTCCGCTACCGCTCCAAAAAAACCTCCGCCGCCCAACGCTCCGCCCGCACCGAGGCCGTGCGCGACGCCCGCCGCAAGGCCACGCATTTCGCCGAAGCCGCCGGCCATCAACTCGGCCGTCTCCTCCGCCTCTCCGACTCCCTCGATGACTCCTCCCCTCAACGTGAAAACATGCTCTACAGCGCCGCGGAACCCATGCCGGTCGAAATCGACCCCGAGTCCCAAGCCGTCATCGCCCAAGTCCACGCGGCATGGGAACTGATCGAACCGCGCTGAAAACTTCCTCAGTTCGCAAAGAAAATTTTGCATCCTGGGTCTCCATATATCAACTTTGCGGCGCGACGGGCGAGCATCGGTCCAAGATCCGGGTTCGAGGTGTTTCGTCCGGGGCGTCAGGACTGCCTCGTGCAATAATCCCGCTTGCGGGAGCGCCCACCTCTTTATGCCGCCCGTCGCACCTTTTCCCCCTGGCGCTCACGGCGCCGATCTTCATTAAGACTCGCCCTCATCGACAGTTGCTTCAGCTTTTCGGTTCACGATGAGCACCCCGGCCATCATGAACGCACCCGGCGACGAACCGCAGGAACCGCTGCCCGCACGGATGCTCAACGAGTTCGTTTATTGCCCACGGCTCTTCTACTACGAACATGTCGAAGGGGTCTTCACCCACAACGCCGACACCCGTCGCGGCGCCGCTCTTCACAAACGTGTCGATGCCGGCAAAGGCTCCCTCCCCGACGCCAGACCCGTCGCGGACAACATTCCATCCGCCGAAAATCCCGACGGCACTACGGCCCCGGGTGACTCCACCGAAAATAAAATCGAACCCGAGGTGATCCACTCGCGTTCGGTCTCCCTTTCCTCCGACCGTCTCGGCGTCACCGCCAAAATGGACCTCGTCGAGATCCGCACCGGCAATGATCCGTCCGATCTCTTCGCGCCTCTCAGCGTCGTCCCTGTTGACTACAAAATCGGCTCCCCGCGCGAGGGTGACAACGGCCCCGAAATCTGGGACGCCGACCGCATGCAGCTTGGCCTTCAATGCCTGATTCTCCGCGACAACGGCTACACGTGCACCGAGGGCGTCATCTACTACCGCGGCACCAAACAACGCGTCCCGCTCGCCGTCACCCCCGGGTTGGAGACCTGGATCGACGCACAAATCGCCGCCGCCCGCCGCACGATGACCGGCCCGATTCCGCCTCCGTTGGTGGACTCGCCGAAATGCGCCCGCTGCTCCCTCGTCACCGTCTGCCTGCCCGACGAAACACGGATGCTCCACGACGCGCCCTCGCATCCCGACGACGAAGACGCCCCCGTCTCGCAGGACACCTTCGGTTTCGACCGTGAATTCGGCACGGTCAAAGAACGTCCGATCCACCCCGCCAATGGCGAAATCTCCTCGGTCAACGCAGCCCTGCCCTCTCCCAAACAACCCCGCCGCCTCCTCGCCGCCCGCGACGACAAACGCCCCCTCTACATCGCCACCGCAGGCGTCAGCGTGGGCAAAAAATCCGAACTCGTGCAGGTGAAGGAAAAAGGAGAGCTCATGGCGGAAATCCGCATCAGCGATCTCAGCCACCTCGCCGTCTTCGGCTCGGCAACCGTATCCACCGCACTGTTACAGACACTCTGCGAGAAGGATATTCCCGTGAGTTATTTTTCCAGCGGTGGCTTTTTCTACGGACTCACCCGCGGTCAAAGCCTGAAAAACGTTTTTACCCGTATATCCCAATTCGAAGTCGCCGGCGATGTCGCCGCCGCGCTACGCATCGCCCGGCTCATGGTGAACGGCAAGATCCGCAACCAGAGAAAGCTCCTCATGCGCAACCACGCTTCACCGCCGGCCCTCGCCATCGGACGCATGAAACATGCCGCGGAAGCCGCGTTGGAAGCCCGCGAAATCAGCGAACTCCTCGGCATCGAAGGCGCCGCCGCGCTGGTCTATTTCGAAAACTTCGCCGGCATGATCAAAACCGGCGACAACGCCGACGAGGCTTTCATCGGTGCCCAAGGCACCCAGAGTGGGAGCGAACTTGCTCGCGATTCCGAAAATCCCTCGGCCGTCGACGGCGCCATGCCCGCCAAACCGCCGCGCCGCGCCAAAGGCGACGCCGCCGGCCAGCAGTTTTTCACCTTCGATTTCACGCGCCGCAACCGCCGTCCGCCGAAAGACGCGGTGAACGCCCTGCTCTCACTCGGCTACAGCATGCTGGCGCGCGACTGCACCGTGGCCGCGCACGCCGTGGGCTTCGATCCCTACGTGGGGTTCTATCATCAACCGCGATTCGGTCGCCCCGCGCTCGCGCTCGATTTGATGGAAGAGTTTCGCCCGCTGATCGCCGATTCGGTGACACTGACGTTGATCAACACAAAGGTGATCGGCCCCACCGATTTCGTGCGCGCCGGGGACGCGGTGAATCTCAGTGCGGCGGGACGAAAGCGCTTCTTCACGGCGTATGAGCAACGCATGAACGCCACCATCGTGCACCCGGTCTTCGATTATCAGGTGAGTTATCGACGAGCGCTGGAGTTGCAGGCCCGCCTACTGGCGAAGGCGCTGACCGGCGAGATCGAACAATACGTGCCGTTCACGACCCGTTGAGGTCGGGATGGACCGCCGGGCCCGCCACTCCGCTCCCGACGTCAAACCGCTGCGGAACGGCAGCATCGTCTCGTCCAAACACAGAAAATCCACCGTGACACAAACCGCACAACCTGTAGCGTGAAGGTCACATAGCTTATGAGACACACCTACATCGTAAGCTACGATATTGCGGACCCAAAACGATTGCGGAAGGTATTCCGAACATGTCAGGACTACGGCAACCACCTGCAGTATTCAGTTTTCGAATGCGACCTGAATGCAACCGAGCAAGTGGCCCTGGAAACGAAGTTGAAGGAGATTATCCACCACGATGAAGACCAGGTGTTGTTCATTGCATTGGGCCCGGCGGAAAGCCGGGGAGATCGGACGATCACGGCGCTGGGGCAAGCGTATCATCATTTCGACCAGCCCTGTTATGTTGTGTGAAAGCATAACGCGGAGACCGCTGTTTTTTGACTGCAAGCGCGCGAGCACGAACATGGTCGGACTTCGTGCCGAGTCGCTCGCACCTGTTGGGATAAAGAGATACGAAAGAATCGAAGGTGTTGAGGTCCAGATCGTGTCGGCACCGCCCCACCCGCTCGCAAGCCGTCTTTTGGCTCGCCACCCTGCAAGTGGATACAAAAGTGGCCATTCCGCGCTCTTCGGAGCGCGGCCCCGTTGAAGCAATCACCAACCCGCGCGACCCGTCGCTTCCCACGGGCATTCCGCGCTCTTCGGAGCGCGGCCCCGTTGAAGCGGAGGAGGAAGCACTTCAGGCGCTCCTGGATTACGGCATTCCGCGCTCTTCGGAGCGCGGCCCCGTTGAAGCCCGGGATGCTTCCCGCCCTCTTCGCGCAGGTCTCCACATTCCGCGCTCTTCGGAGCGCGGCCCCGTTGAAGCGCGAACGTCGCGGATGAGCCACGCGGGAAGGCGCGCATTCCGCGCTCTTCGGAGCGCGGCCCCGTTGAAGCGGCAACGCCATGGAGGTGATCGCCTCGTGTATCCGCCATTCCGCGCTCTTCGGAGCGCGGCCCCGTTGAAGCAACACGATGCCCGACGGGAACTCGGGAGCGTATGACCATTCCGCGCTCTTCGGCGCGCGGCCCCGTTGAAGCGCTTTCCAGTGCTTGGCCTCTTTGCGCGCTTTCCGTCATTCCGCGCTCTTCGGAGCGCGGCCCCGTTGAAGCGACCCGGAGACCCTGGGCATGCTGAAGGGTCTCAACATTCCGCGCTCTTCGGAGCGCGGCCCCGTTGAAGCAATTTGTACGGCGTAAACATGACCCTTGCGAGCGCACATTCCGCGCTCTTCGGAGCGCGGCCCCGTTGAAGCTAGTCGTCCCATGCCGTCTTCGTCGGCATGTCGACCATTCCGCGCTCTTCGGAGCGCGGCCCCGTTGAAGCGAGGTGAAACAGGTCCGCAAATTGCTCTTCATCCATCATTCCGCGCTCTTCGGAGCGCGGCCCCGTTGAAGCGAGGTGACGAGCAACATCGTGGCCGAGGGTTTGGCCCA
>JANJTQ010000059.1 GCA_024711005.1 Opitutaceae bacterium | reverse complement strand
GCTCGCGCAGGGTGCGATGACGTGGGATCTGTTTGTCCGCGGCACCAATCTCGGCGACCGCGAGGCCCGGCTGCACACGTCCTTCCTGAAGGAAGTGGCGCCGCTGCCCGGTCGGGATGTCACGGCCGGCGTGCGCCTGATCTTCTGAGGCCGGCCTACAACCCGAAGACCGCCTTCGCGTAATTCTCCGCGCTGAAGGGCTGCAGGTCCTCGGGTTGTTCGCCGAGGCCGACGAAATAGATCGGCAGCTTGAGCTCGCGCCAGATGCCGACGATGGCTCCGCCGCGGCTGGTGCCATCGAGCTTGGTGACGATCAATCCTGTCAGTCCGAAACTCTTGTGAAACACCTTGGCCTGCTCGATCGAATTGGTTCCCAGAGAACCATCCACCACGATCCACGAATGATGCGGCGCGGTGGGGTCGTGTTTCTGGATAACCCGCCGGATTTTTTCGAGTTCGTCCATCAGGTTGCTCTTGGTGTGCAGACGTCCGGCCGTATCGACGATGAGGTAATCGCAGCCGCGCGCCTTGGCGGCCTGCCAGGCATCAAACGCAACCGCGGCGGCGTCGGCGCCGGTGTGGCTGGCCACGATGGGCAGGTCGAGACGCGTGGCCCAGGACTTGAGCTGCTCGACCGCCGCGGCACGGAATGTGTCGCATGCGGCCAGCATGACGGACTTCCCATCCTGCTTGAGCAACCAGCCGAGCTTTGCCGTCGTCGTCGTTTTGCCCGAGCCATTGACACCGATAAGAACGATCACCTTGGGAAGCGCGGGGCCGTCGGACGTCGGCCCATTGAGCACGCCTTCACTGCCCGCGAGGGCCCGCTTGAGCACGGAGGAACCGATGGCGGCGGCTTGTTGGCCGCGCAGTTCCTTGTCTTTCTTATAGGCGGCCTTGATCTCGGCCAAAACCTCGTCGGTCGTCTCGACGCCAAAATCGGCGGTGTAGAGTGCCTCCTCCAAAGTCTCAAGTGACGAAACATCAATGGAACGTCCGCCGAAGATGCCGCGGGTTTTTTCGGAGATCGCCGCGACCGTCTTGGAGAAGCCGTCCTTAAATTTTTTGAAGAGACCGAACATCTGAATTACCGGAATGGTTTAACGCGGAGACGCAACGACGCTGAGTTCAGAATCGAAGAAAATCGCCATCCCCGCTTTGTGTTCTTCGCGTCTTCGCGATTCGCGCCAAGAGCTCAGCTCTTCTCCTGCGCCACCTTGCGGGAGTCACGGCCGAGTTGGTCCTTCATGCGGTCGAGAATGCCGTTGATGAAGCGCTTCGCATCGAGGTTGGAGAACTGTTTCGATAGATCGATGGCTTCGTTGATCGAGACGACCGGCGGGATGTCCTTGCGGTAAACCATCTCGAAAATCGCGAGACGCAGGATTGCGAGGTCGATCTTGGCGATGCGGTCGAAATCCCAGTTATGCGCGAGTCCGCGGATGCGTCCGTCGATCTCGGCCACATGCTCGACGACGCCATGAATCAGTTCTTCGCCGAAGGCATAGTGCTCGCGCGGTTTTTCCTGCGTGTCGAGGAACGTGCGGATGTCGTCGGTGAGGTTCTTCGGAGTGTTGATGCTCCACGCGAATAGATACTGCAAGGCGGCCACCCGGCCGTCGCGACGCTGCGCGAAAAGGGCTTTGAAACTGCTCATTTGGAAAGGGTCTTCTTCAACTCGGCCATCACGAGCGCCGCGCGGGCGAACTCGGCTCCGCGATTGATTTTGCCCAGACAGCGGTCGTCCGCCTGCTTCTGGTTTTCGGCCGTCACCACGCCATTGATAATGGGCGTGCGGGTATCGAGCGACACGCGCTGCAAACCTTGCTGCGAGGACTCGGCGACGAGTTGGTAGTGAATCGTGTCGCCGCGGATGATCACTCCAAGGGCGACGACCACGTCGTACTTTTTGCTGGCAAGCAGAAGCTGCGCGGCACTGGGCAGTTCGTTGGCGCCTGGCACGCGCATGATCGTGATCTTTTTCTCTTTCACTCCGGCCGCAACAAGGTGGGCGGCGACCTGGGCAACGAGCGCGTCGACGAGCTTCGGATTATAACGCGAGGCCACGATACCGATGGAAAAAGCGGCGCCGTTGATGGACGGGAACGAAGGAGCGTCGAGACTCATGAGAAAGAAGAAAGGAAAGGTGTGCGAAGGCAGGCACGCCTCGGCAACCTATTTTAGCCGACGGGCACGTGCTCGACGATTTCGAGATCGTAGCCGTCGAGACCGACCACTTTGCGCGAGCTATTGGAGAGCAGACGGATCTTCCGCAAACCAAGGGCAACGAGAATCTGCGCGCCGATGCCGTAATCGCGAAAACTCATGCCGGTAGACTGACGCGCGGTGATGCCGTCGAGCACATCGCCGCATCCCTGCGCATGCTCCATGTAAAGCACCACGCCCCGGCCCGCGCGGGCGATCGATTCCAGTGATCCGACCAGCATTGCATGGCTGTCACTTCCCCGCTGACGAAACAGATCGCCAAGAAGGTTCTCGCTGTGCACACGCACCAGCGTGGGGCTCTGATCCAGTTCGCCCATCACGAACGCGAAGTGGTGCCGTCCATCTAGCTTGTTGCGAAAGACGTGCAGCATGAAGTCGCCGTATTCACTGGCGAAAAGCCGTACGCAGACCTGTTCGACAAGCTTGTCGCGGCGATGGCGATATTCGATGAGGTCGGCGATGGAAACGAGTTTCAGTCCAAATTTTTTCTTGAACTCATACAGCTCGGGTAGACGCGCGACCGTGCCATCGTCGTTGAGAATCTCGCAGATGACACCGCTCGGATGCAGTCCCGCAAGCGAGGCGAAGTCCACGGCGGCCTCGGTGTGACCGGCACGTTCGAGCACGCCGCCGTCTTTGGCGCGCAGCGGGAAAATATGGCCGGGCTGGACCAGCGCCTCGGGCTTGGCGTTGGGATCGGCCAGAATGGAAATGGTCCGGGCCCGGTCGTAGGCGCTGATGCCGGTGGTGATGCCCTCGGTGGCATCGACCGAAACGGTAAAGGCGGTTTTGTAGGACTCGCGGTTTTCCTGCACCATCGGATTGATGCCGAGGCGACGGAGCTGCGCGCCGGTCGTGGGCACGCAGATCAAGCCCCGCGCGTGGCGAATCATCATGTTGACCATCTCCGCCGTGGCCTTCGAGGCGGCCATGACCAAGTCGCCTTCGTTTTCACGATTTTCATCATCCGTGACGATGATCATACGCCCGTCCGCAATGTCCTGGATCGCGGATTCGATGGAGTCGAAAGGTGAGAACGGCAAGCTTGGCATGAGGGCCAGACGCTCAATCGGAGCCCCGCGCATGTCAATCAGGGTGAAAACCGCCTCACCCAACCTGTGCACAACTGTGTTCCGGCCGGAACACAGTTGTGCACCGACACCGGCGGCCAGACGGAGAGATGCGAACCGTTTCAAAAGCTTGTCGTCGGCATGGGAGTGGAGAGAGTGCGGACCTCCATGCGTTTTCGCATCACTCATCGCACCCGTTATCGCTACGCCGGCTCGGCGTCGGAGTCCTTTATGGAGGCCCGGTTGACGCCGATCACGGACGATTCGCAGCAGTTGCTGTCACGTCAGCTCGTGACGACGCCGCCGGCAAACACCCACGGCTACATTGATTATTTCGGCAATGCGGTGGAAACATTCTCCATCGTCAAACGGCATCGTGAACTGCTGCTGGAGAGCGTGTGCGAAGTGGAGACCACCCCCAACCCGCCACCCGCCGCCGTGCTCGAAATCACCGTGTCGGAGGCGCGCCAACTCTATCGCAGCGAAAGGCTCGAACTCTTTGAATTCCTGATGCCCTCGGAAGCGATCGCGCTCGGCCCCGAGGTCAACGCGCTTGCCAACAAGCTCTTCAAACCGGGAGGCACGCTGGGTGTTTCGCTCCTGCGGTTGAACAACTGGATCAAAACCCGTTTTCGCTACGTCTCCGGCTCAACGCAGATCGACACACCGGTGGCGGTTGCGTTGAAGCAGCGCACGGGTGTGTGCCAGGACTTCGCCCAAGTGATGATCGCGGTGCTGCGCTCGGCGGAAATCCCCGCGCGCTACGTCACCGGCTACATCGAAACCGAGACGCAGCGTCTGGCTTCCGAGGCCCGGCGCGCCCCTGCGCTCATCGGCGCGAGCGAGAGCCATGCCTGGGTCGAGGTGTTTTTGCCCGGCGGCTTCTGGTGGCCGCTCGATCCCACCAACGACTGCGTCGCCGGCGAACGTCATGTGAAGGTCGCGCTTGGCCGGGACTATCACGACAGCACGCCAACGCGCGGCGTCTTCAAAGGAACGCACACCGAAAGACTCTCGGTCGCGGTGATGATGCAGCGATTCTGACGGCCCTACTTTTTCGCTTTGTTCAGCTGACGCAGATCGGCGACGAGACTCTCGATCACGGTGCCATCGGCGGCGATCAACGTGAGATAAACTTTAAACGTGAGCGGAGGCTGAACCACCAAAGGCGAAACGAGCGTCTTTCCATCGGGACTGGGATTCAAAACCGTGTAAACATCGTTCGTCTTGTTAACCGGATCCCAGCGAGCCGACGCGCGGACGGCATCCATGTCGACGGGTTTTTTCTCCGCATCGTAAAACTTCAACACCAACCGTGGTCCCTCGACCGTGAGCCCGAGAAATCCGCCGCTTTTCCGGGCGAGTTCAAGTCCGTCGACTTTGGCCGGCTCCTCCGTGGGAGCGGGCGCCGGCGTGGCCGGTTTGGTCGGTTTGGGGTAGGTTTGCGCGGCGACCGGCACGATCATGCCAATCGAGGCGGCCATCAACAAGGACTTGGCGAGCGCGGCATTGAGCTTCATGCGGGCTACTGTGCAACCGCGCCGATGGATCGCAAGCACCGCGCGGTAAAGAATGGGTGAAGCTGCGGGCCGGGCGGCAAACGATTCAATCCCCTTTCGCAAACGCCGTCACCGCCCCCTCTTCATCCCGCGCCCCGCCCCCTCGTTAAGACGCTTTCTCCCGCAGCCGGGCGATCAGCGACTCGCGCAGGTCTTCGTTTTTCCAAAAACTTTCCGCTATCTTCGTCGTCTGCGCCACCCCCATGCCCATCAGCTTGCGCCCGGCAAAGTTCTTGGGCCGCACCACACGGCTCATCTCTTGGTGAAAGCGCTCGCCACTCTCTTTCGCAGCTTGCAGTTCACGTTTCTCCACCAACTCCGCCAGCTCCGCATAATGGCTGTTCACGCGATTCGCCGTCGCCTGTGGATTCAGCACAAAGATCGACAGCCAACGTTGGATCGCCCCGCGAATGCTGTCCGTCGGCGCCCCCGCCGCTCTTAGCAACCCGGCTCGCTCTTGGGACCAAACACCGACTTCGCACACCATCAATCGAGCGAGGTCCCCCGGTTTTCTTTTTGAAGCCTCGATTGCATCGGCCGCTCCCGACCGCACCGCCGGCGACACGGTCGACTGTTCAAGGACCAACTCCAAAGCCTCCATCGATTGTCTCTGTATCACCTGCCCGACCATGCCTCGCACCAGAGTCTCCGTCCCCGCCTGCAAACGCACGCCGACCGTCAACACGTGCAACACATCGTCGAATGCCCCGTCACCGTCACCATCCGCCGCCCGCAAGAGGGCCATTGCCAACGCATGATCCACGTAGGTCCGCACCACCCGAAAGCGGATTATTGGGGTCTCGGGGCTGATCCATTCCTCGTCGCCCAGCCAGGGCTGGGCGGCCATTTCATCCCACCAGGCACGCACCTCGGCCAGCTCGGCCCAGTTCGCTTCGATCCGCGCACGATTCTCTTTCAAGTAGGCAATGCGGTCTTTGTCCCGCTGGTTGAATTTAAGCTGGTGAGAGGGCTCGTTGAACACAGCGCCTCCGCCGGGAGCGGGAGAATACCGGATCGTCAGCTCATACCCCGCCTTGCCGCGCCGCCCCGCTTCCATGCGAGCCCGGTTCTCGGCGACGCTTGATGCCGGCGTCTCGTCCCACGCAAGATACCCCAAGTAGGCGCCGGCGCACAGCGCCAACCCGGCCCGCACCCCGCCCGTCCACCCGCCGCGCCGGATCGTCCCGCGCCAGCCCAGACACAGCGTCACAAACAGCAGCAGCGCAAAAGCACCTATGATGCCCACATGCCACTCGGCGGCGTCGTCCGACCTGTTCACCGTCAACGTAGCCGCTCGCAACCACACCCCGGCAATCACCCCCAGCGCCACCCCCACGACGATTCCCGCGCGCCGCCAAAACGGACGCCGAACAACCCGCGCCACCATCATCAGCGTAAACACCACCGCGGCGGCGATCATGCCCCAGCTCATCCAGGCAACTTGATCCATGTCCGGTTCAAAACTGAGAAACGCCGCCGTGAACCACAACGAGCCGATCAGCACCAGTGCGCCGATCACGATCAAATCGAACATGCCGAAACCAATTCGGCATGCAAGCGAGCGAGGTGAGTTCATCGACTCAGTCCGACAGAAGAGACGCGCAAGCACCAGCGTGAATAGGCCCTTACGACAAATCTGAAGGAGCGGTGACAATCCTGTCGTTCGCCCCACCTCCGGCGGCAGGACTGCCGTCGCGCCTTATCGCCCTTCGCTTTTCATCCGCGCCTTCAGCTCCCGCCAGCGGGCCAATCGCTCGACGATGCGCGTCTCCAGACCCGCGTTCTTCGGTGTGTAGATCGTCAGCGGTTCTTCCAGGTAATCCTGCCCGGAAATATTCTCCGGATAATCGTGCGAGTAACGATAGCCTTTGCCATGGCCGGCCTGCTTGCTCGCCGCGCCGCTCTTGTCGCGCAGCGGCAACGGCACCGGCTGCACGGGCTTTTCCTTCAACGCACGGTGTGCCTCGGCCAGCGCGAGCGTGGCTGAGTTGCTCTTCGGCGCACAGGCGATGTGCAGCGTCGCGTGCGCCAGCGTGAGCTCGGCCTCGGGCAATCCCACGAACTCACATGCGTGATGCGCGGCGACCGCCAGCGGCAGCGCGAACGGGTCGGCCAGACCCACGTCTTCGCTCGCGAGAATCACCAGACGCCGAGCGATGAAGCGTGGGTCTTCGCCTCCCGCCAGCATCTTCGCCAGCCAATACATCGCCGCGTCGGGATCGTTTCCGCGGCAGCTTTTGATGAACGCCGAAATCGTGTCGTAGTGTTCGTCCTCGTCCGCGTCGTAGCGGATGCGTCGTTCGCGCGCGAAGACCTCGATTTCCTTTTCGGTGACCTCCGTGCCTTCCGGAAGCGAAAGCACGATCACTTCAAGCGCGTTGAGCGCGCGGCGAAGATCGCCATCGCAGAGCACCGCGAGATCGGCGAGCACCTTGGCATCGGCCGTGCACCCGCGCGCGCCGAGTCCACGTTCCGTATCGGCGAGAGCGCGCGCGAGCACGCCGGCGACCGCCTCGGTGGGTAACAGTTGCAGACGGAAAAGATGGCTGCGCGAAAGCAGCGGCGGATTGACGTAGAACCCGGGGTTGTGCGTGGTCGCGCCGATCAAGCGCACATAGCCCTCCTCGACGTCGGGCAGGAGCAGATCCTGTTGCGACTTGTTGAAGCGGTGCAGTTCGTCGATGAAGAGCAGCGTAGGCGTGTCGGGCAGCTTGCGCGCGGTGGCGAGGATCTCGCGCAACTCGGCCACGTTCGACATGACGGCGTTGATGCGAACGAAACGACTCCGCGTTTCGTTCGCGATGACCTCGGCGAAACTGGTTTTTCCGCAGCCCGGCGGTCCGTAGAAAATCAAACTGCCGAAGCGGTTGCTTTTGATGAGGCGTGTGAGAAGTCCGTCAGGCTGAGTGAGGTGCTCCTGCCCCACGATGTCGGCGAGTACACGCGGACGCATCCGCGCCGCGAGCGGCTGCGCGGCCGGACGGGCCTTCGCTGCTGGACTCGCGGACACGGGCACGGCGGCTTCGCCAAAAAGATCGGGTTGATCGGACGAGGGCATTTTGAAACCACTTAATTCACACTCAACGGACACTAATGAAAGCCCTTTCATAAATTAGTGTTCATTAGTGGCGATTAGTGGTTCCAATTCAGAACCATGACCAGCCGCACACTCGGCCATCGCGCCCCGCTTCTTTGGGTGCTGCTGCCATTGATGACAGGTTTGGTGGCCGGGAAACTCCAGTGGCTGCCATTACCGCCTGTCTGGCTGGGCGGCTTTGCGCTCCTCGCGATCGGCGGGGCGCTGGGTTGGCGGCGCGCCTGGGGTCCGGGGATTCTGCTGGGAGTGTTTTTGAGTGGCGCAGCGCTTTATGAGATCCGCCGCGACCGCCTGCCCGACTGGGATGTCCTGCCTCCCCGCGAAGTGCATGCCACGTTGGAGATCGACCGATTGTTTACGCCGCCCCCCGATGGGCGGAGCCAGAGCGGGCTCGGACGACTCGTCGCCGCCGACGCTCACCTGCCCGAACTGGTCGGACAGCGCGTGTATTTTTCACTTGGAATGAAGGGCAACGCCACGGTGCTCACCCGCTCCATCCGCGTTGAGGTGACCGGCGTGCTGCAAACCCTGCCACGCAATCCGCCCGGCGACAGCTTCGACGGTTATCTCGCCGGACAGGGCGCCAACTTCAAACTTACACGGTCCCGCATCACCGGCGACGTGTCCGCAGCGGGAGCGTATCGACTTTTCTGCGACGCGGCATTGCGCCGGTTCGCCGCGATTCTTGGACACGGCATCGAGGCCCATCCCAAGGTCGGCGGTGTCCTCAAGGCCATGTTGCTCGGACAACAACAAGAGTTGAGCGACGAACAAAAGAACGTGTTCCGGGAGAGCGGAACGATGCATCTCTTCTCCATCAGCGGCCTGCATATCGCGGTGATCGCGGGAGTGATTCACGGCATGCTCCTTCTTCTGCGCCTTCCGGCGGCGGTACGCGTGATCGCGGGCGGGATTCTGCTCTGGCTGTATGTGGACATTACAGGTGGCACACCGTCGGCGGTGCGGGCGTTTTTGATGGTGATGTTTTTGCACACGTCGCACGTGCTGCGCTTGCCCGGCAACCCGTTGTCCGCGCTGGTAGCCTCGGCGGTGTGCGTGCTGGTGGTCGCGCCGATGCAGCTCTTTACCGCGAGCTTCCAACTCAGCTATGGAATCGTTGCGTCGCTGCTTCTGCTCGGCCTGCCCCTGGGCGAACGCTGGCTGGAGAAAGGCGCGCTCTTCACCCGCCTGCCCAAGGTGTCGTGGAATCCGTTTCATCACGCGGCCGATCTTGCGTGGCGCTGGCTGGTCCCCGTTGTCGCCATCGGACTTTCGACCACGGTCGTGAGCACGATCAGCGGCGTGTTGATTTTTGGATTATTCACGCCCGTGTCGTTGCCGGCGAATCTCGTGCTGATTCCTGCGGGATCGTTGGTGATCGTGTCCGGCTTTCTGTCGCTGCTGTGCGGACTGCTGGGAATCGGCTGGCTGGCGAGTCTCCTAAACCACGCCAGCGCTCTCCTGCTCACGGCGATCGACGCCGGAGTGCGTTTCTTTATCGACGTGCCGGGAGCGTATCACGAGGCGCGGTTCTCCAGCATCTGGCTCGGCTACTCCGCGTTCGCGGGACTGCTCGGCGTGATCTTTTGCGGATACGCGTCCAACTGGGAACTCAAGCGCGGCGGGTTCTGGACGCCCTTCGCGTTCACCGTTCTGGTGCTGCTCGTCGGCATGCGTTTCGTCGTGCCTTCAGCCTGACACCCGGGAGTCCCTTCACCGGATCGGTTTTCACGCGGCTTGATTTTCGGCGGGACGAGCCCACGGTCGGTTTCATGAAAAGCGCTTACGAACTCGCCATGGAACGCCTCGCCAAATCGGATCCCGACGGCGGCTCAAAACTGACTCCGGAAAAGAAGGCCCGGCTCGCCGAGATCGACCTAGTCTACAAAGGCAAAATCGCGGAGCGCGAGATCTTCCTCAAAAAACGCCGGGAAGAAGCGTTGGCGGAAGGCGCCCTCGCCGAGGTCAATAAGATCGGCGACGAACTCGTCAGCGAACGCGCGCGACTGGAAGAAGAACGCGACGAGGAAAAAGAACGCGTGCGTCGGGGAAAGTAACCGGAAGCGTTCCGTCGCGGAACGGGTGATTCAGTGCTTCGAGCCGTCCAATCGCTTCCAGTCCACCCGGTATTTCGTGTAGGTATCCTGCGAGGCGGGCGCGGGACCGCCGGCGGCCGGAGTGACCATCGGACTGCCGTCCGGCGAGCCAGGTCCATTCCGCTTGAACGCGAAGCGATTGAGCTTCTCGAACGTCGTCATTTTTTCGAATTTCGGCCCGCGTTTGGCGGCGGCGACATCGGCGTCCTTCATCCGATTCTGGTATCTCGTGACCATGTCGTACTTTTTGAGCATGTCGCCCTTCGGCTGAATGTGGGATTTTTCGCCGTTGTGACGGTTGACCTTATGCTCACGAAGTTCGGGTGTCGGGAACTCCTTGCGGTCGACTATAACCTTGTCGCGGGTTTCGGTGACCTCGATCGGCGCGCGACGATCACCCACGGCAGCATCCTTGCGGTCGATCAGCTCAGGAGTGTTGAAGCGCTGGTCCTGCAACCGTTCATTGCGAAAGAACGGCCGCTGATTGGCCTCGCGCGTAGGCGAGAGCGGCGTATCCGCACTCTCGGGCGTGGGTGCCAACTGGGTGTTCTGTTTCGAGGCATCCACGTGCGCCGGATCCCGCGCATACGCTCCAAACGGAAGGATGACAGACAGGACAATGAGCAGGGGCGACGCGAAACGCATGGAAAGAAGTCCGCAGGGTAGAGACTGGAATCCAAGGATCACAACCCGAAATCCGGGCGGGTTATCCGCGCAGGATTTCGGGCCATGGGCCTGTTCCCGGCCCCCCACAGTCCAGTATTATTCCGGTTCCGCCGTGCCCTCAACCACCCAGCGTCGGGCCTCGGGGACTTGCACGAAGAAGGCTTTCAGCACCGCGCTCAGATGCTCGGCGTAACGGAAGTGGGCGCCCATACCGGTGCGCAACTCGGCCTCATAGACAAATTTGTCCCCGTGCGTGCTGTGTTCGAAGGGCGTCTGCGCCCCCAGCAACAGCGAATACACATACGCCGGCGAACCTCGCTGCATGAGTTCGCGAGTGAGCGCAGCCTGCTCGTCGAGTAACGACTGATGCGAGGCATGGGTGATCTCCGGCGGCAGATAAAAGCCCGTCTGGATAAGCGGCGTATACCGATGGCCGGTGCGGTGGCGGTTAAGGTCGCGCAGTTCGGCGACCGCCATGTTGTTCCAGGCAAAGCTGACGCGCATGCGGCGGGTCGCGGTGCCTTGATAACCGTAACGGTTGTCACGATGGCACAATGCCTCGGTCACAGGCTGTTCTTCGGGTAAAAACGGGGGCGTGGCGCGGTCAACGTGCACCCAAACCTCGTCGGCGAGCGGCGCGGTGGAGAGGCGCGCAAGACCGAGACGAAGCGAGGCGTCGAGCTCCTGCCTGGCTTGTTCCTGATAGGATTTTTCCGCGACGCTGTGGCGGGTGAGACGCGGCGAAATTTTGACGAGTTCATCCCGGATCAGTTTCGCGGCGGCACGAGCCTCGGGATGCGGAAGCGAATCAAGTTGCTTGACCGTCGCCGCCCACATGCGGGAGGTTTGCACGAGGCCGAGATTGGTGCGCGTGGCGAAGGGGATAAAGTAGCGGGCGCGATCGAGCGCGTAGTTTTTGCGAATCCGGGTGACGACCGCGGGCTTGGCGTCGGCGGGAACACGCACGCGATCGGGCTCGGCCACGCCGAGGGCATCGAGGCGGGAATACTCGGCGTTATACGCGGCAAACGACTTCGCCATGAGCGCGTGCCAGCGTGGCGCCAGATCCTCGGGGATGCCGATCTCGGGAGGCGTCGGGAGATTGGCCGCATCCATTGTGATGTAACGCGTCGACGACTCCTGGCCGTCCGCCATCTGGGAGATCTCGAAGATCTTATACGCGAGCCACATCGAGATATTGTCGAGGGCGATGGCGATGCCGCCGGTCAGACCTCCGATCGAGGCGTGTCCGTAGTCGACAAACTTCAGAATGCGATCGATGGACGCATCGGGGTTGGTCAGATCGACCTTCTCAAGAATGGCATGGATGCCTTCGTTGCTGCGCGAATAGCGAGCCAGCACGGACGCAAGCAACTCGGGCGTGACCTTGGGCAGGTCGGCGGCCGTGGGAGGAGGAACAAGGGCGAGGCCAGTGACTTTCATTGAAAAGAGATGGCCGCAAAAAGTCGCCCCAAGCGCAAGGACGCTAAACGAGAAATCCGCGGCGCCCGGGATCGTCATGTACACTGCTCGTCGATCCGGCCAATCACACCAACGAAGGGGGAGGCGTTCGATCCACGTACGACTCCCCTCGCTTTCCGATCAGCGGAAAGCCCCCCGTAGGCAGCGAGCTTGCTCGCGCTCCGAACCGCGCCTGCAAGCAGGCCGCCTACCTCCGAAAACACGACCTAAGCCGCGAAACCGAACCGGCTCCTAATATCCGGAGCGTCGAGGTGCAGCGAATCGCACAGCAGCTCCGACATGATCCGTTCGGCCGCGATTTTGATCATACGGTCAAACTGATGTCCGGTCAGTTCAACACCTTCGTGACGAATGGCCTTTATTTCCGCATGGCCCAACAACAGGTGCATGAGAAATTCTTCGGCTTCGACCGGATCGTCGGTGCGATGCGTGCGAACCTGAGTGTTGTGTTGGGGAAACACCACGTAATCGATTGTAAATTTACTAAGCATGACGGAGTTCCTTTCTTGGTTGGGAATCCTGGGGATTCGTGAGCTGCAGGTGGGGATGCCGGTAACGCTTTTGCTCAATTGCGAGAAGTTCGGCTTCCGCCTCCAGCCAGATGGCTTGATCACAGTTTTCAGGGCAGCCTTGTTCCAACCAAAGCTCGCGCGCACGCGCGGCTATAGCTTCGTGGGTGGCGACGATGTGTTTGTTGGCCGTATCCGCGGCCGGGGGGTAATGGTGGAGCGTATTGGTCATGGCGGGGGGGAGGTTCAGGATGCGGACTTGCGGGGAGGCACAGCACAGCGGTCGGTTCGAAAGCCGGAACGCGAATGCGCGGGGCAAAACGACCGGCGTTTGGCTTGAGGAAATATAGACCCACAGCCGTCCAAATGCCAGCAGGGCGGGTGCGTAATAGCCAGGCTACTCCCCTCCTAATCGGCGCCTGATAAACCCGCCTCGGCTCAAGAATCCGGATCACAACAAGATCGCCGACTCCCCCACTCCCGGACAGGAGCGATCCAGACACTCGAATTATCCAATCTGCTTATAAATATTGCCCCGTCCATCCCCGGCACCCGCCCCCGAGCGGAGACTCCGGGGGTTTCCCGCTCACCGACGGGTGATTTCCCGGTCAGCCGGAGATGCTCTTGAACTCCGAGACCACGGACTGGAGCGTCGACTTGGCGTCGCCATAGAGCATCCGGGAGTTGGGCAACAGGAAGAGCTGGTTCTCGATCCCCGAAAACCCCGCGCCTTTGCCGCGCTTGAGGCAAATGACCGTGCGCGCTTCGTGGGCGTTGATGATGGGCATGCCGTAGATGGGCGACGCCTTGTCGCGGGCGGCCGCCGGGTTCACCACGTCGTTGGCACCGATCACGATCGCGACGTCCATCGTCGGCATCATCGGATTGATCGTGTCCATCTCCACCAACTGTTCGTAGGGCACGCTGGCCTCGGCAAGGAGCACGTTCATGTGACCCGGCATGCGGCCGGCGACGGGATGAATCGCGAAACGGACCTCGGCGCCGTTTTGCTCCAGCAGGTCGGCGAGTTCGCGCACCTGATGCTGCGCCTGCGAGACCGCCATGCCGTACCCAGGAATAATGACAACCTGCCGCGCGGCTTCGAGCACCGCGAAAGCATCCTCGGGCGAGATCGGTTTGAGTTCACCCTGAACGGCGCCGTCTCCGCCTTCGGACACGGCGGCGGAGGCTCCGAAGCCGGAAAAGAGCACATTGAGCAGGGAGCGGTTCATCGCCTTGCACATGATGATGGAAAGAATCACGCCGCTCGTGCCCACCAGGCAGCCGGCGACGATGAGCACGTTGTTGCTGATCACAAAACCCGCGGCACATGCGGCCAGACCCGAAAGACTGTTGAGGAGCGAGATGACCACCGGCATATCGCCGCCGCCGATGGGCATCACGAAGGTCCAACCCAACACGAGCGAGAGGACCAGGTAGGTGGTGAAACCGGCAAGCACGATGGCGGGATCGGAGGCCAGAATCGCGACGGCGCCGCCGGCCAGAATCAGGAGAACCAACAGGCCGTTGATCACATGTTGTCCGCGGAAGATCACGGGCTTTCCGCTGACCCACGCCGCGAGCTTTGCAAAGGCGTAAAGCGAGCCGGTGAACGTGAGGCCGCCGATCAACACCGCCAGAAAAATCACGGTGCTGGTGAACACCGGGTTCCCGGTGAACTCGGCCAGATATCGATCCCAGCCGTACGCGCGGATCTTACCGTATTCGGCCCAGCCCACGAGCAGCGAGGCGAGTCCGCCGAAGCCGTTGAGCAGCGCGACCATCTCGGGCATGGAGGTCATTTTTACCACGCGAGCGCAGACCACGCCGATGACCGCGCCCACGGACAGACCGATCACAATCCACGTGAAGTTCACCACCTGCCGGTCCAGGAGAGTGACCACGAGCGCGATCAGCATGCCGAGCGCCGAGAGGAGATTGCCCCGGCGCGCGGAGGCCTGACGTCCGAGCATCTTCAATCCGAGGATGAAGAGGATCGAGGCGACGATGTAGGCGAAATTGATGAGGGTGTCGGCGTTCATGCGCGGTCCTCCTTTTTGGCGACGATCTTCTTCTTGAACATGCCGAGCATGCGATCGGTCACGAGATAACCGCCGACGACATTGATCGTCGCCAGAATGACCGCGCCGGTTCCGAGCACCGTGGTGAGCCAGGAGTTGTCGTCCGTGCCGGCGGCGATGATCGCGCCGACAATGGTGATTCCCGAGATCGCGTTGGAGCCGGACATCAGCGGCGTGTGCAGTTGCGAAGGCACCTTGGCGATCAGCTCAAAGCCCAGAAAGGCCGCGAGTGTGAAGATGAAGAAGAGAAGCATCAGGTCCATGGCGGGAAGAGCGAAAGCGGGCGGTTAAGTGGAGGATTTGGCGGCGAACTGAGGATGAACAATGGCGCCGTTGTGGGTCAGGAGGCACCCCTTCAGGATCTCGTCGGAAAGATCGAGACGGAGGGTTTTAGTGGAGGCATCCCAGAAATGCGTGATCCACGCGGCGATGTTGGCGGCAAAGGCTTGCGAGGCGTGCGCCGGCACGAGGCGCTCCAACCCGGGCTGGCCGAGGATAAGCACGCCGTTGGGGGTGGTGACATCGCGACCGGGAACCGAGCCTTCGACATTGCCGCCGGTATCGATGGCGAGGTCCACCACCACGCTCCCGGGCTTCATGCCGGCGAGCATGGACTGGGTGACGAGCACCGGCGCCTTGCGGCCAAACAGCTTGGCGGTGGTGATGACGATGTCGGCCTGTGCGCAGACTTTTGCCATGGCGGCCTGCTGCTTGGCGATCTGCTCGGGGGTGAGCGCCTGAGCATAACCACCCGCGGCCTGTCCGGTGGCACCGAGGTCGATTTTGATGAATTTTGCGCCGAGGGAGCGGACCTGCTCCTCGACAACGGGCCGGGTGTCGAACGCCTCGACACGGGCGCCGAGGCGTTTGGCGGTGGCGATCGCCTGCAAGCCGGCTACCCCGGCACCGATTACGAAAACGCGCGAAGGCATCAACGTGCCGGCAGGCGTCATCATCATCGGCAGAATCCGGCCAAGACGGGAGGCCGCCTGCAAAACCGCCACGTAACCGGCAAGACTGGCCTGGGAACTGATCGCATCCATCTTTTGGGCGAGAGTCGTGCGCGGGATCATTTCCAGGCTCACGGCACCGACTCCGGCGTTGGCAAAAGCGGTGAGCAACGCGGGATCGTTGAACGGATCGAGGAAACTGACATGGACCGCGCCTCGCTTCATCCGGGCAATGGAGTCGGCGGGCGGTTTGCCGACGCGAATCACGAGATCGGCCTCGGCGAGGGCATTATCCTCGTCGGATCGGAGCACGACCCCGGCGGAACGGTATTCCTCGTCGGAATGAAAAGAGCTCAGTCCCAGGCCGGTGGCGGCGTGAACGGTGAGACCCAATCGGGCAAGCGCGGTGGCGCTCGCAGGCGTGAGAGCAGTGCGGGCTTCACCTGAAGCCGCACCTGAGGGAGCATAACAGATCATGCTAAAATCGGGGTTGGGATTGGGGGCTGAACAAGAAATCCGGAGACCGGCGCCCATGTCAGGTGATCTTCGACCTCAATTCAACGCTCAAGAGCCTGTGGGATTTTGGCCCGGGTCGTTCCATGCCGCCGAAGCGTCCGAATGCATGTGGCAGCCAAGGTCACGTATCGGTTTTCTTCAGCCCCCTCCAACAAGCCTCGTCACCTCTGCTGCTACGTTCGGTTGCATGGTTGTTCCCCCATACCGCCGAGCATTGCTCCGCTCCTTCGCCCTTCGTTTGCGCCATGGAATTTTAGCGCCATAAATGCCAATCGACGCTTGCCAATGATTTTGGCGGGACGTCACTTTGCCTCTCCCGTAAACGCTTCAATCGTCGTTCGCATGGCCGGCCGTCTCTCCTCTCTTCTCGATCCCTCCCGCATCCGCCTGCAGGTGCAAAGCAACAAGCGCACCGTGGCGCTTAACGAAGTGGCGCGCCTGCTCGACGGCCATCCGGAGGTGACCAATTTTCAGGGCTTCTACAACGAACTCCTCGCTCGCGAACGACTCGACACGACCTGCCTTGGCAACGAAATCGCCCTGCCCCACGCCCGCACGGAACACGTGCGAAAAATCGTGATGGCCGTGGGCCGCAGCGACACCGGCGTGCTGTTCGAAAACAGCAACCAGACCGTCAAGCTGATCTTCGTTCTCGGCACCCCCAAATCGAATCCGACCGACTACCTCCAGGTCGTCAGTTCCCTCTGCAAGATTTTCAAGGACCCCGCCAATCGCGACGCACTCATGACCGCGTCCACGCCCGAGCAGTTCATCGAGGTGATCACCGCCGCCGAGGAAAAGCTCCTGCACCCCGCCTGACACACGGCCTCGCAACGCGACTGCCGAAAAAAAATCGGCCTCCGACAGCCCGGTCCGAACGGAAAAAAAAATAACCCCCGCACGCTCGAACGTGCGGGGGTCGTTGGGTCGATACCTGTTTCGACGTTATCGATTCCGGCGCTCCTTACTGAAGGAGACGCAGGGCGGTTTGCGTCGATCCGTTGGCCTGCGCCAACATGGCGGTGCCGGCCTGGACGAGGGTGTTCCACCGCGCGAGCTGCGTGGATTCCTCGGCCACATCCACATCGACGATGCGGCTGTTGGCGGCTTCGAGATTGGCCTTGTTGGTGGTGAGCACCTCCGCGGCAAAACCCAGGCGACTCTGCTCGGCGCCGTTGGTGGCGCGGAGACCTGCGGTCGTGTCGATGGCGGTGCTGATCTGTGCGATGGTCACGGCGGAGAGATCCGCCGCGGCGGTGATGTCGGTGACTCCCACCGCGAGGCCCTTGGCCGAAAGGGCAACGGTCTGCGTACCGTCCTCGCTGACCTGCGCGGTGAGCGCATTCGCGAAGAGGTCGATATCGTTGAACTTTTCAGCCGCAAGCGACGTGAGCTGTAACTGCAGTTGTGAGAACTCCGTATCGTAATTCGCCACGTCGGTCGCGCTCTTGGTGGGGTCTTGGGCGAGGACCTTGAGTTCGCTGACGCGTTCAAGAACCTTGCCCGCAACCTTCAGGGCTCCGTCCTGTGTTTGCAGGTAGGAGACCGAGTTGGCGACGTTGGTACTGGCCGCACCCGAACGACGGGCGGCGGCGGAGAGGCGCATGGAAACGCCCAGACCACCGGCGTCGTCGGCCGGGTTTACGATTTTCGAGCCGCTGGAGAGCCGGTTAAGGCTCTTCTGCAACATCGACGAGGAGCTGGCCAGGTTGTTGGAGGCAACCGAGGCCGCGTAGTTGCTGTTAATGACAACTGACATGGTAGTATCTTTCCTTGATGAGTGCGACAGTCCGTCGTCGCCACGAACCCGGATAACAAACGGACCGGGTCGGACCGATCCCGGGCACGCGCCCGGAAAGCGTCACCCTGCGAGGGGTGCCAGCCGAAGCGGTAGGCTCTGACTCGTGGAGAAAGACACGCGCATGGACGTTGTCTCCAGTGCGAGGTCGGAGGATGAGCCGCGAACGCGCCGGCTCTTCCGATGGTTCAGGTCACCCGTCCGCGTCCCGGTTTGTCGGCGGCACGGGCGGGTGCCATAAGGGTTTATTGCAGCAGCTTGAGAGCCGTCTGCGAACTCTGGTTGGCCTGCGACAGCATCGCGGTGCCGGCCTGGACGAGGGTGTTCCACCGTGCGAGCTGCGTGGATTCCTCGGCCACATCCACATCGACGATGCGGCTGTTGGCGGCCTCGAGATTGGCCTTGTTGGTGGTGAGCACCTCCGCGGCAAAACCCAGGCGACTCTGTTCCGCGCCGTTGGTCGCACGGAACGTCGCGACGCCATCGGTGGCGGACTTGATGTTCGCGATCGTGAGCGCACCCAGATTGGCCGCGCCGGTGATGGCGGTAATGCCAGCATCGCCGGCGAGGTCCTTCGCCGAGAGAGCGACCGTCTGCGTGCCATCTTCACTGACTTGCGCGGTGAGCGCATTGTTGAAGAGGGCGATGTCGTTGAACTTCTCGGCCGCGAGCGACGTGATCTGTGCCTGGAGTTGCGTGAACTCCGCGTCATAGTTGGCGACGTCGGTCGCGCTCTTGGTCGGATCTTCGGAGAGCACCTTGAGCTCGCCGACGCGCTCAAGCACCTTGGCGGTGACCTTCATCGCGCCTTCCTGCGTTTGCAGAAAGGAGACGGAGTTCGCCACGTTGACCGAAGCGGCGCCGGAACGGCGGGCCGCGGCGGAAAGACGCATCGAAACACCCAGGCCACCGGCATCGTCGGACGGGTTGACGATCTTGGAACCGCTGGAAAGGCGGTTGAGGCTTTTCTGCAGATTCGAGGAGGAGCTGGCGAGGTTGTTCGAGGCAACGGTCGCTGCGTGGTTGCTGTTGATAACGACTGACATGGTAATCTTCCTTGATTAGGTGCCCTGTCCGTAGGGCGACGTGGCCGGTGGTGAATCCGACCCGATCCATCAGCACATCCTTGCGCTGATGCACCTGCTTACGGACCGCCGCATTCAAAACTTTAAACGAACCCGTGAATTTTTTCGCGGCTTCGTTTTTCCGCAGAGGAGAAAAACCCTCAACTCAACCTTAAGGCGGCCGATAGACGATAAAGCTCAACGTGTCGTCCAACCGATTTTTCCAGCATGGCCACCAATCAACTCTCCGGTCTCGTCTCCGGCTTCGACTGGAAGACTTTCATCGACTCCACCATCGAATACTCGCGCGTGCCCGCCACCCGCATGGAGGCTGAAAAGACCGCCAACAACCGGAAAAGCACCGCGCTTGCCACCCTCGACGGCAAAATGGTCGTCCTCCAAAGCGCGCTCGCCTCACTGCAATCCAACGCGGTCTTCTCGGCCCGCACCGCCACCCTCCCCTCCACCGCGAGCGAGTGGACCGCCTCCGTCGGCGCCGGCACGGCCACCGGCTCCTATGACATCGACGTCACCCGGATCGCCACCGCCAGCCGGCTCAAAAGCACACCCGACATCGCCCTCGGACTCAGCGCCACCAACGACGTTTCCGGCCTCACTCTCGCCACGCTTCCGCTCGCCGCTCCCGTCACCGCTGGCACGTTCACCATCAACGGACATCGCATCGCCGTGACGCTCGACGATTCGCTCGAGGACGTGTTCACCCGCATCTCCGACACCACCGGCGGCGCCGTCACCGCCGCCTATGACGCGGTCACCGACAAGGTCACCCTCACCGGTTCCGATTCGCTTGTTCTCGGAGCCGGCAACGACTCCTCCAATTTCCTCTCGGCCCTCCGTCTCGCCAACAACGGAACCAACGCCATCTCCAGCCACGCGGCACTTGGCTCGCTCACCCTTTCCTCTCCGCTCGCTTCCTCCAATCTCCGCACCGCGGTCGTCGCCGGCGCCGGCTCCTTCTCGATCAATGGCGTCACCATCGACTACGATGCCGGCACCGATTCCGTGAAGTCCGTTCTCGCACGCATCACCGCCTCCACCGCCGGCGTCACCGCGACCTATGACTCCGCATCCGATCGCGTCATCCTTGCCAACAAGACCACTGGCGACACCGGCATCTTTCTTTCGGACGACACGGGAAATCTCCTCTCCGCCCTCGGCCTCACCGACCCCGGCGCCGATCTCGCACGCGGCGACAACGCCCTCTACACCCTCGACAATGGCCCGACCCTGATCAGCGCGAGCAACACCCTCGCCTCAACCAGTCACGGCATCGACGGCCTGGCTCTCACCGTGGGGGAAACCGGGGCCCACACGCTCACCGTCGCCAGCGATACCACCGCGATGAAGGGAAAAATCGAGGCCTTCATCTCCGCCTTCAACGACGTGCAACTCTTCATCGAGGAACAAACGAAGATCACCTCCGCCAACGGAAAGGTCACCACCGCGACCCTCGCCTCGACCCGCGAGGTCGAAGCCTGGGCGCAAACGCTCCGCCGCCAGGCGTTCTCGGCCGTCGACGGACTCTCCGGCACCATCAACCGTCTCGAAAACCTCGGCATCGATTTCACCTCCGACACCGCACAACTCGCCATCAAAAGCCCCGACACCCTCGCCTCCGCGCTCGCCAACCGGCCGGACGATGTGGCCGCATTTTTCACCACGGCTTCAACCGGTTTCGGCGCGCGTCTCAAGTCGTCCCTCGACGCCATCGCCGGCTCCGATTTCCAAAAAGGCTACATCGACGAGCATCAGGCCCGTCTCACCGCGAGCAACAAAAGCCTCGACGACCAGATCGCCGCAATCGAACGCCAGCTCGAGCAACAACGCGACCTGCTGACCGCGAGCTTCATCGCGATGGAAAACGCCCAGCAGGGGTACAACAACATGCAGACCCAGCTCACCAAAGCCTTCTTCTCCGACACCAAAAAATGACGCGTCCCCGGCTCTTCCCTTCGCTCGCATTCATCGTTGCCGCCGCGCTGTTGCTCTCCGGCTGCGACACACTTCCCAAACCGGATGGCGCCCGCACCGGGCCCTTCCACATCCCGCCCAACGTCAAGGCAGTCCCGCGCCTGCCCGACACCGTCCGGCGGATCGCGCTGCTGCCCTGCGCCAGCGAAGACCTCGGGCTCACCGAAGACACCCTTCGCGATCTTGATCGCATTCTGGCGACCGCCCTTATCCGCTCGGCCCGCGCGGAAGTCGCACCCGTCGGACGCGACGCCTTCGCCCGCATCGTCGGGCGGCCCGCCCTCCTCTCCACCGCCACGTTCCCGTCCGATTTTCTCACCCGCGTGGCCGACCGGACCGGAGCCGACGCCATCCTGCTTGTCGATGTCACCGCCTGCTCGCCGTACCCGCCCTTGGTCCTCGGACTGCGCGCGCGTCTCGTTAAAATCAGCGGACGCGAGCAGCTGTGGAATTTCGACAATATCGTCTCGGCCGCCGATCCCGCCGTCGTCAACTCGGCCAGGGCCCACGTCCTTCAACGCACTCCCGTCACGAAGCCGCCCGGCGACCTGAGCTACACGGTCCTGCAGAATCCCCTTGTATTCGCCGACTACGTGGCCGATGCCACCTGGTCCACGCTCCCGCCCCGCTGAGCCATCCATGCAGTCGAAAGGCGGCATGGACACCCCCCGGCCGGTTTATTTCCTCAACCCATTAAAGATTCACGGGGTTCGTGCCGAAATCATCTCCGTGAAACCAACGGCGTTCCCCGTATTCCGAGCCGAGGGCTGACCGTTCCAACCGGAACCACCACATGATCCACTCCACGTCACATTCCACGCCGCCAACGGGCGCCTCCGCGCCCGCCGACGGCAAGCCAGCCGCGAGGCCGGCCACCGCGGCTTCGAGTCGCGACACGCTCGACACCACCGCCAGCACCACCCTGCGCGAAGCTCTCGCCTCCCAACCCGGAGAGCGCCCCGAGGAGGTCGAAAAGGGACGCAAGCTCGTCGTCGACGGCAATTACCCGCCCCGCGCAATCATCGAGAACATCGCCCGCATGTTCCTGAACTCACAAGATCCCTCCAACCAGGTCTGAACATCCCGCCATGCCCCCCGCCCAACGCCAATTCGCCCGCCTGTACCAGACACAGTCCGTCCTCACGACCAACCCCGCCAACCTGGTCCTGATGCTCTACGACGGGATCACCCGTTTCCTCAACCACGCGCTCGACGCGCATGGCTTCGCCGACGAGTTCGAACGAATTCAAAAAATGAATACAGGGATCGTGAAGGCGCAGGCCATTCTGGTCGAACTGCGCGCCAATCTCGATTTCAACGCCGGCGGCGACTACGCCCGCGATCTCGACCGGCTCTACGACTACTACCTGCGGCGCCTGCTTCAGGCCAACTTGAACAAAAGCCCCGAACCCATCGTCGAGGTGATCCGTCTCGTCGGCGAACTGCGCTCCGGCTGGGCAGAGATGCTCCGCAAGCAGGGCGCCGACGCACCCATTTGCGGCGTCGCCTGACGCCCTCCGTCCTCCTCCCGCAATGAGCAACGCCGCCGCCACGCTCCGCCGCCTGTTGCAAGGTCTCGAAGAGTTGGGCCGTCGCGAAGACGGAGCCCTCGCCGGCAATGACGGACTCGCCTTTCTCGCCTTGGAGCAAAGGGCCGAGCCGCTCGTACGCAGGGTGGTCGAACTCGCCATGAGCCCGGAGGCAATGGACCCGGCGTTGCGAGAGCGCGGCGCGTCCCTCGTCGCCTCCCGGGGACTTCGCCACCAGCGCCTGAGGGGGCTGCTCAAAACGAACCGCGAGGAGATCAACCGTCTTGATGAAGCCCGCGCTCGCATCCAGGCGTTCCGCCCGGCCTACGCCGCGCCAGGCGCCCGCACCGCACCTTCATTCACCGCGTGCGGCTGATAGGTAAAAACTCAGTCGAGAGCTAAAGAGCCTCCTGGCCGGCAAAACCAAAAGATGGACGGCGACCTCCGGGCGTCGTTGAGGCCGTCCGCCTGCGAAACGCGCCCGGAGATCGCGCTCCACCTTGGATCCAACTGAATCGTTGCGGCTGAGCGGACCTCAGGTTTCGGCCTCGGGTTTCCCGTCATCCGCCACAGGCGCGAGCACGCACCACGCGCGGGCGATTTTCGCCGCCGCCGTCGTCCAGTCGAAGGCTCCCGTCCGCGGATAAATGACCGATGCGCCGGCCCCCGCCGTACCGGCGCGGCGCAGGTCCACCCGCACGCAAAGCTCTCCGTCGGCCAGAAGAAAATTCCGAAGCACGATGCTCCCGCCGCCATCGGCAAACGTCATCCGCGCGATCCCCTCCGGATAATTCGCCGACCGCATCACCACGCCTCCCTGCACGCTCCCGGACAAGGCCGCCTCGATCAACGAGAGTAGTGAAAGCAAGCGGGGAGGCATGGACGGGCGCGTGGACAATGCACCGGTCTCTTCGGCACCGGATGAACAAAGTTTAAGTCATTCCTCAAGTTTTGCGCCACGCGTCCGATGGAAGCTGCCTGGGTTCATGTCACGTGACCGATTCCCTCCAGTTTCCGCCCCTCAATGCCTGCACGGCCGCGACCTTGTTGGACGGCATGGCTTGCGCCCTGTGTCTGGTGGGTGAGGACGATCACCTCGGTTTTTTCAACACGCGATTCGCACGTCTCTTCGCAACCACTCCGGATGACGTCCGAGATGGTCGGGTGACCGATTTCGTGCCCGCCGGACTATGGCGACGGGTCTGCGATCAAGCGGATAGAGCCGACATCATCGGCGAATGCACCCGTCGCGACGGACGGACGATTAGCGTCGAACTCACAGTCCGGTCCGTGTCGATCGAGGAGACTCGGTGGTGGCTACTCACCGTACACGAGGCCGGCACCCATCACCCCGGCGAACTCGCCCCCACGAAGGATCACCACCTCGAAGGACTCGCCACGCTCGCCGGCGGCATCGCCCACGAATTCAACACCGTGCTGACCATCGTGCAGGGTTATAGCGAACTCATCCGCGAATATGCCGGGGATCCCTCCCGCCTCCAACACACGGTCGACACGCTTCTGGGCGCGGCGCGACGCGGTGCGGACGTCGTTTATCAACTTCAGTTGTTCGCACGGACCGAGGAGTGTCCGCGCACACGGCACGACTTGCATCAACTGGTCAGGGACAGCGTGGCCCACACCGCCCGCAACTGGCCTCAAAGCATCACCATTGAACTCGACCTCCCCGCTTTGCCGACCGTGCTGATGCTCAACGCCGCCCAGATCATCCTCGCGCTGCAACACCTGATACAAAACGCTCGCGAAGCACTGCCTCATGACACCGGTCGCATCACCCTTCGCACTCGGCTCCGGCACGACCTCAGCCCGTCGCTGCTTTGCCTTACCGTTGAAGACACCGGCATTGGCATGGACGAAGCCACGCGAAGCCGGGTCGTTGAACCCTTCTTTACCCGACATCGCGCCGGAATGCGCGGACTTGGTTTGACCGTGGTGCACGGCATCATACGCGCGCATGGCGGCCGGATTGATGTGGATTCAGTTCCGAATGATGGCACTCGTATTCATCTCTGGTTCCCTTTCCCGCCGCCTGATCCGTTCGAAAACATCCTCCCCCTCTCCTTCGATGAGGCCGAACGCGAACGGTCCGCGATCGATGTCGTCCGCGATCATCCCGGTAACATCGCGCCATAAAGCCCCAACCACCCTGCACCGACGGAATTCTTTAACGTTCAGGTAAAAGCGTATTGAAAACCACTCGTGATTGCGCGTTAACCTCTCGTGCTTGATTGCCGCCGCGACCCGTCGGGCGACAGGTTGACCACCCCCGTTTCCGAAGTCTTTTCTTTATGTCCCTTGAACGTATTCTGGTCCTCGACGACGAGCCCATCATTCAAAAAATCCTCGTCGATTTATTCGGGCGCAAAAAATACTGCGTGAGCGTCGCTTCCACGCTGGCGGAGGCCGAGGCGCTGATCGCGCGGGACACCTTTGATCTGATCATGCTCGACGTGCGACTGCCCGACGGCGACGGCCAGCAATTTCTCGAACGCGTGATGGGCCTTCCCGAAAAACCCCTCGTCGTCATGATGACCGGACACGGCAGCATAGAAAGCGCCGTGGGTTGCATGCGCGCCGGAGCCTTCGATTACCTGATCAAGCCATTCTCGCCGTCGCAGCTCGAAGTGATTCTGAAAAAGGCGGAGTCGTTTCGGCAGTTGATGAGGGTCAACCGCTACTTCAGCGAACACAGTGGCGACGAAGGCGACATGCTCGGCCGCTCCTGCGCCTTGCAACGCCTGCGGCAACTCGTGCTTCGCGTCGCGCCCACCGACGCCACGGTCCTGATCACCGGCGAAAACGGCACCGGCAAAGAGATGGTCTCGCGCGCCCTCTGGCGTCATTCGCAGCGCAAGAACGAGCCTTACATCAAGGTCAACTGCGCCGCGCTCTCCGAGAACCTGATCGAGAGCGAACTCTTCGGCCACGAACGCGGCTCCTTCACCGGCGCCACCGAACGCCGCGAAGGCCGCTTCGAACTCGCCAACCGCGGCACGCTCCTCCTCGACGAGGTCTCCGAAATCCCGCCCAACCTTCAGGCCAAACTCCTGCGCGTGCTTCAAGAGCGCGAATTCGAACGCGTTGGCGGCTCCAAAACCATCAAGGTAAACGTTCGCATCCTCGCCACGTCGAATCGCGACCTGCTCCAATTCGTCGAACGCGGATCCTTCCGCTCCGACCTTTATTACCGCCTCAACGTGTTCCCGATCGAAGTGCCCCCGCTCCGGGCGCGTCCCGACGACATCGTCGTGATCGCCGAGGCCTTCCTTCAGCGCTTCGCCCGCAAACACGGACTCAAACTTCCCGGCTTCACCGATCAGGCCCGCGCCGCCCTCCAGTCCTATCCCTGGCCTGGCAACGTGCGCGAACTACAGAACACGATCGAGCGTGCCGTAATCCTTTCCGAAGCCGGCCGCCCCGTTTCCACCAGCAGCCTCGGCCTGCCCGCCCTGCCCCGCGTCGCCAGCATGGTGTCCGCCCTGACGGCAGGCCAGTCCTCCCAACCGTGGCCCGCAACCCCGGTCGAACCCGCCGCCTTCTCGTCGCCACCGTTCGCCCCGCCCGAAGCAACTCCGTCCGCCGACGACGAGGTTTTCACGCCACCGCCCGGCCCGCCGGCGACGGACACGGAGGTCATCCCGCTCGATCAATTGGAGAAACGCGCGATCCTCGCCGCCCTCCAATCCACCGAGGGCAACCGCACCCGGGCCGCCGAGCTCCTCAACATTTCCATTCGTACCTTGCGCAACAAACTTCAGGAATACCGCGCCAGCGGCGATTTCGTCGAAAGCGCGCTCGTATCCGACGCCCGTTAGCGGCGTGTTTCAAAATACCCGCCAAGGCTGGATTTTCAGAGGTAGCCCGCCTGCTTGCAGGCGCGGTTCGGAGCGTGAGCGAGTGGCGGACTGTCGCTCACGCTCGAAACACGGCCTAGCACTACTCTGTTAAGCCCGGCGGCCGAGAATGGAGACCCGACGACCTCGTCGGGTCGGTTGGGATAACGCGCCGATCAAACC
>JANJTQ010000048.1 GCA_024711005.1 Opitutaceae bacterium | reverse complement strand
TGGGCGACCTGCTGACGTTGCTCGATACCGATAAGGAATGGACCGGGCGGACGGTGATCATCTTGAGCGCGGATCATGGCGGCGAGCCGGGCACGAAGGGCCACGGAAACGCCGCACACCCCTTCAATCACACGATCCCGTTCATCGTCTGGGGCGCGGGAGTCACCCAAGGCGCGGACCTTTATAAGTTGAACACGACCTCGCGCACCGATCCAAAATCCGGCCGCCCGGATTACACCGCCGCCGGACAACCCATTCGCAACGGCGACGGCGGCAATCTCGCCCTCAAACTCCTTGGCCTCCCCCCGATCCCCGGTTCCACCATCAACGTCGCCCAAGACCTCGCCGCCGACGGAGTAGAAGTCTCCTCACCGCCGGCAGCCGCCCCCGTCGGCGCAAAGTAACCGCGATTGCTCGACTTGGGAGCGAGCTGCTCACGATTCCGCCCCTCAGTGAGCAAGCTCGCGCCCACTCCCGTTCGAGCACCGGAACATCGTCTTTGCATTTCCTCCGTGACCTCCGTGCCCACCTCTGTGACCTCTGTGTAACGTTCCGTTCCGACGTTCCGTTCCGACGTTCCATTCCGACTCTCTCTTCAATTCCATGCCCGACACCGCTCTCCTCAACCGCGCCACGCTCATCATCGACCAAGTCTCGGCCGAAAAACCCGCCGACTACGTCCTGCGCGGAGAACTCGGCGCGGCCAAGCACCTGCTCTCCTCCGAGAAACGCGACATCTCCCGTGCGGTTTTCATCTATTATCGCTGGCTCAATTGGCTCGATAAAAACGCCTCCACGCAAAGCCGCCTGTCGTCCGCGCTCGACCTCCAGCGCAAATTCGACAGCGACCCGACGTTCATCAAAACCGAGGCCCTCGCCGCCCGCGCCGTCCCCGATTGGGTCCATGCCGAGATCGATCTCACGCCCGAGTACCTCCGCCACCTCCAGCAAGACGCCGCCCTCTGGATCCGCGTTCAGGACGAATTCGCCGCCGCCCTTCCTCGCTCCCTCGGCCATCTCACTCCAGCAAAGAGTAACCTATTGGGTTACTCTTTGCCCGCTCTGGCTGCCACGGCGTTTCGCTACACCGGCACGACCGATCTCTTCAAAACCTCCGAATTCCAGCAAGGCGTCTTCGAGATTCAGGACCTCGCCTCCCAACTCGTCGGCCACGCCGCCGCGCCCAAACCCGGCGAAACCTGGTGGGACACCTGCGCCGGCGAAGGCGGCAAGACGCTCCACCTCGCCGCGCTCATGGAAAACAAGGGCCTCATCTGGGCCAGCGATCGCAACACCGGGCGCCTCGCCACCCTCCGCAAACGAGCCGCCCGCGCGCAGGTCTTCAACTACCGCGCAGTTACGTGGAATGGCGGCCCCTTCCTCCCGACCAAAACCAAATTCGACGGCATCCTCGTCGATGCTCCATGCAGCGGAGTCGGCACGTGGCAGCGCAACCCGCACGCCCGCTGGACGACCACGACCACGGACGTAAGCGAACTCGCCGAGATTCAGCTTCAGCTCCTCAACCACGCCGCGCCCGCGCTCAAACCGGGCGGACGCCTTGTCTACGCGGTTTGCACACTCACCAGAAGCGAGACGACCGCCGTCGCCAACGCCTTCACCGCCGCGCATCCCGAACTCACCCCCGACTCCGTTCTAGGCCAGGGTCCGCAACTCCACCTCTGGCCTCACGAACTCAACGCCAACGGCATGTTCATCGCCGCCTGGAAGAAGAACGCCGGAGCTAGGGACGGACCGCCGGGCCGTCCGGTTAAGCAGGTGATCACCGCCCAACTCAGTCCGGCAGCACCGTCCATGAAAATAAAATCCATATACGCCGTAACGTGCGATGTAGTTTCAGCCGGACGGTTCTCCTCCAAACTCTGTGTCAGAGCTCTGTGCACTCTGTGACCCACTCTTCTCCAAAAATCACCTCCGCCACCGTCCGCGACGACTTCAACGACCCCGTCGCCGTCATTCACTACGCGCGCGCCGCGCATTCGCTCGGCCTGTGGAAATCGGAGCGATTGCTCATCGAGCGTGTTTTCACCGACCCGACCGCCCGCCTGATCGAAGCCGGCTGCGGAGCCGGCCGCGTGACCATGGGTCTCTGGGAACTCGGCTATCGCAACCTCACCGCCTTCGATTTCGCCGAGGAACTCGTGGATCAGGCCCGCGCCCTCTGCGACGAGCGATCCGCCCCGATTCCCATCCACCACGCCGATGCCACCCACCCATCCCTTTGTCACTTATTAAGTGACAAACCGTTCGACGGCGCGCTCTTCATGTTCAATGGCCTGATGCAGATTCCCGGTCGCGCCAATCGTCGGGCCGCACTGCAAAACCTCGCCGAGGTCTGCCGCCCCGGTGCACCGTTGCTCTTCACGACTCACGATCGCGACCACTCCCGCGTGGAACGCGCTTCGTGGAAGCTGGAAACGCTCCGCTGGGAAAAAGGCGAACAGGACCCGCGCCTGGTCGAGTTTGGCGACCGTTACTTCGAGGATGATGTCGGGCGCACGTTCATGCATCTCCCCAATCGAACCGAGATCCTCGAAGATCTCGCCGCAACGGGATGGACCCACGACTTCGATTCGCTGCGACGCGACCTCGCCCGCGAGTCACGCTCCGTGGTGGACTTTTCCGACGAATGCCGCTTCTGGGCCGCCCGCCGCAGCTAGGTCGTAGAAATTCAGTCGGAGGCGAAGTAGCGGGGTGAGATGTCGTCAGATTACCTCGATACGACCCTCCCGACTGAATTTCTACAGCTGAGTCGAAGCCGAAAGATTGCCGGATCAGTTGGGCGGGGTTGCAGGTGCCAGGACCTCGTCGATCGCATTTTTGATGTCACCGCACAAAAACGGTTTTACGAGCAACTTTTTTGCACCGACCTGCCGGGCGATCTGCAAGTAATCAAAGGAAGTCGCCCGTCCGCCCCCCGACATCGCGATGATCCTGACCGCGGGATCCAGCTTGCGAAGGGCCATGATGGTTTCGATGCCTTCCTTTCCCGGCATGATCAGATCGGTGACCACAACATCGAACAGCTCCGGTTTATAAATACCCAGCGCCTGCTCGCCCTCCGCGGCCTCGCTCACCTCGTGCCCGAGCTGTTTGAGCGCGATACAAAGCATCGACCGAAAGTCGATGTCATCATCGATAAGTAGAATGCGCGGCATGGTGGAAATAGTAAGGTTTTAGGTGCGCTTGCGAACGAACGGGATCAGCAAAGAGGGAGAATCCATGACGTCATGCGCAGGCAGGAATACGTGAACAATGTGGGTTAGGGTGAGTCGACACTCGTTGTGTTTTGCTTCGCGGGATCGTGTGGTTGTCCCCCGTCCACCCGCGCACATAGGGCATCCCGCACAGCCACCCCCAGCGACTGTAAACTAAACGGTTTTAGCAAAAGCTGGCGGATGCCCATCGCGTGCACGGTGTCGGCGGTCAATGTCGTGGTATAACCGGTGGTAAGAACGATCGGCAGGTCGGGGCGAATAGCCAGGAGCTGCGCGGCCAAATCCGTGCCGATCATCCGGGGCATGCTCAGGTCGGTGATGACCAGGTCGAAAGCCAGCGGATTTGCACGCACGCATTCAAGCGCCTCGACCGCATCAGTCATCGACGTCGTCCGGTAATTGAGCGCCTCCAGGATGGATTCCCCGACACTCGCGATAGGAAGTTCATCCTCGACGAAAAGCACCCGTTCGCCGGCACCGTGCGGAACCATCCGGTTTTCCGTCACACGGCTTTCCGCAACCGTGGTGTTGTCGACCGGGAAATACAGATAAAACACCGACCCTTTACCAGGCTGGCTGCGCACCGTTACCGCCCCCTCGTGGCTCTGCATGATCCCGTGGACGACCGACAATCCAAGACCGGTCCCCTCCCCCGGCTCCTTGGTCGTGAAGAAGGGTTCAAAGATGCGCTCGATCGTCCGCCGTTGCATCCCGCATCCGGTGTCGCTGACGGTCAACCGCACGTAGCGGCCCGGCTTGAGTGCGGCGCCGATCTCCGGCTGCTGCGCGTCGACCAAAAACGTTTCCAACTTCACCCCCAGTCGTCCCGGACGGTCCCGCATGGCGTGGGCGGCGTTCGTGCAGAGATTCATCACAATCTGGTGCACTTGGGTCGGATCCGCCCGCACGACGGGCAAGTCGGAGGCGAGCGCCACGTCGAACTCGATCATCGCCGGAATCGTCGCTCGCAAAAGTTGGAGCGGCTCCTCCACCGCTTCGCGCAACTGCAGCGGCACGCGTTGCTGGTCCTGATGGCGACTGAACGCGAGTATCTGGCGAACGAGCGCGGCCGCACGATTCGCACCTTGCAAGACCATGTCGACATACGGGTGCGCGGTCGCGTTTTCCTTGAGTTCCATCTTCGTCAGCTCGGCGTAACCGATGATGGCTCCCAGAATATTGTTGAAATCATGGGCAATGCCTCCGGCGAGCGTGCCGATCGCCTCCAGCTTCTGCGCTTGCCGAAACTGTTCTTCAAGACTGCGTCTTTCCGTGATGTCCTCCGCCGTGCCGACGATGCGATAAACCCGGCCCTCGGCATCCTTGATCGGAAAAGCACGGTCGCGCACCCAGCGCATCGTTCCATCCGGGCGCAGGATCCGATAGCTTTCATGATAGCCGCCGGCGGCCTGGCGTTTCGTCGCGGCCATGACCCGATCGCGATCATCCGGATGAATCGCCTCCGCCCAACTCAAAGGACACCGGCGGAGACTCTCGCATGATCGCCCCCAGATGGCCTCGTACGCCGGACTGATATAGAGAACCTCGCACTTCGTCGGGTCGCTCACCCAAAACACCTCGTTGATATTCTCGGCGAGTTGCCGGAACCGTTCCTCGCTTTCGCGAAGGGCCAGCACGTTCTCGCGCTGCTCCGTGATGTCGTTGGCCAGGATCA
>JANJTQ010000015.1 GCA_024711005.1 Opitutaceae bacterium | reverse complement strand
GTTGACGAGACCCCAGCGGGTGGTGGTGGGCACGCCGGAGCCGTCGGGGGGCAGCAGATTGGCGGCGAAATAGGGCAGAGGGAGGGTGCCGTAGGGTTGGCCCGGTTCGCCGCGGATGCCGTAGTGAATGGCCCAGGTGAGCGGTTGGCCGCCGCCGGGGGTGCTGCTGTTGCCGTAGCCGCTGGTGAGATAGCTGCGGTAGTTGAGTTGGTAATAGGGGGATTGCTGGGGATTGGCGTTAAAGCCGTCGTGAAGGCTGAAAAACACTCCGCCGCCGCCGGCCTCGGCGTCGATGGGACCGCCCGAGCCATCCACGACACTGAAGGGAAAGACGCGATAATCATTCTCCGAGGACGGGTCGTCGTCACGAGTGGAGAGGCGGGTGGAGGTGTCGGCGAAGCTGTTCTCGGGAGCGACCGAACCCATGTAGCCGTAGGCCCGGATGTCGCTGCCGGAATAAAGACCGACGTGCGTCTTGCCTGCGGGAACGATCCGCCCCGTGTCGTAGGTGAGGAACGCGGACGGATCGTAGTCGTTGATCATGGCGACCTGGTGGTCATCCTGATCGTCCGCGATGGTGGTGTTTTGGTCGGCGTCGACGCTGAATATTTGGGCTTCTCCCGCGGGGATGCCGGTGGCCTTCACGAGGAGTTGGATTTTTTCGAGGCCGGCGTAGCCGAGTTTACCGCCCAAGTCCGAAAACTCGGAGTCTTTCGGCGCAAGCGGATCGGCCGGGGCGCCGACCTTGATCTGGGGGTTTCCGTTGCCGAGGGTGAAGCGGATGATGAATTCGCCGGCGATGGATCGCGGATAGGGGTTGGCCAGCACCACCAGCGGGAAGATGTCGACATGCACGGTGCCGCCGGCGGGGACGCGCAGGCGGTAGAAAACTTTGCCCTGGACGATAACGGGCGTGACGCCTTGGCGTGTCGCGGTGGCGAGTCTCGCTTGAATGACGCCGTCGCCGTTGAATACGCCGGAAGCGTCGCCGAAATTGGCGTAGGACCAGAGCTGCTCCCAAGTGGCGCTGTGATCGAGAATGGTGGTGGTGAGCGAGAGGTTGTCGGGCATCTCGGCGTAGGGTGTGGACGCGGTGGAGATCGCGATGTTGCCGGTGGACAGGGAGGCCACGCTGGCGCCGCGAAAAGCAGTGGTGAGCGCGGTGCGAAAGTCCGCCTCGGAGGGGCGGGCCAGGATGTAGCTGAGATCGGCCTTGAGGCCGCCGTGGCGGGTGTCGGCCAGCACGCCGCGCGAGGTGAAGGTGAGGTCGTGGTAACGCGACTTGAACGCATCGGGAAAGCCGACCACGAGACTGAGGTAGGCGAGTTGGTCGGATGTGACGACCTTCGGCAGCTCCCGGTCGTTCACGGGATAAGTGACGGCGAGGCCGTCGGTGCCGTTGTTGGTCATGGCCTCGATGGCGGCGCGCTGGGCGGACTGCCGCCGCATGCGGTTTTCCGGATCCGCGGGATCGGTCGGCGGGGTGTCGCCATTGGCGGGAACGTGGGCGTCGATGAGATTTGCGCGGGCCTTGACGCCCTCGTCGCCGACCCACCAGGCGTAGTGTCCGATGGTGGGCGTGCCGGAGGCGCCGGGAACGGAGGCGGCCCTGATCGGGACTTCGGGGACGACGACTGCGCGGTCGATGGTCTTTGGGTTTCCGGAGTCGATTGAGACGGTGCCGGGGCCGACGAGCAGGCGGTAGGGTTTGGCCTCGGTGCCGAACCGGGCGGTGGTGGCGGAGGGGCTGAGGACACCGGCCAGGGTGAGATTGTCCACCTGATCTTCGGGGGCGAAGACGTTGTCCGATTCATTGCCGCTGACCAGCCAAGCCAGCAGCTCCGGGGTCGGGTTAAAATCAACGGGCTGGTTGGGATCGTAGCTGGTCTTGTTACCGTTCTTCCAGGCGCCGATCCAGTGGCGGTTTCGCGAGGCGGACCAGTAGGTGTCGATGGCGGTGACCGCTTGTGCACCGGTGGTGCCGCGGGTGGCGAGCTCTCCGGAGCCGAGACTGTAGGTGTCGGGAGTGAGGGTGATCGAAGCCGGGATGGTGATGTCGGCGGGCGCGGTGACACGTTGATCGGGCCCGGTGTTTTTTTGCAGCTGCCCGATGGCGATGTTGAGCGCCATGAGGGCGTTCTGGCGGGCTTGGGACTGTTGCCGGCTGTTGGAAGCAACCTGGGTTTCGACCCGAGTGAGGGTTGCCAGGCTGATAAGGATGAGCACCAAAAACGCGACCAAGGTGATGGTGATCAGGAGGGCGAACCCACCGTTTTTGAGACTGGGGGAGTCGGTCTTCAGGCCGGTTCTTGAGGATGAAAATGAACGGGACATGAACGGTGGGGCAGGGGCAATCGGTCGGCTTGGGGGCAGTCTCTTGGGTGGGATATCATTTAGCTGGTGGTCGCCGGATTCAGCGAGGTTGGACGGTTGTCTGGTTTGCCCTAAAACTTGACCGATTTGCCCGCGTTTGGGGTAAATCAATCATAGCATTTCCAGACCGGTTGGTCCGTGCGGAAGCCGGGGTCGTTCATCGGCTTCGGAGCGAGTTGAAAGAGGGGCAGAACGGCGTGCCCGGCTTTGTCGAGGGTGCGGCGCCCGCCCATTTTTTCGTAAAGCACGACGCCGTGGAACACGCCGCCGGGGCGCTCGCCGATGATGATGTCGATGTCGACCGGCTGATCGGCCTTGAGGTCGAGCCAGTCGCCGTAGCGGGCGAGCTCGTTGGCGGCGACCTCGGGGCCCTTGTCGGCGGGTTCTTTCCAGCCGAGGCGGAGGAGCTTGGTGTTGGGCCGGCAGCCGTCCAAGACCACGCGGAGGTTGATCGCGACGATGAGCACGTCGTCGAAATTGCCGACGAAGCGGTAGGTGCCGTCCGCGGGCGGGGAGATCTGGCCTTTGTAGTGGATCAACCGATACCGGGGATCGACCTCGTTCTCCACGCCGAAGGCCCGCGGGGCCTCCTGGGCGCTCATGCGCGGGATCGCCAGCTGGGTGGTGTAGAGCGGCAGCGGCGCGCGGAAGTAGCGGTTGAGCAGCGATTCATCGAGGCCGGAGACCAGAAACTCGTCGAGGGCCCGGGCATAGTTTTTGGCGTGGTCGGGGACGGGTTCGTGGCGCTGGGTTTGCTTCAGGTCGTAGAGGATGCCGATGAGGGTGCCGCCGGTGCGCCGGGTGCTGCCGAAGGACTGTTCGTCGCCGGCCAAGGCGGTGAGCGTGAGCGAGGCGGTGATGAGCAGGGTGGTGCCGATCCGTTTCATAAGGGGGCGCAAAAAGGGGCGGTCGGAGTCCGGCCGCCCGTTGTTGACGATGATGATTTCGCTGGCGGTGTTAATTGTTGTAGAGCTCGAGCACGGCCATCTGGAGACGGTCGGTGCCGGGGAAGGGCTGGGGCTGGCAGACGGTGGGGCTGGGGCTCCAGTTGTTGCCGGCGGCCCAGTAGGTGCCGCTGATGTTGTTGGCCCGCAGGTAGGCGAGGAAGTTGCCGAGGACGGTGTTCCAGTTGGCCGCGTCGACGTTGTCGGGGATGGCGTATTCGCCGAAGTTGCCGTGGGCGTAGGGGCGGGTCTGCAACCACTCCACGAAGGGGGTGGCGTGCGCCACGCCGTCGTTGAGGTCGCGCACGACGTCGCCCGACTGATAATTGCCGTCGGAGCCGAAGTAGGCGGGCGAGGCGTAGGGGTTGCTCAGGTAATCCCAGTAGGAATGGGCGGAGTAGATGAGCCGCCCGACCGGGTCCTTGATGTCGAGGGTGCCGCTGGTGCTCACCCACTTGGCGGCGTTGGAGTAGGACATGCCTTCGACGACGATGTAGTTTTTGCGGTCGACCCGGCGCATGGCATCGACGCAGGTCTGCGCGGCGACGGCCCAGTTTTCGACGGTGCCGTGGGGCTCGTTCATGAGGTCGTAGCCGTAGGTGCAGGGCTCGTCTTTGTAGCGATCGGCGATCTTGGTCCAGAGATCGGCGAGGGCGGAGTAGGGGAGCTGCGGGTCGCCGACCTGATAGGTGGTGCCGCTGATCTTGCGTTGGTTGTAGTTGTGCAGGTCCCAGATGATTTTCATGCCGCGGGCGTTGGCCAGGGCGACGAGTTGGTCCATCTGCGTGAAGGTCACCGCGCCGTAGAGGGAGGGTTGAATGACCTCCCATTTGACGGGCATGCGGACGAGGGTGAGGCCCTTGCCGAGGTAGTAGTCCCACATGACGGCGTTGGTCTGCCAAAAGGCAAAGCCGGAGAACTCCGCGCCGGCGAAGTTGACGCCAAACACCTGGGGCGGTCCGTCGACGTCGCGTTCATAGACGCTGATGGTGCCCGCTCCGGACCAGCCGAGGCCGGCGGCGGTGTAGTTGCCCGCGGATTTGGCGACGCCGGCGACGGTGAGGCCGGTGACGTAGGCGTGGTTGTCGAGGATGACGTTGCCTCCGGTGTTGACCACGAGTGATCCGGCGATGCCGAAGCGGGTCTGCACGGAGAGGGTGGCGCCGGAGTTGACGGTGATCGTGCCGGTGTGGCCGTTGCCATGGTTGATGCGCGGGCGGAACTGGCCGGCGCCGGAAACGGTGAGGTTGCCCGCGCCCTTGAAGTCATGGACGAAGAGGTCGAGCACGCCGCCGGAGGCGATGGAGATGGTGGCGGTGCCGGACTGCAGGGTGAAGGTGTCGGCGGCGAGGTTGCGGATGCCGGCGCCGGCGTCGATGACGCCGCCGGTGGTGGCGAGGGCGGGCACGGTGCTGACGGCGGAGGCGGAACCCTGCAGCAGGAGCTTGGCCGAGCCGCCGAGGCTGGGCACGCCGCCGGAGAAGGTGGAACTCGTGGCGGGGGAGCGCAGGACATTGGTGCCGACGTTGTTGACGTAGGTGTCGACGATGTTGATCGAGGGCGCCGCGCCGCCGGAGCCGTTGGCGTTGGCGGTCCAGTGCGCCGCGTGGACGGCGGTCCAGTCCTGCCCGGCGGTCTGGCTGGTCGTCAGATACCAGGTGGCGGGATTGCGCACGGTCACGCTGCCGGTGCCGGCGAAGCCGAGGGCGGCGGCGGTGTAGGTGCCGGGCGAATACGTGGTGGAGCCGACGGTGAGGCCGGTGAAGGTGAGGTCGTGGTCGAGCGTGACGTCGGCCGGAGCGGCGACCACCAGGCCGCCGCCGGAGGAGAGGTCGTTGAGAAACTCGGTGCCGCCGGTCTGTACGTTGAGGTCGCCCTGGAAGCTGGTTGCGTCGAGGACCGTGAGGCGGTTGTGACCGGCGACGGGGCCGTTGGTGAGCAAGTCGCCGGTGCCGGTGACGGTGCCGAGGGTGATGTTGAAGGTGGGGGCGGTGGAGCTGTAGCCGCGCAGTTCGAGGGTGTCGGACTCGATGCGGAGCCGGTCAACCACGAGCGTGCTCAGACTGTTGCCGCCGCGCAGGCTGGGAGTGCCGGTGCTGATGAGGTTGGGCACGGTCTGGATCGCGCCGCTGCCGCCGACACGCAGGTAGTGGTTGGAGCCGAGGGTGAGCGAGCCGCCGCCGAAGGTGCCGGACGAGCGGAGCTGCCAGGCGGTGTGCTGCGCGACGAAGTTGTCGGTCGCGTTGATGGCGGCGGGGGAGTCGCCGCTGCCGTCGGAGACGGTGTTCCAGTGGGCGAGGGTGTTCCAGTTGCCGGAGCCGTTTTGGTTGGTGACCTGATAATAGGTGACCGGCTCGGGGGGCGCGACACCATCGACGATGAGTTGATCGGAGCCGTTCAGGAAGTAGGCCTGTTGCCCGGTGCTGAAGTCGGACCAGCCGTAGGTGCCGGACGCAAGCGGCGTGCCGTCGATGGTGACGGCGGAGAACGTGTGGTTGTAGCCGGTGTCGAGGGCGAAGAGGCCAGTGCCGGAGAGGCTGAGCGTCGAGCCGGTGCCGAGGGCGTCGGTCGAGAGGCCGACCAGCGTGCCGCTTTCCACGATCCAGTCGCCGGAGAAAGTGTTGGCCGTGCCGGTGACGATGGTTTCGCCGGAGCCGGAGCCTTGCACGGTGATAACGCCGGCGCCGGAGAGGCCGGCGTTGAAGGTGAAGGCGCGGGCGTTGGAGTTGAAGACGGCGTTTTGGCCGTCGGCGACGACGATGCCGCCGTTGATGGACTTGCCCTCGGCGGCGGCGAGAAAGACCGCACCCGATTCGGCGATGTAGTTGGCGGTGGCGCTGCGTTTGACGACAAAGTTGACGCCGTTTTTGAGCGTCAGCGAATCGCCGCTGAAGGTGATGCCGCTGGCGGCGCTGCCGGTGCGCAGGGTGCCGGTGACGGCGCCGTCGCTGACGTAGTTGTTGCCGGCCGACGGGTAGTCGGCGGGCGAACCCCAAATGGGGCCCATCCAGTGGATGGTGCTGTCGCTGGTGGAGTCGACGCTCTGGGTGATGGTCGCCGCGGAGGCGGCTTGAGGGGCGAAGAGCACGCTGGCGGCGAAGGCGGCCGTCAGGAGTAGGGTTTGTGGCGCTGGCATCGCGATGCCCTGGCGGATGTCGCGAGGGGTCACTCTGGATGAGTCATGCATGGTTGTTTCGTTTTGGGGTTGGCGCATAGGGGAAAGCAGTCGCTGTCCACGCCGGTTGGGCGGCGGGATTGGCGGGGGAGGGGGCGCACCGGTCGGGCGACCGGTGGGGATATAAAAAACGCCACCCAAGGGAGAGGTGGCGCCTTTGCTGTCAGAGTGAAATGGCTGACAAAATCAGGGTGGGTGATCAGATGCCTGCCGAAGCCGACTTGCGGCGACGTTGGCCGGCGAACAGCAGCGTGCCGATGCCGCCGAGGAGCGCGTAGGTGGACGGCTCGGGAATGGTGGCTCCGATCACGGTGAAGGTGTCGGCGCCGTTGACGAAGAATGCCTGTTGGCCGGCATTGAGATCGCTGTAGGAATAGGTGCCGGCGTCGAGGGCGGTGCCGCCGATGGAGACGGAGGCGAAGGTGTAGCTGAAACCGTTGGACAGATCGAAGGTGCCGGTGCCGCT
>JANJTQ010000013.1 GCA_024711005.1 Opitutaceae bacterium | reverse complement strand
CGATCTCGGCCAGGGGTCGTGCCAGCAGGCGCAGGGTGGGCAGCCGTTCCGACAGCCGGTCGGGGTCGCGATAAAGGCGCAGCGTCGCCTCCAGCGGGGCGGGGGAGAATGACGCGGACTTTGTCGCAGCGTGCGAAGGCTTGGTGCAACTCCTGCGAAGCGCCGCCGGGATAGGCGAAGATCACGTCCACACCCTCACGGGCGAGGGACTCTACGACGACGTCGGCTCCATTCATGGCGCGGCCAATTTCAGGTTGGGGAAACGATGAGGGTGACGTGGACGATTTCATAGGCATTTGACGTGATGACGTAAGGGTCGGAGAAAACCGGTCCGTTCCGGTGCTGGCAAGAGCGGAAAAACGAGACATTTGGGGTTGGTTTGCCGGCAGGGGTATGTTCCTTAGCTAAGTGCTTAAAATTTTGTTCATTGGAGACATTGTCGGGAAGCCCGGACGGGAGATATTAATTGAACGGTTGCAGCGACTGCGGGCCGACCTGAAGGCGGATGTGGTTATCGCCAACGGAGAGAACGCGGCGGCGGGGTCGGGAATCACCGCGACACTGGCCAGGACCTTGTTGGGCACGGGCATCGATGCGATCACCTTGGGCGATCACGTGTGGGATCAGCGCGGCTGGGATGATGATATCGATGACTTTTCTACGGTGTGTCGTCCGGCAAACCTGCCGACCGCCTGTCCGGGAGCGGATCATGTCATCTTGGACGTGAAGGGGTTTCGTCTCGGCGTATTCACCGTGCTGGGACGCACGTTCATGGGGCTGAAGGCGGATTGTCCGTTTCTTGGAGCCGATGCGATGCTCAAGAAATTGGAGGGCAATGTCGACGGTTGCCTGGTCGAAATCCATGCCGAGGCGACCAGCGAAAAAATTGCACTTGGCTGGCATCTGGATGGTCGGGCGATCGCCGTGTTGGGTACGCATACGCATGTGCCGACGGCTGATGCGACGGTGCTGCCGAAGGGCACGGGGTTTATGTGCGATGTAGGCATGACGGGGCCGTATGCCTCGGTCTTGGGCCGCGAAGTCGTGCCGGTGGTGGGACGTTTTCTCGACGGGATGCCGCGCCGGTTCGAAGTCGCCGAGGGTGATGTGCGCATTTCGGGCGCTTTGGTCGATTACGATCCGGAAGCGAAACGCGCGACAAAGGTCGATCTGATCACCGTGCGCCGCGCCGGCGGACTTAGCGGGGATCGTGGGTACTAAATAAATAGATCCTATGGGTCGTATATGACCCATAGGATCTATTTATTACTGCCCGACTGGAGCCCCGACGACCTCGTCGGGGCGGGTGGAGCCGACAGATCAGTTGTGCACCACGCCGGCTTCTTCGTAGATGCCGAGACGACGGTAGCGTTCATAGCGGGCATCGAGGAGCGCGTCGCCCTTGAGGGCGCGCAGGTCGTTGAGGTGTTTCTGCAATGAGACGCGGAGGGTGGATGCGGCTCGTTCGTAGTCGTTGTGCGCACCGCCGAAGGGCTCGGCGAGGACTTCGTCCACCACGCCGAGTTTTTCGAGTTGGTCGGCGTTGAGCTTGAGCGCCTCGGCTGCCTTCGGGGCGGCTGCGGGGTCTTTCCAGAGGATCGCGGCGCAACCTTCGGGAGAGATGACCGAGTAGTAGCTGTTTTCGAAAATGAGCACGCGGTCGGTCACGCCGATGCCGAGGGCGCCGCCCGAGCCACCTTCGCCGACGACGACCGAAATCGAAGGAACGCGAAGCATGGCCATTTCACGGAGGTTGACCGCGATGGCTTCGGAAACATGGCGTTCCTCGGAGCCGAGACCGGGATAGGCGCCCGGAGTGTCGATGAACGTGATGACCGGCAGGCCGAATTTCTCGGCGGTCTTCATCAAACGGAGGGCTTTGCGGTAACCCTCGGGCTGCGGCATGCCGAAATTGCGGGCGATCTTTTCTTTGGTTTCACGACCCTTTTGCTGGGCGATGACCATGACGGCGTCGCCGTTGAAAAACGCGGTGCCGCCGATCAGGGCGCGGTCGTCGTTGAACTGACGATCGCCATGCAACTCGACGAAGCCATCGCAGGTGAGATTGACGTAATCGAGCGCGTAGGGGCGCTTGGGGTGGCGGGCGATTTGCACCTTTTGCCACGGGGTAAGACTGGAATAGATCTCGCGCTGGGTTGCGGCGATCTTGCGCTCGATGGCGGCGATCTCGCTCGCCACGTCGAGGTTGTTCTCAAGGGACTGCTGACTGAGTTGCTCAAGTTGGGCGCTTAGATCGCGCAGGGGCTTCTCGAACTCGAGGGTGTAAACAGGTTTTTCCATGTGAAGCGGGTCAGGCTAGGCGGACGCCTCGCTGCCTGTCAATTGGCGGCATTCCATCCGGCTGGGCGTGGGAATCAGTGTTGTAATATCCGACTGCTGCGCTGTCAGCGATTGGCCAAGGTACTGCTGGTCGAACGTAGCAGTCGAGGTAACGAGGCTGGTTGGACAGGATGCTGTTCAGACGGGAGGCGCCTAACATAGCGTGGATTTGACCGGACGTGTCGGTCATTGCACGCCGCCCTGATGGGCATCGGGATTCTTGAGTTGGTCTTTCCAACTGAGAATCTTTGCCTGCGCGCCGTATTTTTCGGCGGTGGCTTTGTCGCCTTTTTCCATCCAGATGCGCGAGAGGGTGGTGTTGATGAAGAGATCGTCGCCGCGGAGCGCATGGGCCTTCTCGGCTGCATGCAGGGCCTCGTTAAACTGACGCAGGCTGAAATGAATCTCCGCCAGCGCGTGCCAGCCCTCGAAGGATTGAGGCGTGGTCTCGACGGCCCGATTGAGCTTGGCGATGGCCGCGTCTGTGTCGCCCATCGTGTAGTCAAACGTGGCGTCTTCTATCAAGGTCTGGAGTTCGGCATCGGTCATGGCTCAACACAGAGACCATGGAGTTCGTTGAGAGCCACAAAAAAGCCGGCCCTTGAGTGAGGGCCGGTCTACGTGGTGAGGAGTGGGTGAGGTGAAGGAGTGTGTTTGATGAGACGAACGCGTTACCGCTCAGGTCTTCGGTGCGCTACCGACGATCGCGATGGTGAGTTTGATCTCATTGGCGACCTTGTCCTCGTTCTTGCCGGCCTGAATGCCGTAGTCGCTGCGGAGAAGGGTGGACTCGCCGCGTACGACGAGCAAGTCGCCCTTGTTGCCCGGTTTGGTGCGTTTTTCGAGGGCGTCCGGAAGGTAGGTGAGCTTGACCGGCACGGTGACGTCCTTGGTTACTCCTTTGATCGTGAGTTTGCCGATGGCGTCGGCCATTGTGGTGGTGTCGGCGGTTCTCACGTTGTCGAGTTTCACGAGCTCGAAGGTGATCTGGGGATTGGCGGCGGCGTTCAGCCAGCTGTCGCCGAGCAGATGCTCGGTCATGGTGGAGTTTCCTACCTTCAGTGAAGCGGTGGTCACGATAATGTTGCCTGTCGTGGCGGCGGGGGCTTCGGGATCGAAGCTGACTTTGCCTGAAACCCCGCTGGCGGTGCCGGAGATGGGCTCAAGCAACGAGTCGAGGAGGAACTGGATCGCGTTGACTCCCTTCGGATCTTTGAAATCGAACGAAATCGGGGCGGCGCCGAGCGAGATCGCGAGCGCGAGGGAGGCGACGAAGAGACGGGTGATTTTCATGGGTGTGTAGGATGGGTGTGAAAAAAAGAGGGGAGAGCTCGATCAACGGGCTTTGCGACAGATGAACGTGACCGCGAAAAGGGCGATGCAGAGGAAGAGTCCGACGCCAAGGAACTCCACGCCTGGCATAAAGTGGTCTTTGTAGACGACGAATTCGATGCCGGTCACCTCATCGATTTGTTTCACGGGGATCTGGTCTTTGGTCCAGCCGCGGTTTGCTCCGGCCGCGGCCCAGAAAGCAAACAGGAAGAGCGACGCGATCCCCGCCAGCATTCGCAGGAGCACGCGCCAGGCCGCGACGCTGGAGGTTGACGGCGGAGACTCGGAAGCCGAAGGTGTGGTCGTCATACGGAAGAAAGCGGACGGAATTCAACGATGCCGAAAGCGCAAGCGGCTGACCTACAAGATCAACATGGCGTCGCCATAGCTGAAGAACCGGTATTCGCGCGCAATCGCCTCGGCGTAGAGTTCCTTTAACCAGGCAATGCCGTCAGTGGATCCTGGAGTGAGGAACGCTGAAACTAGACAAAGCAGTGTGGAGCGCGGCTGGTGGAAATTGGTGATCAGGGCATCGACCCCCTTGAAGGTCCGTGGTGGATAAATGAAAATATCCGCCTCGGCGAAATGCGGATGATCGAGCGGAGCGTCGTGTCGCGAGAGGAAGTCCTCGACCGAGCGCACGCTTGTAGTTCCCACGGCGATGCGACATCCGGCGGTGGTGCGCCTGGCGGGGAAAAGGGCGCGTTGGGTGGCGATGGGCAACTCGTAGAGTTCGCGATGAATGACATGCTCCTCGACCGTGGTGGCATCGATGGGTTTGAAGGTGCCAAGGCCGACGTGGAGCGTGATCTCGGCGGTGGAGACACCTTGTGCAGCGAGGGTGGTGAACAACTCGGGGGTGAAGTGCAGGCCTGCTGTGGGCGCGGCGACGGCAACTTGGCGGGCACGATCGGCGTAGACGGTCTGATAACGCTCGATGTCGCGCGGACGCTCCGCGCTGGGATCGGCGCGTTCGATGTAGGGTGGGAGAGGCACGTCGCCGAGACGATTCGCAACGTCGGTGATTGATTGGCCGGCGGGGGTGGTGAAGCGAATGAGTGCGGCGCCCTCGGGATCTTTGGCGAGAATCGTTCCGCTGAAGTCGGCCGCGTGGGCGAAGGTCGCGTTGACCGGCAGTTTTTTTCCCGGACGGACGAGGCACCACCAGATGTTGTCGCCTTGGGTAGGGTCGGGGCGAAGGAGGAGGCATTCGATCACGCCGCCTGTGGGGCGACGGGCATGGAGGCGCGCGGGAAGGACCGCGGCATTGTTGCGAAAGAGCGTGTCGCCGGCGTGGAGGAATTGGGGAAGATCGCTGAACGTGTGATGCGCGACGGTGCGAGTGGCGCGATTGACAACCATCAAGCGAGAGGCGTCGCGGCGGGCCGCGGGGGTTTGCGCAACGAGGTGCGGAGGCAGGGAGTAGTCGAAGAGATCGGTCGAGAGCGGCACGGGAGGGAAAATGAGGCTTGCGATTGCCGGGACGGCGAGTTTCTTCCGCTCTTCCTGTGCACGCCGATGTAGCTCAGTGGTAGAGCAGCGGTATCGTAAACCGCTGGTCGTCGGTTCAACTCCGACCATCGGCTCCAGTTTTTCAAAGGTAAAACGGAGTTTTTGTCCTTAGCCGTATCAATTCAGCCCTGACTGCAAAACGCGTTTTGCCCGTGAAGGGAAGAAACAGGGCTGGCGGCGGCGCAAGCCAGTTGGCAGATCGGACGTGCGATTCATCCTGCGAGGCAAGCTCTACACCGTCCCGACACTGGT
>JANJTQ010000328.1 GCA_024711005.1 Opitutaceae bacterium | reverse complement strand
CGCCGTCCGAGCACGATGTGGGCTGCGGCTCCTTCGTTGCGAAGTGGGAGTTACCCCGGGGCGGTTCATTGCTCAAGCAGGACATCATCTGGGAGACTCGCGTGCGTTATGTGACTCCACGATACTTCTGGTTCAGCATCTGGATCGCCGGAAATATCTGGCAGTCCCCATCGGGCCCCGGGACAGGCGGCGCCGAGATTGATCTCGTCGAGAGTTTTGGATACGACAACGGCAGCGGCTTCACGAACTTCACCGGAAGATACTGGCATACCGCGTCTGTAGGGGGATTGGATGACACGAGCTACTCCCCTGGTTGGAATAACGGTATGACCATGCGTGGAATCACCACCTACGACGCCACGGAGTACCACACCTGGACTTTGGTCTATCGCGCAGACGATACTTTCAGCAGTTATGTCGACGGTATCGAGGTGCAGAACGGTACGATAAACTGGACTTATGGTGCCACGGAGACGGGATCGCCGATCGACATGACGTTCCTGTTCGACGGTGCCTGGGGGCACACCCAAATCGACGGCGTCAACAAGTCGATGAATGCGACCGAGCTCAGCGGAAAGTACTACGAATGGGATTACAGCCGCGTATATCTGCGCCCCACGCTCAAGTTCCAAGTCGAAGACGTGCAGACGGTCGCCGTATCCAGTGGCGATTCTGTCACGAGCCTGGTCGATACGGGTGGCAGCGCCGGAGTGGTGGATCGCTTCGACGCGAACGGTGCCAATGACTTCGTGACCTACACGCTTCCGAGTGTTCCGGCGGGTACCTATTCAACCCGGGTGGGTGTCAAAACCTATTCGACGCGCGGAATATTCCAGCTCTCGATCGACGGTGTAAATCAAGGGGGCACCCACAACCTCTACGCAAATCCAGGAGGCACCTATTATGACGCGTTTGTTGGAAGCAAGACGTTCGGCTCAACGGGCGATCGTGCATTCAAGTTCACCGTGACCGGGAAAGACCCGTCGAGCACGGACTTTGATCTGGGCTTGGATTACATTCACTTGGTCGAGCTGCCACCGAGCGGAGGGACGCCCACGACCGTGACGATGGACAGCGCCGACAGCGGCAAGCTCACCATGGTCGGCAAGTGGATCACCAGCAAGAGCACGGCCGGATACTTCGGTCCGTATTACCGGAACGATTCCGGTGAAGGGAAGGGGGCGCGCAGCATTCGCTACACGCCCGCGCTCACCGGCGCCGGGAACTATCAGGTCTCAATCCGCTATCCGGCGGGAACCAATCGGGCGACAAACGTCCCGGTGGATATCGTGAAATCGGATGGCACGATCTCCACGGTGATCGTCAACCAGACGCTCAATAGCAACGTGTGGATTTCCCTGGGCACCTATGCGCTGACCCCCGGGATTTCCTCGCTGACAATCCGAAACACGGGCACCACCGCCGGCCAAATCGTGGTCGCCGACGGCGTGCGGTTCACTCCGCAATAAGAGAACGGGGGTCCGTCCCTGATCCCAACGGCACCCGCGGAAGCCAGTCTTCCGTCGGGTGCCGTTTTTTATTGGATGGAGGGCGGAACTGGAAAATCCACGTCTGCCCTTTGCCAGAGGGGAAACTTGGTTGCAACGTGCGCTGTCACTGTGCCGCAGCCCACTCGGCCTACCGTCATGCGCTGGTCCCTTCAAGTTGCCCGGATTGCTGGTATTCGAGTTCGAATACACCTCACATTCCTTCTCTTTCTCGGATGGATCGCATTCGCCTACTACCTGATCGGCGGGCTGCTCGCCGCGATCGAAGGACTGGTCTTCATTCTCGCCTTGTTCGCCTGCGTGTTGCTGCACGAATTTGGGCACGCTCTCGCCGCACGGGCTTTTGGGATCCTTACTCCCGACATCACGTTGTTGCCGATCGGTGGTCTGGCCCGGCTGCAGCGCATGCCGGACAGACCCTGGCAAGAGGTGGTCGTCGCCATTGCCGGCCCCTTGGTCAACGTCGTCATCGCCGCCACGCTGATCCTTGTTCTCGGACATGATACGCCTTTTTCCTACTCGGAGGTGTTTGATCAACCGCGTGAGAATCTGTTGGTGAGGCTTGCCGTGGTGAACGTGGCGCTTGTCGTTTTTAATCTTATCCCGGCCTTTCCGATGGACGGTGGTCGCGTATTGCGCGCCGTGCTGGCGCTGACGATGGACTACACCCGTGCGACGCAGATCGCCGGAGGGATCGGCCAGGTGTTCGCCGTCGCACTTGGGATCATCGGGCTGCTCTGGAATCCGCTGCTCATACTCATTGCCGTGTTCGTTTATCTCGGAGCGCAACAGGAGGTGACGATGACCCGAATGAAAGCCCTTTCTCGCGAGATGACGGTGACCGATGCGATGATCACGCATGTGATGACGCTGCCTGCGCATGCGTCGATCACCGAGGCAATCGAGCTGCTCTTGCGCACCACTCAGACGGAGTTTCCCGTGCTCGATGACACCGGGCGCGGACTGGGTGTACTCACTCGCGACCATATCTTTTCCGCGCTCAAACGGCGCGATCCCACCGTGGCGGTCGTCGACGTCATGCACCGCGAACCGCCGCTCGTTCGGCCGGACGATTCCTTTGAGGACGCTTTTCGACGCCTGCAGGAATCTTCCAGTCCGGCGATGTTGGTGGTGGACGACGGCGGGCGACTGCTCGGAATGATTACGCCTGAACACGTGGGAGATCTTATGCTCGTGCATTCGTTTCGCCTGCGCTCCGGGCGGGACGCCCCGAGCGTCCCGTGACGACCTTTCGAGCAGAATGATTCGACGCGCATCGAGGCGGTGCTTTCATCGCCGGGCATGCCTACCGAGACACGTGAAGTCCGTCCGTTTTCCAAGCCCCGGCACGTCCTGAGTCAGGATGCACGCGTATTGGCGGTGCCCGATGACTGGGAGTTGCTTCCACCCGGCGATGCCGCCCTGAGCCGACGGATCAAACAGGACGGACCCACCTGGACAGTCATCGAGATGAAAGGGCGGAAACGTTTCTCGCGTGGCATCTGGGCTCCGGCCGCTCGCATTGCAGCGCTCCGGGCCGAACGAGTTGGCGAACGCCAGGATCCCGCCTACCAACGCAAGCTGGAGTCCGGTCGAAAGCGGCGCGCCGCCGAGCAAGTTGTCTACGCCGAGGACTTCCGTGCGGCCGTGTTCACCTTTCTCAATTTCCATCCGACTCAACGCACCGAGGCGGAGTTGATGGCGCGCTTGATCACGGAGCATGCGGTGCCGGTGGGCAGCGGCACGGTTGCGCGGACAGAGCGCATTCCCATCGAACAACGCGCGGAGGCGGCCACCATCGCATGGATGCGTCACCAGACGACCGGTTATGACAACATGGTCATTCCTCTCGTGAAAGGTCGTCGGCGTGAGGTGCGCCGGATGCTGGCTCAACGCTCTATCCAACTTCTCGCCCGCTATCGGCAAGACCGCGGCATCGACCCCGCCACCTGTCCGTTGGCCCGCGCCTTGGCCCCGTATCGTGGGAAACCCCTGGCCGCGACCGATGCGCAGATGGCGTTCGGATTGTAGTCGATTCGTTGCCGGTGGCATTCCCCGCCCGTTGCGGATCGAACCTTCGCCCGACTTAAATAAATCGTCCGCCACTTGTCCGGAGCGCGGTGGTCCGTTCGTTGAGATTATTAGCACCCACTAAAACAATGAACACCACCACCCCCACCACCCAAACCCTGCCACTCATCCAACCCTACCTTTTCTTTGGCGGACGCTGTGAGGAGGCCCTTGATTTCTACAAAGCCGCCCTCGGTGCCGAGGTCACGCTGATGATGCGTTTCCGGGAGGCTCCGGATCCGGCTCCGCCCGGCATGACTCCCGCGGGCTGGGAAGACAAAATCATGCACGCGGAATTCCGGGTCGGGGCCACGCTCGTGATGGCGTCCGACGGCTGTGAACAGGCATCGGGTTTCGCGGGATTTTCCCTCTCGCTCTCCGTCGCCACGGAAGCCGCCGCCGACATCGCCTTCGCTGCGCTCGCGAACGGTGGCAAGATCGGCATGCCCCTCGGAAAGACCTTCTGGTCTCCCCGGTTCGGGATGCTCACCGACCGTTTCGGGGTTAACTGGATGGTCAATGTGACAACCTGATCACCCCTCGTCGCCCTGTTCATCATGACCATGCCCGTTGTACATCCACCGATCGCTTCGCGTGCGGAATGGCTCGCGCAACGCACCCGCCTTCTTGAGAGCGAAAAGGAATCCACCCGCCAGCGCGATCGCGTGGCGGCCGCGCGTCGCAGGCTCCCGATGGTACGCATTAACAAGGACTACCTTTTCGAAGGTTCCACGGGAAGACGCCGCCTCGTCGATTTGTTCGAAGGTCGGCTTCAACTCATCGTTTATCACTTCATGTTCGATCCTGCGTGGGACAAAGGATGCCCCGGTTGCACCGGCTACGTGGACGCCTTGGGTGATTTGTCGATGCTGACCGAGCGCAACACGACGTTTGCCCTGATCTCGCGCGCACCGTTCGCCAAACTTGAAACTTACCGCCAACAGCGTGGTTGGAAACGTCCGTGGTTTTCTTCCTTTGGAAGCGATTTTAACTACGACTTCCATGTCACGCTCGACGAAAAAATTCGGCCCGCCGAGTACAACTACCGATCCGTGACCGACACCGGCGAAGCGCACGAGCTCAGTGTGTTCTTCCGCGTGAACGAAGAGATCTATCATACCTATTCCACCTTCGCCCGCGGCGTGGAGGGGCTGACCGACTCCTACAGCCTCTTCGATGTGACGCCTTACGGCCGGCAGGAAGATTGGGAGGATTCGCCGGCGGGTTGGCCGCAGAGACCGACGTATGGTTGATGGGAAGCGATGCCGATGATGGTCTCAGGTTTATTCAGGTAGTCGGACGTAGCAGCCGAGCACAGGTAACGAGGCTGTGGGGGGTTCAGCCACCGTCCAACCAGCCGTTACCTTGGCTGCTACGTTCGATTGCACGGTTGACTCAGGCTTTGTCGGGAGAGGCTGAGGCTGCCGGTGCGTGGGCGTGGCTCCAGCGCCAGGTATCGATGTCGTGCCAACGACCGACGGTGAGTCGCACATCGATCACGTCACCGACTGCATAAGTGCCCGGCTCGGTGCGCAGGATGCGGAATCCCCAATGCGGGGCGCGTCCCGGATCGTGCGGCGCGGAGCTGAGTTGCAGGTCGTCATCGACCGTCGTGCGGAAATACACCGCGAGTCCATCAATGCGTCCGGCTTTTTTCACGAGACGTTGAAGGTGGAGTTCGTGGGGAAGCGTGGCCTCGTTGACCGTGTGCAAATCGAACACCAAGGCGGGAGTCGGTGAAGCGAGAAAATAGTCGACCAAGGTTCCGTCGTTGCCGCAGAGGTTGTAGTAGTTGGTCTCTTGGGGACGATGGCGCTCCATCACGGAGTAGTCGTAGCCATGGACATTGAGATTCCAGATGAACGGGACGTGACGCGCGGTGTCGAGTTGCACGGGTTCGCAGAAGAACTCGAAACACGCGGGCAGGATCCGACCGCCGGGCTTGAGGAGCCGATCGCGCAGGTCGCATACGTTCGGGATCATGGCCTCGTCGAAGAGCCAGTCGCCCATCTGCTCGTGGAGAATCACGTCCACGGGTTGTGGGAGTGTAAATTCGGTGCTGTGGCAGGAGGCAAACCTGACGCGCTCAATGTGGTTCGCCTCGGCCAAGGTGCGGGCGTGCTTGAGAATGGGGGAGTGGTCGAGGGCGTGAACCTGTGCCGCACCGCGTCGGGAGGCGAACGCGGCCAGGATGCCGGTACCGGTGCCCAGATCGATCACGTGATCGCCGGGTTGGATGTGGCGCTCGATGGCCGTGTGATAAAACGTCATGCGCGGACGGTCGGCGAGCATGCGCTCTTGCTCGTGAAGACCCGAGAAGTAGCGCCGGTTGTTGTCGCGATGGCCCTGTTCCGGTGACTGGCCGCGGCTGATGAGGCGGCGAACCGCGGACACGACGCGTGTGAGGACGCGACCGAAGGTTTTGTTGGGCATTGAAGGAGAGCGAAGGCGATCGCGCATTGCGTGCGGTCCGAAGTGCGGATGCAGGAGCGCCTGAAGAGAACACCGGGTCCCCGCCCCGCGTCACTCGATTTCGCAAACAATCGCAGTCGTCCCCGAACGAGTGCCACCTCGTTGCGTTCGGGCGTTTGATCCCGGTGATCGCATGATCACGGAAGAGCGATGATGCAGAGCGCCGCCGATCAGCAGTCGTGTTTGCACAACAGTTGATCGCCCCGTCTATTGTCCGAACCGATGTTTGTTCAACAGGCTCTTCGATGCAGTAGGCCGCGTTCCCCGTCGGCCTGTCGCCTCTCCGTCTCGATGAATACAACCTCTATTTTCCGCCGGCTCGGCTATCTCCTGATCGCGGTAGCTCTGTCGGGCCATGGCGTTCTTCAGGCCTCCGTGCGCCTCTCCGGCGGCACCAACCAATTCGATGGTCGCACCCGCTATCAGGCGAGTCCCGGCTGGGGACTACCGGAGGGCGATTGGACGCTCGGGATTTGGGACAACAATTTCCAAGGCGGAGACGGTTGGCTCATCAACGGTCTGGCCGGACCGACCGCGAACGGCACGATCAATCTGGTCTATGACAAAGCGAAGGGGCGCTACACGGTCGGCGGGTTGGACACGGCGGGAAATGCGTTCGGCAGCGGGGGAACCATCTCGACGACTGCGGGTGCCTTGCCGGTTGGCTACGCGGGGCGGATCAGCGGCAAGTTTACGCCCCGGTTGCACATCATCCGGCGTCGGGCCGGACACAGCGAATATTTGGTGGCGGAGGCCGGACACGCTCCGGTCCTGGTTTGCAGTGAGGAGCGTCCCTTTGGCGCGGTTCCGGTCAAAGGCTGGTACTTCGGTTGTTACAGCGATTACAACAACCTCTACGATAGCGACCTCGAGGGCATCTTCTTTGCCACGACGGCAGTGAGCGATCGGGATATCGCGCTGATGGCGGCGGGATACAAACCATCGAATGTGCCGAGTATCAGCGGGAACCTCACGGTCTATTTCCCCCTTGAAACCGCTTCGTTGTCACAAACGGCCAATCCCTTGCTGCTCACAAACACGGGAAGCGATAGCTCGGTGGTATTAAAGCGACTTGGCAGCGTGACTCGTTTTGCGGACGGACCGATGCTTCGCGGAGCCGTTGCCGAGAACAACACGCCTGCCGAAGTTACTCAGCCGACCAACGTCGTCGCGCTCGGCAGTCTTCAGCCGTTTCAAGTCATCAGGCATCTCAATGGTTCGGCCAACGTCGAGTTCACCGGGTTCGACTACGGTACGGGTATCGCCGACATCGAGATTCGCTTCCTCCATGTGGAGCAGGGCACGTCCACTCCATGGCAAACGTTGGTGACGGGTTCGGCCGGCGAAGGTGCCGCGATCCAGACCACATTGTCGGTGCCGAAAGGCTATTGGAAAACCATCGAGGTGAGGCGGGTTAATTCGTCCGGCGGGGTCGGGGACAGCAGTCGTCCCAACCGCACCTGGTGCCGTTGGGCGGTGGGCGAAGTCGTGGTGGTGTGGGGTGACAGTATTCAAGGCGGGGCCGAAGCGACCTCACGGGCAAACCTGGTGGCTCCAAACGGATTCACCGCGAAGTATCCGAGCAGTTATCCCAACAGCATCCCCGGTGACACGAACCCGCTTGCCGGCGGCATGTGGAACCTGCTTCGCGGCGGCGGAATGGGCGGCGGGTCGCAAGGTGAAAACGAGATTGCGAACAATCTGTCCGAGGCGTCGCAGTGTTGCGTGGGCATCACCGTGGTCTGGGCGGGCGCGACCCGTCTCGCCTACTGGAACGGGCGTATCGGGTCGTCCTCCTACGACTCGGCCAAGGCTTACTGTCTGGCCAACGGCGGTCTCAACAAGCCCAACGTCATCACTTGGGTCGCAAATCTCGCGAGCGCCAAATATTCCGACGATTTCTATCACGACCTCGACCTTTTTAGGGACGTGTTGAACAACGATTTTGGAGACGGGACTTGGCGAATGGTTCTGGCGCCGATCCCGGTCATCTACAGTCCGGAAACGGTGGCCGGGGCAAGTTTGCACAAGGTCCGCGACGCCAGTTGGCGTTGGGTGCGCGACAATCCGGGATACGCGTCTTTTGCCGGCATCTCTTTCGATCATTTGGCCGCCGACGGCGTGCATCCCAGCGGCAACGCCTGGGATATCATGGGCGCGCGTTGGGGTAACGCGATGCGGTACCTGCGGGCACCCTTGACCGCCGCCGATCCGCGAGCGGGCGAGATTGTGAAGTTCTACCGCTCGGGCGGGAATCTCTTCGCCGAAGTCCAGCTTTACGCGGGGACCGCGCTGAGCCTCAAGGACACGGCCGCGAACATCAGTGGCCTGACGTTATCGAGCGACAACTTTGCCACGACCATTCCCATCTCCGCCGCCACGCTTGTGAATGGAACCACCATCCGGATCACCCCGGATTCGATGCCGGCCGGATCTTTGAAACTCCGCTACCAGTTCGGGAAGCCAGGCGTTTCGGGCAACACCCTTGCCGCGGCTGGCACCGATAACATGCTTTATGTGAACGCCGGCCCGACGAACATCATCGCCGTTCAGCCGATCTACGGCACGTCGGAGAATTATTGGTCGATGGCCGAGGGGACTCCGCCATCTCCACCCGCGATCACGACCGGAACGTTGCCGACGGGTGTCTCGGGGACGGCCTATCTTCAAACACTGGCGGCGAGCGGAGGCCTGTCGCCTTACACGTGGACGGTGGCCTCCGGGACTCTCCCGGACGGGTTGACGCTCAGCAGTGCCGGGGTGATCAGCGGCACGCCGGGCTCGTCCGGTACCGCGAACTTTTCGATCCGGGTGGAGAGTGGCGATGGCATCTCTTCCTTGACCAGCTTTAGCCTCACCATTGTCTCGGCATACGCGGCTTGGCAGGCGACGCAGTTCACATCGGACGAGATCGCCGCAGGCGCGGCTGGCATCGACGCCGATCTGGATGGGGACGGAGAATCGAACTTGTTGGAATACGCGTTTGGCCGAGATCCCAAAAATGCCGGGGAGGTCGGTTCGGTTCCGATTCCAAGTATTGAGGAAGACAGACTCCAGATTGCCTTCTCCTGTGACACCCATTGCACGGACATCAATTATACGGTGCAGGCTTCCGATTCATTGTCGCCGGATTCCTGGACCGATATTGCGCAAAGCACCGGTGGTGCGGCCACGCAGGTTATTTCAAATCTAGCCAGCGTATCCGATTCCGGGGGCGGTCGGCGCACGGTGACGGTGACCGATGCGACTGCTTTGTCCGTGGGAACACGTAGATTCCTCCGCGTGAAAGTGACCTCCAACTTCCAGTCCTGATCCCGCGACGGTGACGGGTCGGGCGGGCTCGTCGAACGCGTCCCTGGTAACCGGACGCGTGTCGGATTGGTTTATCGATTCGCAAAACACGCGGGATGCCATTCTGGTGCCTCGCATGTGGACTCTCCGTCTGTTTCCCGTCTATGCCGGTTGCGCGCTTCATACGATGCGAACCACGATGCTCGTAGTCGCCGCGCTGATGGTGGGGCAGACCGCCCGGGCCGCCGCGCCGCAGTCGGACGATCCGCTGGATCGTTGGGAGCTGGATTTCGAGACGGGTATTCTCTGGAAAGTGGGTGGCCGGACGGAACTCAACTATGTAGTGCTTCCACAACTACTCACCTTGAAAACACCGGTGGTGATGCATCGCCCCTTTGCGGGCGGTGACCTGGTTCTGCGATCCCGTTTCAGTCTGCTGATCGAGCCCATCGTCCGAGGTCCGGAGAGCCACTATATCGGCGGGGCGGCATCGGGAATCCTGGAATGGTGGGATCATGCGCGGACGCGTTCGCTGTTTTTCTCCAGCGGTGGCGGACTCGGCCTCATGGACAGCAAGGGCTATGAAACCAAGGGTGCGCAGGGGCAGGACCTTAATTTCAACTGGTTCATCTATGCCGGCGCGCGCTTCCGCGGAGGCGAACGCTGGAACGCATCGATCGGTGTTTATTACCAACACATCTCCAACACCGGCTTGGACAAGATAAACCCCGGGATGGACGTGATCGGTCCCATGCTGAGCATGGGTTGGAAATTTTGAGAAGGCGGACCGTTCCTGATAGGCACTCAGTCGGCCTGGATGCGAAACGTCACGGTTTTCTTCCCTGCAACTCCGGTGGGTGGCACGCCCATATCTCCCAGTTTCCGAAATGCGGCCAACACCGAGGCGTCGAACACATCGCTACCCGACGACGCCAGGATTCGCACGTCACCCACGGAGCCATCCTGACCAATCACAAATTCTATCCGTGCTCGCAAACCGTCGTCCAATCCCGCCGGTTTTCCATGCACTGCACGCAACCTGGCGAGCAAACGCTCCACGTAAGACGCCACTTGCGCTGCATCGATCGCGGCGACCGGCGGCGTGGAGTCTGACGGACTCGCCGCCAGCACTTGATCCAAGTTGATCGCCGGTACCGTGGACATCGGACGATTGCGAACGGTCGAGGTGGGATGCACGCGCTGGTGTTCGGCAATCGTGGCAGGGCGGGAGGTCACCCCGGATCGGACAGCCGTCGTGGGAGGAGGAGGCTGCGGTTGTGGGCGTTGAGATCGCTCGGACGAACGAGGGCGCTCGACGAACTCGCTTGGGCGGGCTTCTTGGCGCACAGGTTTGATGACGCGCACGGGTGTGAAATTCACCGCCGGTGGCAGTCCTCGTGTTTCCATCGGAGGATTGTCCGCCTCCGGAGGAAGAAGCGTATCCGGAACCACTTCGACCACCCGGGGTTCCGGGATGGGTTCCGGGCGAATACGAATCATCACGACAAACATGAGTCCCGCCACAAATCCATGTAGCAGGGCTGAAAAAACAAATGAACGTGAGGCGAGAGCCGACATCATGGGGTACCCATCACGAATCACATCCCCTGTTCGCCTACAAGTCGCGGGGTATTTTGAGTTCGAGAAAAAACTCAAGAGGCGCGGCGTTGTGTGCCCTGGGCTGCCGTTGCCAGCTTACCGAAGCCACCTTTGTTGGCCCGGCGACTCGCCTCCCGCCGAGTTTAACTTCAGAAAAAATCGACACCAATGTCCGCCCGGGGCGGTCTGGTTCGTTGAGTCATTGGAACGATAAAACTATCACCCCTATTCAAAGGAATCCCTTATCATGCCTACCCACACCATCCGCCTTCACCGCGTCGTTCGCACGACACCTGAAAAAGTCTATCGAGCATTTCTCGATGCCGATGCCATGAGCAAATGGCTGCCGCCGCACGGTTTCACCTGCAAAGTTCATCACCTGGATGCGAGGGTCGGCGGTAATTTTAAGATGTCATTCACCAACTTCACCACGGGAGGCAGCCACAGCTTCGGTGGCAGCTATCTCGAACTGGTGCCTCACGAACGCTTGCGCTACACGGATAAGTTCGATGATCCGAATTTGCCCGGGGAGATCCAGGTCACTGTGACGCTGAAGAAGGTGAGCTGCGGAACCGACGTGAACATCGTGCAGGAGGGCGTGCCCGAGATTATCCCCGCGGAGATGTGCTACCTCGGCTGGCAGGATTCGCTTACCCAGCTCGCTCAGCTCGTCGAACCCGACATCCCCAATTGATCCCCTCGAAAGCACCGCGACGGGATCTGAACCGCCCGACGGTAACGGGGAGATCATTCCCGATAGCTTCCTCGGGAAATCTCCCCGATGACTATTTTTTACGCAGAACCGTCGCACCGGGCCCGCTTCGTTAACCGTGCGTATCCCAGGCTCGGGTAGCATTTGCACCTGCAAAAAGTAGGTGTCCGTGAGTTTGCCTGAGGAGGCGCATACGTTTCGATGACGGTGTCTTATGGCAACTGTCGCTACACCGGTTCAGACGCAGTCGATCCTCTTTGTTGAGAACGAGAGGAGTCGCGATTGGACCTTTCTGGAAGCGCTCAGAACCGCCGGATATTGTGTTCGTCCCGTGAATAGAGGGGAGACTGCCGTGGAAGAGTACGCGGTATGCCGTCCAGACTTGGTGTTGCTGGACGTCCGTGGGATCGGCGGAGTGGAGATATTCAGGCGCTTACGCGACGCGTATGGCGAAGGGTGCGCTCCGGTCATAGTTATGCATGGAGGGCCGGATATCGTGGACGACTTCAAGTCCTTCCCTGCGAGTGTCGTGGATTTTCTGCCCGACCCTCTTGTCGTGGGGGATGCCTTGGTGCACATCCGCGCCCACTTGGAGGCCCGGCGCTATCTGATGCGTCAGCAGGCTCTCGTCGCCGAACTCAGCGGAATCATCGCCGCCAGGGACAAACTGCTCAGCATGTGCGCGCATGATCTTCTCAATCCGCTTTCTTCCGTGTGCGGACTTGCCGAGTTTCTCCTCGAGCCCTCCATCGGTTCGCTCAATCCGAGGCAGACGGAGCTCGTGGACTCCATTCGGGATGCCTGTCAGAGTCTGCTGAAACTCGTTAACCAGCTCTTTGATGTCTCCGTTTTGGAGTCGGGGAAGCTGCGACTTGAGCTCGTTCCCGCCTCGTTGCGTGACTTCACCAAGCGTGCCGTTTTCCTGGCGGCGGTTGTCGCCCTCCGCAAGGGCATTCACATCGTGCTGCAGCCCCCGGTCTCCGCCGAGCCGGTGCTAATGATCGATACGACGCGTATTCGCGAAGTCGTCGACAACCTCCTGAGCAATGCGATCAAATATTCTCCGCCTGGCTCTTGTATCAGCGTGGCGATTGAGTCACTGCCTGCCGGCCCCGAGACAGGCCCCTGTGTGCGCTTCTCGGTGCGAGATCAAGGCCCGGGCGTTCCCGCAGCCGAGCGAGACCGTCTCTTCCGGGAGTTCAGCCGGCTGTCCGCGTGTACGACCTCCGGTGAAAAAAGCACGGGTCTCGGCTTGGCTATCTGTCGGAAAATTATCGATCTCCACGGTGGATCAATCGGTGCGGTCAACCACCCGGAAGGCGGCTGCGTTTTTAGCTTCGTTCTCCCCGTACTACCATGCAACTGACAGGTAACGTCCTGATCGTGGACGATGAGCCCCACGTCCGCCTGTTCCTCGGTCTCATTGTGCAGACACTCGGTCCGGCGATCATTCATCAGGCGGCATGCGGAGAGGCGGCGATCACACTCTTCCACTCGCTTTGTCCAAAACCCGTGCTCGTGATTCTGGATATTAACATGCCGGGTATTGATGGCATTGAAACGCTTCGACGGTTACGCGCCGGTGGGGCCACGTGTCCCATCGTCATGCTCACCTCACTGACCATTCGTCAAACGGTGGAGGACGCCATTGCCGCCGAGAGCAACGCTTTCATTCGCAAGGACAATACCAAGGCCGAAATTGCCGCTTTGTTGATGGAGGTTTGGAGAGCCCACGTCGATCAGGTGGAGGAGTGTCCCGCGCCAATGCATTCAGGTCCATTGTGTGCAACGTTCGATCGGAGGGACGATGTCTGGACCTCGCGTCGGGACTCAAGGCGGGATCACGATCGGTTGTTTGGTCGAGGCATGTAAGCGGGGTCGAGGACGGGATGGAGCTTTTGCTCTCCGTCGGGCGTGAGAAGCTGCGATGGACGAGCGCCTAACCGAACAGCCAGCGATCCCTCCGTACTTTCAATTCACGGTCATTTACATGGATAAATGGCCCGACTGACTACTCGGGGTTGCCGACAGATCGGACGGATTCAGTATGGCCGGCATGGCATCCGCCCAGTTGGCACTTCAATCAGTCGAGTTCGCGCATCCGGGCATGACCACGCCCCTTTTCAGTGATCTCACCGTGCAATTTCCGCCGGGATGGACCGGAGTCGTCGGGCCCAACGGCGCGGGCAAGACCACTTTGTTGAAGGTCGCCACCGGAGAACTCGCCGCGCAGAGCGGATCGGTGCACAGCCAGGGATTGGCTCTGTACGTTGCGCAACGCACCGACGATCCACCCGAGTTCTTCGAGGACTTTATCTGGGCACCCGACGCCACCGTGCTCAAGGCGCGTCTGCGCGTGAGCGAGGACTGGCCGGAGCGTTGGTCCACACTGAGTCACGGCGAACGCAAGCGCGCCCAGATCGCGGTGGCGCTTTGGCGCGAGCCTGCGGTGCTGGCCTTGGACGAACCGAGCAACCACATTGACGCGGATGCGCGCCGCTTGCTGATACGGGCGCTGACGGAGTTTGCCGGCATCGGGCTGCTGGTGAGCCACGACCGCGCGCTGCTGGACGAACTTTGCGCTCAGTGTTTGGTCATCGATCCGCCCGAGGCCGTGATGCGGCCGGGCGGCGTGACGGAGGCGATGGAGCAACAGGACAACGAGGAAAAATCCGCCCGACATGCCGACGACGTGTTGCGCCGGACCGAAAACCGTCTTCGCGCCGAAGCCCAGCGGCGTCGAATCGTCGCCGACCAGAAGGCTGCGGCGTCGCGTGGTTCCAAACAGATCAAAATCCCGGCTCACGATCATGACGGCCGCGCCATGCGAAACCTCGCCAAGATGTCCGGCAAAGACGCCTACGCTGGAAAAATGGTCGCGCAAATGAACCAGCGGGCGGGAAAGCTGGCGACACAACGCTCCGAAATCGCGGTGAAGAAACGTTACGAAACCGGCATCTGGGTGGATGGCGCATCTTACATGCCGAGGGATTTTTTACTGCGGTTGCCGGCGGGCAGCCTGCCTTTGGGCGGCGGTCGGCAGTTGCATTTTCCCGACCTTGAGATCGGAGGCACGAGCCGCATCGCGCTGACGGGCGCGAATGGGCTCGGAAAGAGCACCTTGATCCGGCACCTGCTCGCGCACCTGCAGTTGCCGGTGGAGAAGTGCGTGACCGTGCCTCAGGAAATCTCCGCAGACGATTCGCGTGCGCTGCTTGAGGCGATCAAACGCCTGCCGAACGACGAACGCGGACGGGTGATGACGACGATCAGCCGGCTCGGTTCGCGTCCTGCGCGACTGTTGGAGAGTGCGTTGCCGAGTCCGGGCGAAGTGCGCAAGCTCCTCCTCGCTATCGGCATCGTGCGAGGACCGCATCTTATCGTCATGGACGAGCCGACGAATCACATGGATTTGCCCGGCATTCTCTGCCTGGAGGAGGCGCTGGCGGATTGCCCATGCGCGATGCTGCTGGTGAGCCACGACGAGGCGTTTCTTGAAAAAATCACCGAAATCGACTGGCACCTCACGCGAGAGGCCTCCGGCGACACGCGGCTCGAGATCAAGCGCTGAAACTGACATCGGCGACTCGCGAGAAGTCCCAACGCGCCGAGTCCCATGGCGACGCCGAGCCACGCGAGCGCGGATGTCCACGAGGCCATCGACCCGGTCGAGGTGCCGCAGATATCCGGAGCGCCCAGTCCGATCGCGGCACCAATGCCCGCGTACGCGGGCACGCACAGGACGCATTTGGGCGTGATCGCGAGCAGCGCCGCCGGCAACAGCCAGCGGACCGCGCGAGGACAAAACTCAGTGCGTTGCGACGGCATCGGCGGGTTGATCGTAACGATCATGATACCGGACCCAACTCATTGTGTTTTCCGAATCCTCGTCGCGACCCTTCGGTACGAGGTCGAGTACGGCGTAGGTGCCGATTAACGGATCCAGGCCGCGGGCGTAGGTCGAATACGTGTGATAGACGTTACCCTCGGCGTCCTTGGCGAAGACGCTCAACCCCGGCGCCTCCTCCACCGGAAATTCACGAAGGTCGTAGTTGTAGTAGACCTTGCCCTTCGCCATCTCCTCGGCGGTGAAGGACACGTGGTAGTCGTGGTTGAAATCGCTGTCGTAAGCGGACACCCAGTTGAACGTCCAACCCATCCGAGTCTTGAACGGCGTAAACTCCGCGAGGGGTGCGTGCGAAATGGCCGCGAACGCCACGTCGCGCGCTTGCAGATGCACCACGGCGGGAGCGAGGTGATCGGACACAAAGGAGCAGCTCTTGCAGCCTTCCTCCCAACCGGGACCGAACATGAAGTGGTAGACGACGAGCTGGCTGCGACCTTCAAATAAATCGGCCAGCGACACGCGACCGCCGGGTGATTCGAAGGTGTAGGCCTTGTCGACCTTCACCCATGGCAGTTCTCGACGACGTGCGGCGAGTTGATCGCGCAGCCGGGTGAGTTCTTTTTCTTCGCGCAGGAATTCACGACGGGCGGCGAGCCATTTTTCAGGGGAGACGATGGTCGGATTTTTGAAGGGATTCGTTTTCATGGGATGTGGGCTTCTATCTATAACGACGATTGAGCGGGTGGATTCAGGACAGGTTGGCGATGGGCAAGGCAGTGGCCTTGGTTGAGTCTGACGTAGGTGATGAGAGGGGCGTCCCGACCGGGGACTTCCGAATAGTTTAGCTCTCCGGCGTGGCGATCAGGCGCTTTTCGTACTCGGGCTTGAGCTTTGCGTGAGTCGCCCAGAACGGGGGGCGAGGAGCGCCTTCAAGTTCCGCGACAAGGAGAGTGAGATGGGTGTGCCAACCCGAAGCGTAGTTGCCGAGTTCGGCCTGTTCCTCGGGGCCACGGGTGCGGTGGGTGAGGACCAACAACACCTGCCGGCCTTGCGGTGTCAGTTCGAAGGTCACGACCGAGTCCTCGCTGCCAAACGTATACACGAGCAGCCGAGGCGGTTCGCACTGGAGCACGCGCCCCTCGAAGGTCACCCCGGGATCCTGCACCTTGGCATATTCCGCCGGAGGCGTCTCGTCGGGCGCGATATTTTTGTGAACCATGGCAAACTCGACTTTGCCCCCCGTCTTCTGCTCAAGCACGCCGCCGCAAAACCAGCGGGCGCGTTTTTCCGGAACCGTAAGATAGTCCCAGACGCGCTCGATGGGGCCCGGCAGGGTGCGCACGATTCGCACTTCGGCGGGACCGGTGAATTCTCCGTATTGTTCGTTGGTGTTCATGGTGAAGTTTTCTTTTTCGTTTTGCGGGCGTTGGCCGCGTCTTCCGCGCGCAACTCCCGCTCAAGGGCGTCGAGGCGGTGGGACCAGACCGCGCGCGTTTTTTGGAGCCAGGCTTCGAGGTCATCGAAGCCGTCGGGATTGAGCGCCTGGATGCGCGACTGGCCTTCGGCTCGGGTGGTCACGAGGCCGGCTTCACGTAGCACGTTTAAGTGCTGGGAGATTGCCGGAGCGCTCATGTCGAATTCTTTGACAAGTTCGCCGGCGGTCCGTTCGCGTACGGCGAGCAGCTCCACAATCCGGCGGCGGGTGGGATCGGCGATGGCGGCCAAACTTTGCATACCGACATTAATTAAGATAAAACTTAATTAAGCAAGTGCTGAATTGTTTTTCGTCTGACGGAAATCCCCGGTCCCCCGGGCTGGGTTAACTGGCAATGCAGTCGACCCGAACTCATTAGGCGCACGCGCTCTGCTCTGCAGTGGCTGGAGCGCACTTGTTGAACTGCGCACCCCGCCCCATTCCTCCGGGAGTTGGCAGGGATGGCAGCAGCGGCTTATTCCATGATGGACCGTTTTGGATGCCCTCGGTCGAGATAATTGCTGGTTCTTTCAACGCGGGTGCGCAGCATCCGTGAATGCCTGAATCTTCGGTTCGCCCGCTACGCGATCTGACCGCCATCAATCGAGATTTTTACAATGCACTTTGGGCCGCTACCTCCCTGGAGCGTCCGGAACGGTTCAACACCTGGCCATTGGTTTCCGGTTTGCTTCCACAGTCGACGGCCCGTCTTGAGATCGGCCCGGGATTGCGTCCGCGACTGCCGGTGGCCGGTACTCATTTTGTTGATCTCAGCGCGGTGGCGGTTGCCCAACTGAACGCGCGCGAGGGGCGGGCCGTGGTGGGCGAAATCACCGCGTTGCCGTTTGCCCGCGAGCAGTTCGATCTGGTGGCGGCCTTTGATGTGATTGAACACGTCGAAGACGATCGTCAGGTACTGACCGAACTCGCTCGTGTGCTTAAGGCGGGTGGGGTGCTCCTCTGCTCGGTGCCCCTGCATGCATCGCACTGGACAACCTTCGATGCCTGCGTGGGGCATGCACGGCGTTATGATCCCGCCGTGTTGCAGGCGTTGCTCACCGAGTACGGATTTGTGATCGAGAAAAGTGCGGTGTTTGGCATGCAGCCCAACAATCCCCGTCTGCTGGATTACGGCGTGCGGATGCTCACCCGGAAGCGCCGGCAAGCCCTCCACTGGTACAACTGGGTGTTCATGCCGCTGGGCATGTTGTTCCAAAAGAAGCTCACGTTCGTCCCCGGTCTCATGCCGACCGAGGGCGTACACGAAGTGGTATTGGTGTGCCATAAACGGTAGTCCCATTCGGCGACCTGTTGCCGGGCTCGCCGACCATTTAGAGTCGTTCAAACTGAGTTATGGCCGCGAACGAGCGCAGAAATCGCTTCACGTCGGCCAGGTCTTTGTAGCGAGCGCGGTCGTGCACGCGAAGAACCCGGAGACCGAGGGTGAGGACGCGGGAGTCGCCCGCGAACGGGCGGCCTACGTCGGAATCGCGGGTGAATCCGGTGGCTTTGACACGTATCAGTCGAAGCACTTCCACGGAGCGCGATCCGTGAGAAAGCGTTTGTCCGCCATCGGGAGCGGCGCGACTTGGAAAAGCGGCAGGATGATCTCGCCTTTCTTGTTCAAGGGGTAGATCTCGCCTTTCTTCTGATAAAGCAGCGTGGCGTGGAAGGCGCCGCCCGGACGTTCGCCAATCAGAATATCGACATCCACCGGCTGATCGACCCGGAGGTCCACCCAGTCGCCATAGTTCGATCTGGGTTCCGCGGCCGGCTTCGGCTCGTTCTTGGCCGTCGGTTTCCATCCGATGGTGCGAAGCTCGGTTCCTTTGAGATTGCTCACCAAGACCACCCGGCCGTTGACCGCCACCACCAGAACGTTGTCTGCAAAGCCCACGAATCGGTAACTTCCATTCTCAGGCGGAACGATCTGTCCTTTGTAATGAATGAGCCAGTAGCTGGGCTTGACCACCTCCGCGACGCCGAAGGCCTTGGGCGCGGCATCCGCTTTGATCAAGCCGGTGATGATCTGTGTGGTGTAGAGCGGACGGCCCGCGCGGAAATACTGGTTCAAGAGCGCCTCGTCGAAACCTGAAACGAGAAACCGGTCCACGATCTTGGCGTAATTGTCCCGGGAACCAGGAAGCGGTTTGCGCTGCTGGGTTTGTTTCAGGTCGTAGAAAATTCCCACCAATGCCCCTGTGCCGCGGTCGCTGCGTCCGAAGGCGGCGGTCTCGTCCGACTGAGCACGAACGGAACCCGCCATGACCAGCGTCAGTGCCACACCTAACGACCGAGCCACTCGGCCGCGCCATGAGGCCGGTTGTTCAAAAACAGAAAAGGATGAAGAAGCCCGGCGTGCTTGCCGGTGCCGATCGGGGATCAGGGTATACACAGTCAGCACCGTGGATAAAAAATTTGCGCGAGTAAACCCGGGAGCTGCGTCGCTTCGTTTTCCTGCCCGGTGAGGAACGTGTGAGCCTGCATTCTAATTTTTGATCAACCCCGTCGCGAGCAGTGGCCAAGTCGGATTCTGCGGCGGGCCGGATCAGCTGAAGCCATCTCATTCGGATGGCGCAAACGGGCTTCCACTTCGGACCGAGGAGCACCGCGGTGGAATGTGCTCGTTCGCGCGTGGGTGCTGAACGGGTGGAGTGGAGGTGAAATACAACAATACTCGGTGCGACCCCATCGGTTCGATGGGACCCCATCGGTTCGATGGTCCCCATCGGTTGATGGAACGGGACTGGCCGTATTTTGTTAGTTTGCTCGCGGTTCGACTTGCGCTCAAGGGCTCGGATTTGTGCTAGCGGCGCCCGTCATACCACATGGAGCAATCGTCCCGGCTCGCGGTGGTTTTCATGGGACGGAATATGGATTTGAGGAGGAAGCGCCCCATCTCGCCTTTGCGGTGGAGGCTGAGCTTGCGCGCGGACGTGATGAGCGGATGCCGGTGGAGGATGACCGTCCGTTGTCGGTCACGACGTCCGACGATTTTTTGAAGCCGGAGCGCGAGATCGAGCTCTTCGCCGGCGAAGAACTTCAGGTCGAAGCCACCGACTTCGTGAAACGCCGCAGCACGCACGAGGATAAATGAACCCGCCACCAGTCGCCGGAGACGGCTCATCGTGTTCCAGAGTCGACAGGCGAGTTTGAAAACAAGCGCTCCCCCATTCAGCGCAATCGTCACCCCAGCCAGCAGCACATCGGAGCGGCAGGTGAGTTTCGCCACATCCTTGAGCAAGGCACGAGAGGGCTGCGAATCGGCGTCAATGAAGAGGAGCCATTGGCCTGAGGCGGCGGCGGCTCCGGTGTTGCGAGCTCGTCCGATCTGATTGGTGGGCTCAAACACAACCTTCGCCCCCTCGGCCCGGGCAATCTCGGACGTGCGATCGGTGGAGTTGTTGTCGCAAACAACCAGTTCCCACGAGAGACCGGCCTCGGTGAAGGCGAGCGCGGACGCCTTCACGGCCTGAAGCGATGAGGCGAGAAGCTTCTCTTCATTGAAGGCGGGGACTATGATCGAAATGACCGGAGCGCGGTCCATGGGGGGCAGGAGCAGATCGATCGTGAATTTCGCGGCGCTCCGGTCGAGATAATGAGTGAAGCCTGATTGCTGTAGATGAGTGCATGAACATCCCCACCGCGCCGGGCGGGTAAGCCATGGTTGGTGTGGTTCCGGGCCCAGTAAGGAGCGGATGATTTATTCCGATGTCGGGAGCGGGCCATGAGCTTGCTTGACGTGTAACACCCGGAAAACAACGACACGTTGGCCGATCACTTGGTGAAAAACTTTATACGGAAAACGGC
>JANJTQ010000305.1 GCA_024711005.1 Opitutaceae bacterium | reverse complement strand
TTGGCCGGCGCATGGACGAAACCGGCCGGGAAGCCGTTGATGAAAGCGGGGACCAACGTGTCGGACGCGGGCGGATCGAAGAGCAGAACCTCGCTGAACTCGAGTTGCAGGATGTCGCAGAGCAGGCAGGCGGCTTCTTGTCGGATCTCCTGGAGATTGTGCTGGCTCAGGGCGAAGCGGCCGAACCCCGCCAAGGCGGCCTGGGTGATGGCGCGGTAGGCGAGGAGCGTCTCGGCTTCGTGTTGCTCGCTGATATCGAGGCAGGACCCGATGTAGCCGGTGAAGAACTCGTCGTCCTCGTAGTGGGGAATGCCCTGGCAGGTGAGCCATCGGAGAAGCCCGTCCTGACGACGCAGACGAAAATCGATCCTGAACGGTTCGCGTTGTTTGAAATGATCCTCGAATTCGTTGCAGAAGCGCGATCGGTCCTCGGGTAAAAGGGCATTGAGCCAACCTTGCCCCAGTTCGGCCTCCACGCGACGGCCGGTGAAGTCGAGCCACGGGCGATTGAAATGGATGAAATTGCCGGAGTCGTCGGTGATCCAGACCAGGGCCGGTGCGGCGTCGGCGAGGGTTTTGAACCGTTTGTCCATCGACCGGCGCGGACGATTGAGGTGGAAGTCGGCGAACACGCGGGAAAGCCGGGCGGGAAGCTGTATGGGGAAGCGGAAGGACAGGAAGTCGTCGGCACCGGCACGGAGGCATGCGACGACGTGGTCGCTGTCGTCCATCGGGCTGAGCGCGACCAGCCGGCAACGCGGGAGGCGCGGGCGGAGCCCGTGGATCACATCCGGCAGCGATTCGCCGCCGGTGTATTCGGAGATGAATACCCAGCCCGATCTGAGCGCGGGGATGATCGCATCCATCTCCGCCACGGAACGGACGACTTCCAGATCCTCGACCAGATCGGTGGCGAGGAGCAGGTGCGGCAGCGCATCGTTGTCCCCGAACAAAACGATCCGGGTGGAAACAGCCAAGGGATCACCCCGCATGTTGTTCATAGATCTTTTGCAGGCGGCTTACGGACGGGGGCGTCACGGGTGTGGATACACGGACCGGGCCCAGGCTGTGACGGAGGACCAGTTGTTCATTTTCGCGGAGCAAGTGAAGAATCTGGAGCAACCGGCCGCGGGCCTGCTCGATCACGGTGGCACGATTTGCGCGCAGCGTGGAATCGGCGGGAACCTGTGCGGCCTCGCCGTTGCGCAGTCGGGAAAGACTGGCTTCCAGCCGGTCGATCAAGGCCTGATGGCGCTCGATCAACGACGGCTCGGGGATACGCTGCTGTTGCTTGAGAAAGCAATTCTCCTTGATGGCGAGGTGGTGGAGTTCGTCACAGACGAGGAGGTGATCGCGAAGGAGGTCCGACATGGGGGCGGGGCGGGTCAGGGCGTGGCGGCTACGGAAGGAGAAGGACGGGAGATGTCCGAACTTACGCTCGGGCCCGGGGGAGAGGTGAACAACCGTGATTGTTTCTCGGTGGATTCGAGCCAGGCAAGATGCTTCAGGCGCCACGTCACCATGGCGTCGATATCCTGAAGAATCGCGGGGCTCTTCCCGGTATCAGCCGGAGGGATACGAAGAGAGTCAAGGATGCTCTGGTAGGTCGTGCGTGCGAGAGCGGTTTGTTGCAACCGTTCCTGGCAGAGGCCGATCTGATATTGAACTGGCAACAGCCATTCGGGCGGACCGCCGAGGTCGCGCAGACACTGGTAAATGGTGAGCGCGGCGATGATGTCGCCCTGTTCGTAAAACTCGTTGGCGAGCTGGTTGCCGGTCTTGCGCTGCCAATAGGTCCAGGTGTTTGGGGAGACGTCGGTCCGGGATTTTTCGATTTTGAGCAGCTCGAGGGTCACGGCGAGGGATTCCTGGGAGCGACCGAGGCGCCGGAGAGCCAGCGCGAGGAGATTGCGGGCCTCGGCGGCGTCCTCTCCGTCGGGATAGAGTCGAAGGTAGGCGCTCAGGTGGGTGGCGGATTGTTCGTGGTCGCCGTGCAGGGTAAGGGCGTAGGCGGATTTGAAGGCGGCGCGGGCGCGATCGACCGGTGCAAGATCGAGAAGCCTGAGCCGGGAGTAGAACGTGAACGCCTCCTCGTAGTCGCCCGACTGGAAGTGGGTTTCGGCGATCTCAAACTGGGCGGTGCGGGCGAGCTGCCGATAGGTGTCGGCGCCCTCTTCGGAGAGTTTGAGCGTGGTGTTCAGCACGCTGTAAAAACGCCCGATGGCCAGGCGATGTGCCCCGAGGGCGCGCAGACAGCGACCGAGTTCGAGGTAGACCACCGGCAGGTGCTCGTCGCCCGGATAATTTTTGAGGTAACGCTCGTAGACGGCGCAGGCCTTGGTGAGCCGGAGATCTCCGCGGTGGGCTCGAGCGAGGCCGAGCAGCGCTGCGCGCGTCTGCTCAGGTGTGGCGGACTGAGTGGCGGCGAGGACCTGATTGTAGGCGATCCGGGCGGATTCCCAGTCTTGTTGTTGGAGTTTCGTGTCGCCGATGCGGAGCATGCTGACGACTTCCCTGATTGCCGCGGCTTGGGTTTCGGGCGCGTCGGGGTTGTCGACCGGGGGCGCGGGAACGGCGACCGGTTCGGGATGCGCGGGTGGGGCTTCGACTGCAACGGGGTCATCCGCGACGACGCGAAACGGGAGCAGCGGCGGGACAACGCACAGGGCGAAAACGAAGAGCTTCATTGTTGCCGATAAGTCGCGGAGCTTCGCGGGAGCGCTTCGCTGGAAGGCGCGGAGGCGGGGAACTGAAAATAGAACAACACGTCCTCGGAGCGGATTTCGCGGGGAGTTTCGTCGGGGAGAATGGAGATGCCGATCTGCGGACTGGCGATGTCCAAGGATGCATCACTTTGGCTTCCCGATCCGGATTCCAGAGGCGGTGGAACGGGCGGGGCGGGGGTGACGACGGGTGAGGGAGGAGGCGAGGGAATCACCGCTTCCTGATTCATGGCGGCGATTTCCTCGACGATGCCGGCCGGGTGAGGCGGGCCGATTACCGTGGGAGTGGACGAGACCGGATCGGCGGCGACTTCCACGGGTTCGGCGAAACGTAACGGAGGAGGCGGGCACACATGGAGGTAAGGCACGGATTTCGGTCGCGAGGCCGGGTGGGGTTGGGTGCCGGCGATTGTTTCCTGGATGCAGGCGGGCAGCAGCGCACAGGCCACCAAGCGAACCAAGTGGTGAGGGGTGGCGGATGAAAGGAAGTCGGGAAAGTGCATCGTGGGCGTTCCGGTTGAGAAACGACAATTGCCCCGGATGACTCATCGGCCCCCGCAGGTGATTCTGAAGGAAAGACCGCGTTTTTTTTGCGAGGATGTTGCCGTTGGACCGTGCGCCTGCCGATACTACGGCGAGGGGCGGGAAGGGCGGGGGTGTTCCGTCCTTGAAGGGTTCAAGGTTGGATAATTTTCTATATAAATCTGTTTTTCCGTCCGGCTGGTTGAATTATATATGACTGTTCTCTTGCTATAGTTAACGGTGGGTTCCGGTCTGATTTGGGTTGTTCATCCGGTGCTACGCATCGGATTATTTACGGTCATGGGGATAATGGAGCGCGAGTCGGGTTATTTTACTGGGGGATAATGAGCTGGATGTCTCGGACAATCGATAAATATATGGATGGCAGGAACCATATAGACGACCCGTAGTCTGGCCGCCCGATTGCCTTTCTTCGGTGGATAAATTCGGGGAAAGGACGCTATAATCCTATGAATACATCCCTCGGGTTTCTTCGTCTTGGGCTGTGCGGCGCTCTCTTCGCCGCGCTCGTTTTGTTTCTTCCTGCGGCACTGGAGGCCCAGCCCGCCATCACCAGTGTTTCATCCACGCTCGGAGTGGTGGGCAACGCTTTCAGCTATCAGATCGAAGCTTCGGGTACGCCGACCAGCTATGCCGCGACCGGTCTGCCGCCGGGGTTGAGTGTCAATGCCGCCACCGGCCTCATTTCCGGGACGACGGCGATGGCCGGCATCTATGAGATCGAACTCTCGGCGACGAACGCCGACGGCACCGACACGGCTTCGCTCTCCCTCACCATGGGAATCATGGGCACCACTGTGGCGATTTCCGGCCCGCGCTATCTTGCGTTCGACGGGGACGGCAATCTGGCGGTCAGTGGTTCTGGCAAGATCGTCCGGGTGGCGCCGAATGGGATCAGCAGCATTCTCGCGTTTGACTCTTCCGCGCAATGGAACGGACTCGCCTATGATTCAGCGGGCAACCTTTACGCCTCCGACAACCTGTTCGGGGATCTGATGAAGTTTTCGCCGGAAGGAGAGGTGGACACCTTGGCCATCGGTGCGGTCGACACGGAGGGCATCGCGATCGATGGCGCGGGGAATATCTATTTCGCAAGAGGTCTCGACGATACGATCGGAAAGGTCACGCCCGAGGGCGTTGTCAGCACGTTTGCATCGGGTACCGATTTTGTCTTTCCCGCGGGGATTGCGTTCGATCCGTCGGGAAATCTTTTTGTCGCCAATTTTGACAGTGGCACGGTCGTCAAGGTCGCGCCGGACGGAACCGTCACGCCGTTTGCGTCGGGGTTCGGCAGTCTGTGGGGCCTTGCCTGTGACGCGGCGGGCACGGTCTATGTGTCGAGCTATCTCGACGGGATCATCTATAAAATCACTCCCGAAGGAAGCGTGAGCCCGCTTGTGACCGGGCTGGCCGCCTTCGGGCCGGTGGGATTAACATTCGATCAAGCGGGTGCCCTGTATGTGGCCAATGTTTCCACGCACGTGGTCATTCGCATCGGCGCGCCGCTGACCGAGGCCCCCGAGATCGGCAGTGTTCGCTCGGCGCGCGGTGTGATGGACAACTTGTTTAGTTTTCAAATCGAAGCTTCAGGCGCGCCATCCAGTTTCGCCGCCGTCGGACTTCCCGCCGGTTTGAGCGTGGACACGACCACCGGAAAGATCTCCGGCACGCCCACGGAGAGCGGCGTGTTCAGTGTCGGTCTGTCGGCGACCAACAGCGCCGGAATCGGCACGGCCACGCTCACTCTCTCGATCGGCACACGCGAAACGTTCGTGTCGGGTCCGCTGGTGGAGTCTCCGTCGGGCCTCGCGTTCGACCCGGCGGGCAACCTGATGATCGGCGTTTCGAATGGCACGATCGTCAAGGTCACGCCGGCCGGGGATGCCAGTGTATTTGTCGCGGACATCGGCCATCCGTCGGCCCTTGCTTACGATTCGTCCGGCAATCTTTACGCTGCTCATTTCGAATCGGGCAATGTGAGCAAGATCACCCCGGCGGGCATGGTGACGGTATTTGCCACGGGATTCAGCAGGCCGCGGGGTCTGGCGTTCGATTGCGAGGGCAACCTTTACGTTTCCCAATCGATCCCGCCGGCCATCGAGAGCGAGTATCGCGGTCTGATCGGCAAGGTCACACCGGATGGGGTTGTCAGCACGTTCGCAACGAACTTTCCCGAGCCGCTGGTGGGTCTCGCGTTCGATAAGGACGGAAATCTCTACGCTTCCAGTCAGACGCGGATCGGCGGCAGTTCGATCGTGAAGATCGCCCCCGATGGTGCAAGGTCCACGTTCGCCGCACCCTTCACGTATTCCAACAATATCGCGTTTGATTGCACGGGAACCCTGTATGTGTCGGAGAGCGTCAACGGCTTGGGGCTTGGTGCGATCAATCAGGTTACGACCACCGGTTCCGTGGGGGCATTTCTGGACCATTACGACACGCTGACTCCTCCGGCGCATTACAGCGGTCTGGCCTTTGACGATGCGGACAACCTCTACGTTGGAACGTCGACGGGCATCGACCGCGTGATCTTTCCGGCGAGTCCGCCGGTGATCACGAGTGAAACGGTGGCGTGCGGCACCTACGGCGAACGGTTCTGTTACACGATCGAGGCGACCAATTGCCCGACGGAGTTTGCCGCGGAGGGTCTGCCGCGGGGTCTCTATCTTAACCCGGTGAACGGCAAGATCTGGGGCACGCCATGGAAGGCCGGATTGTTCTGGGTGGATATTGGAGCGGGCAACAGCGCCGGCACAGGCTTCGCGGTACTCAAGCTGAAGATCGCGAAAGCCCGGGCGGTGATCACGCTCGGCGACCTGAAGCAGTCCTACGACGGTTTGCCGAAACCGGTCTCGGTGACGACCAATCCGACGGGGCTGCCGGTCAAGCTCACCTATGACGGCAGCGTCTACCCTCCGACGGAGATTGGAACCTATGAGGTTCGGGCGACTGTAGTGAGTCCCAACTACACCGGCTGGACGTGCGGCACATTGCGCATCGAGGATTGCACGTCGCCGGTCATCAAGAAGCTCAAGGCGTCGCCGTCGGTGCTCTGGCCGACGAACCACAAGCTGGTCACGGTCACCGTCAGCGCGAAGGCCTGGGACAACGTCGGCGTGACTTCGCTGAAGATCGTCAAGGTCACCAGCAGCGAGCCGGACAGCGGTCTGGGCGGCGGTGACGTCGCCAGCGATATCCGGATCACCGGGGATCTGACGGTGAAACTCCGTGCCGAGTGTGGCCGCGGGGAGGGGCGCATCTACACGATCAAAGTCATGGCCTGCGATGCCGCCGGTAATAAGACCGTCGAGACCCTCTGCATCACCGTGCCGAAGAGCGCGGCGACCGTGGGCGGCAAAGGTGCGAAGGGTGGCAAAGACCGTGATTGGGACTTCATACGTTGGTAGGATCAAGGCGCGCACGCGTCACGTCCTTGAATTCGCCCAGACGGGACTACGCCAAGGCGGTCCCGCCCGGGATAGTGCAGAATCCCGCGCCCCAAAAAATGGGGCGCGGGCTCGCAGGGCCGGCCGGATGATGGTGTCTCCGGTCGGAAGATGATCGGCTGCGCGGGAGGCGGCGTATTCGATCTGACGTTCCTTTAATCGACCGGATCGCGGTGGATTTAGGACAATCGCGAAGGCGGCGCGTTTTTCCAAGGACCGGAGCGGACGCGGATGGCCTGCCGGTGTTGCAGTCTTCGGGGGCATTCCTGCAGGTCCCCGAAGGCTTCGGCTTGGTTGAGTGAAGCCCGCTTGCTGGCGATGGCTCGAAAGTGGGAGCGAGCCACTAGCACTACTCCGTTAGGTTTGGGCGGGGGTTCGGCTTGGAGGCCCGACGACCTCGTCGGG